>DAIEHR010000271.1 GCA_027353465.1 Acetobacteraceae bacterium | reverse complement strand
CATGCGATCGGCCAGTGGCATGTATTGCGCGAAACCGCCGGCGATGTCGTTGGAATAGCCGATGCCTTGCACGGTCTCCCCGGCCAGCGTCATCGGCATCGAGCATACCAGTGTGCCAGGTGCCAGCCGATGCGGCGTGTTCGGACCGTATTCGACGACCTCGCAGCAGAATTCATGGCCGAAGACCACGTCGCGGTCGGCGTCCATCGCCCAGCGGTTGCCCGCGCGCTTGGCCAGGTTGACGAACTGGTGCGTGTGTTTGGCCGCATGCAGATCGGACCCGCAAATCCCGCACGCGCGGGTGCGGACCAACACCTGACCTTGCGAGGGAACCGGGTCTGGTAGCGTATCAACGACGATGGAGCCCTGGCGGAATACGGCTGCGCGCATGTTCGTTTCCTATCGGTTGTTCTGGGCCGGCGTATGCCGGCATCTGGATTAGCTTGCCCTGCCGCCGCGATCCTCGCAATGACAACAGGGGCGGGTTCAGCGCGGGCCGATGCTCCAGGCCCGTTCTTCCAGTGCATCGATCGCGGCATCGACCGCAAGGCGCGGCAGCCGCAACGCCAGCCTGGACCGTTTCGGCCCAATGCGACGGGGCCGCGATCGGTCGCCGCCCAGAACCCGCACCAGATCCTCGATCGTCGTCAGGCTGTCGATCAGGCCCAGCGCCAGTGCCTGCTCGCCGAGCATATACCCGCCATCGAACACCGCCGCGTCCGGCGCTGTCAGCCGCCGCCCGCGCCGCAACCGCACCCAGTCCTTGAAACGGTCGTGCAGCGTGTCCATCAACTCTCGGGCGAAGGCCACGTCCTCTGGCTTTTCCGGGCTGAACGGGTCCAATCGAGCCTTGTTGGCGCCCGCGGTATAGACCCGGCGTTCGACACCCAGCCGTTCCAGCAGGGCCGGAAAACCGAAGCCGCCGCCGACAACGCCGATGGAACCCACAATACTCATCGCGTTTGCATGGATTTCGTCAGCCGCGCAGGCAATCCAATAGCCTCCCGAGGCCCCGACCTCACCGATCACCGCATGCACGCGCGCGCCGGTCCTGTCAGCGGCGGCGCGGATCATGCCGGCAATCAGGTCGGACTGAACCGGAGACCCGCCGGGACTTTCGATATCCAGAATGACCGGCCGGCGTCCGTTGCCAGCGAATCCCTTTTCAATGAGCGGGCGGGCGGAATCGGCGTTCAGCATCCCTGGCCGCCTGGCAATCGTGCCGTGCAGCTGGATCACGTTGATGCGGGGCCGGCGCCAGGGCAGCAGGCTGCTTCCACTCATGCGATGCGTCCGCGCAGTTCTGCCAGCCCGGCGAGGGCCGTGCCGTCGCTGCCGAAATTGGCCGTATCCAGCCATGCCAGCAACGCGTCGCGGCACCGCGGCCACTCATCGCCCACGATGCTGTACCAATCCGTATCGCGCTGCCGGCCTTTGACGACCATGTGCATGCGGTGACGGCCTTCATACATGAAACCATAACGCTCCGCCGCCCGCTTCGATGCCGCGTTCAAAGCGTTGCACTTCCATACCAGCCGCCGGTAGCCAAGATCATCGGCCGCCAACCTTAGCAGCAGAAAAACCGCCTCGGTCGCCGCCCTGGTGCGCTGCATACGCGGGCCGAACCAAATGCCCCCCAATTCGATCGCCGCGTTGGCCGGCTGAATGTCCATCAGCGCCAGCCATCCTGACACGACCCCCGTGCTGACAGGCCGCACCGCCCAGACCATGGGATCGTGTTTCGCCGCGGCGTCCATGACGTAGCGCGCCATCGCGTCAGCGGAGGCGAACGGTCCCTGCCCCAGATACGTCCAGCTTTCATCCGCCCCGGCGGCGGCCTGCCAAAGCTCGGCCGCATGGCGCCTGTGCAGCGGCTCCAGCGTCGCATACTGGCCACGAATCGCGATACGGGCGGGCAGCGGCCGAGGGGTTGCATCGATCTCCGAACCAACAGGCAGAGGCATAGCTGAATCCTTCATTCCGTGGGATACCGTGGCCCCAGCGACGGCTGCCGACAAGCCGCCGCGGTTCGGGCCGGTTGCCCGAACGTCTTGTTTATATTTTTGGGGGATCATGATGTTCCGCAGAGTTCTGCTCGCCGCCTTCGTCAGCGCCACGTTTATCTCAGCTGCCTCGGCCGCCACACTTCGCTACTCCGCCACCTTGTCAGGGGCGCGGGAGATTCCAAAGATCGACAGCAAGGGCAAGGGCAAGTTCGAGGCTCGCTTCGATACAGAAACTAAAATTCTGGACTACACCCTGACGTTCGACAGGTTGAGCGGGCCGGCAACGGCCGCCCACATCCACGGCCCCGCGACTCGGGCGCAGTCCGCCGGCGTGGTTGCACCGCTGGGCAACAAGAACCCCACCAGCCCGGTGACCGGTACCGTCACCCTGACCGACGATCAGGCCAAGGCCCTGGCGTCCTCCAAATTGTATGTGAACGTCCACACCGCAGCGAACCCGGCCGGCGAAATCCGGGGCCAGATCACCAGGGTACACGCCCCGCACAAAGCGCCCCCGGCCGCGAATGTGCCCGCCGCGGCGACGGCCATTCCGGAGTCGAAGTAAGGTCCGCGGTTACCGCCCCGGTTGGAATACCGGGGCGGGAAGGTTCCGCGGCGAGTACATGCACGCCGAGATCCTCGCCACCATATCGCCCTCCGCCCAAAGGGAAGGCGATGACCGCCGACTGGAGGTTATCGAGGTTGAAATCCCTGCGTAGCCCCGGCTGGTTAGGTCTCGTCAGGCCCTAAAACGGCATGAGGATATCCATCATCTGCTGACCCCAACGCTCCCGCTGCAGGTCGGTCAGTTGTCCCTTGCCGCCATAGGCAATGCGCGCTTCGGCCATGCGGTCGTGCAGGACGGTGTTGTCGGACGCGATATCCTGTGGGCGAATCACTCCCGTCACCCGTAATTGCCGCAATTCGGCGTTGACCATGAACTCCTGCGACGCCACCACCACCAGGTTACCGTCCGGAAGCACCTGGGTGACGACGCCGGCCAGCCGCAGAGTCACGGCCTCGTTGCGCTGCACCTGCCCGGTGCCCAGGTTGGTGTTGGTACTGTTCGCCGACAGCAGGCTGGCCGGGTTCACGGCTTTCGGCAGCGCCGCCTCCAGACCGAAGAAATTCGGGATACCGCCGATTTCCGTGCTGGCGCGCGTAGCAGTGGTAACATTCTTCAAATTGGCGGCATCGTTCATATTCACCACCACCGTCACGATGTCGCCAACCTGGGCAGCGCGCTGATCCTTGAAAAAGGCCCGGGATCCAGACCGCCACAATGCATTCGCCTCATTCGGGGAGGGTTGCGGCTTCGGCATGGGCATGGTGATCGGCCGCCATTTCGGGTCCTTGGTGGGATCGGCGGTGGGCGTCATCGTCGGGTCGCGCCCAACCTCCGACAGGCGCGCAAGTGCTCCGCAACCGAGGAGCGGCAGCAGGAGCAATAAGGCCCAATATCTCATCGAAAGCGCCTCATCGGTCGTTCCGGCTGTCGTACCGGGCGGGCAATGTGGGCAGCGCGGAGCCCGCGTCAGGTGTCACCCGCACCTGACCGGGTCCGGTCACCTCGGCAAACAGGAATGCCTTGGATGTCAGGTTCTGCACGCGGACTTTCTCGCCCTCGGCCCCGGCGTCCAACGCGACCGCCTGCCCGGTCACCGACAGGCCGCCGACGGATAGCTGGATGCGCACCGTCGCGCCGCGTTGCACCAGGGGCGGACGAACCAGGTCCGTCAGGCTCAGCGGCTGGCCGGCGGCGACTGGGCGGCGTAGCTGCATCCCGATGACCTGATCCAGCGACCGGGCGACATCGTTCCGCAACAAGGCGGTACGAACCCGTGCAATCCGCACATCCTCGGCCCGCAGCACGGTTTCCGGTAGCAGGCGGGTCAGCGCGACCGGGGCTTCCAGCATTTCCACGGCCTGGCCGCTGATCATCGTGTCGATCGGGTTCATGCTCTCGGCGGTGATCGTCAGGTCGGCATTAAAGCGGCCCGTGTTGCGGTCGTAATCGAGCCGCGACACGACCGGGACCGCTTTTACCTCCACCGGTACAATGGGCGGCGTAAAGCCGGGCATCTCGATATCGATGTCATCCGCCGCGCCGGCCGCGGTGATTGCCTGCCGCACCGCCTCGATGGCATCGTCCTTGTTCATCGGGCGGCCCGGCCATTCCAGCACCGTCCGGTCGGCGGGCGAAGCCGGCCGCCAGCCCACGTCGAACTGCCGGGCGATCGCCCCCAGTTGCGCGGCTTCCACCACGATCCGTCCACCCGGTTCCGGTCCCGGTCCCAGCAAACGGCCCGCGTTGGGGCCGGCGTCGTCGAACAGATCGCGCAGATAGACGTTAGGGCCGTGCAACGTGGTCACCGGCCGCAGGGACGCGGCACCGGCGGCGCCGCAGGTCAGCAGGAAGAACAGTAAAGCCAGGACACGCATGGCATCACCGCAGATTTGTCAGCGTGGAGAACATCTCGTTACTGGCGGTGATGACCTTGCTGTTCATTTCATAAGCGCGCTGGGCCGTGATGAGATTAGTAATCTCTGAAACCACATTGACGTTGGATGTTTCGATGAAGCCCTGCTCCACCGACCCGAACCCGATGACGCCGGGGTTGCCGGTGACAGGCGCACCGGATGCGGCGGTCTGCACGAACAGGTTGCCACCCTGGGCATCCAGGCCGGCCTCGTTGGGGAACACCGCCAACTGAAGCTGGCCGATGGTCTGGGGCGCCGGCTGGCCGGTCAGCGTTACCTGCACCTGGCCGGATGTGTTGATGGTAACGCCCGCCGCTCCGGTGGGAATTTGCACTCCCGGCTGCACAACATAGCCGTCGGCCGTAACGATCGTACCATCCGGCGCCAGCGCGAACGTGCCGTCGCGGGTATAGGCGGTGTTACCGGTCGGCAGCGTCACCTGGAAATAGCCGTTGCCTTGGATCGCCAGGTCCAACGTGTTCGACGTCTGCTGCAAATTCCCTTGTTCGCTGATCCGGTAAATCGCCGCGGTTTGCACACCCAGGCCGACCTGCGCGCCCGATGGCACCAGCGAACCGCTGTCGGAGCTATTAGAACCGACCCGGCGCAGGTTCTGATACATCAGATCCTGGAATTCAGCCCGCCTTCGCTTGTAGCCGGTCGTCGTCATGTTCGCCATGTTGTTGGAAATGACTTCGACATTGGTCTGCTGCGCCAGCATCCCTGTGCCGGCGATATCAAGCGATCGCATGATTGGTCTCCTAGGTGGTTATGCGCCCGACCCGGGCGGCAGCAACTTGTCGATGGAGCTTTGCTGGCGGTCGCCTTCGGCCTGGACAAGCTGAGTGACGAACTGGAACTGTCGTTCGTTGTCCATCATTCGGGTCACTTCCAGCACTGGCTGGACGTTGGATTCCTCGACAGCCCCCTGAACGATGCCGGGTGACGCGACCTGGGCCGTGGGTGCGTCCGATATGAAATTGGTGGCGCCCTCGGCCCGCAATTTCATCGGATCGGCGGGCTGAACCACGCCGATTTTGCCGATCTGGCCGCTTTCCGTGGTCACCGCGCCATCGCCGGCGATAGTTACATTGGTATCGGTCTGCGGAATCCTGATCGGCTTTCCATTCACGTCCAGAACCGCGTCGCCGCTGCCATTGGCCAGGGTGCCGTCGGGCCTCGGACCAAACCGGCCGTCACGAGTCAACCGCGGCCCGTTCTTGGTGGCGACGGTGAAATAACCATCGCCGCTAAGCGCAAGATCGAACGGGTTGCCAGTGTGCGTGATGGCGCCTGCCTGCGCTTCCCGGTACGTTGCCCGATCCTGGGTGTAAACGATGCCCTTGACCCCCGGCACCGACGCCGTCTGCGTCTGGCGATCGACAAAGTCGCTGAACACCACCCGCTCGGTTCTGAAACCGGGCGTATTGGCATTGGCGATGTTGTTCGCCGTGATATCCAAGGCCCGCTGCTGGGCCAGCAATCGGGATGCGGCAAGCGAAGTCGTAATATCCATATGGGCAGCTCCAGGAGGTCCCGGAGCGATGTCAGCAAGGCCCGTGCCAGGGTTCGCCCCGTGATGGCCAAGACCTTGAAAGGCCCCGATTGGTTGAGCCTTTCCTGGCTGGGACACCCATCCGGTTTGGCCCATCCAAAGCCATCCGGCGGCGCCGAGCGACCCGGCAAGATCGCCAAACACGGCAAAAATTGCCCAATCTTGGCCGTCAACCTTTCATTAACTCTTTCCTGCCAGACTGCGCGGCATGAGTTCTTCCCCGCCCGCCAAGACCGACAATACCGAGACGGCCTCCGCCAAAAACGGCGGCAAGAAGAAGCTTATCCTGATCGCCGTTCCGGTGGTTCTGCTGCTCGCCATTGGCGGGCTGTGGTTCTCGGGAATTCTGCCGCATCTGCTGGGAATGGGCAAAAAAGAAGAACAAGCCTCCGCCGAACCGGCCAAGCCCGTGCCGCCCAGTTACGTGGACGTACCCGAGATGATCGCCAACCTGAACAGCAGTAACCGCAAGCCAAGCTATGTCAAAATGGCCGCACGCGTCGAAGTCCCCAAGCCGGACGATGTGGACAAGGTGAAGGCCGCTCTGCCCCGCCTGCAGGACATGATGCAGACCTATCTGCGCGAAATGCGGCCCGAGGAGCTACGCGGATCCGCCGGCACCTACCGCTTGCGCGAGGAACTGCTGGCACGCGCCAACACCGCCGTGGCACCGGCGAAAATCAGCGACGTACTCTTCACCCAGATGCTGGTCCAATGAGCGATACACCGGAACAATCCGAGGAAGACCTCGCCGCCGCCTGGGGTGCCGCGACCGAGGGCGAAGCCGCCGTGGACAGCGCACAGGCGGCGCGCGAGTTGAACCAGTCCGAAATCGACAGCCTGCTGGGCTTCGACAACGGACCGGCCAACGGCGAAGCCCGCACCGGGATGCAGAAAATCATCAGCTCCGGTCTGGTGTCCTATGAACGGCTGCCGATGCTGGAGATCGTGTTCGATCGTCTGGTGCGTATCATGTCCACCAGCCTGCGCAACTTCACCTCCGACAACGTCGAAGTCGGCATCGACAACATTCTGTCGTTACGTTTCGGCGACTATCTGAACTCCATCCCGCTGCCGGCGATGCTGGCGGTGTTCAAGGCCGAGGAGTGGGACAACCAGGGCCTGATGGTGATCGATTCGGCGATGATCTATTCGATCGTCGATGTGCTGCTGGGCGGACGCCGCGGCACCGCGGCGATGCGGATCGAAGGCCGGCCATACACCACGATCGAACGCACCCTCGTGGAGCGGCTGATCCAGGTCGTGCTGGACGATTTGTCCACCAGTTTCGATCCGCTGTGCCCGGTGACGTTCCGGTTCGAGCGGCTGGAGGTGAACCCGCGTTTCGCCACCATCAGCCGGCTGTCGAACGCCGCCATCCTGGCCCGCCTGCGCATCGATATGGAAGACCGCGGTGGCCGG
>DAIEHR010000406.1 GCA_027353465.1 Acetobacteraceae bacterium | reverse complement strand
TAGCGGCGGTTCCCGGGGGACGCGGCAGCGATTGCCGCCACGTCCCTGTCGATAGGCGCAGGCGCGACAAGATCCTGGCACATGACGCCATCAGGATACGCGGAGACATTACCGCGCCGATCGGGGCACGTCCGGCGTAGATCGTCATGGCGCGAAGGCCCGCCATGATGATCAAGCAGTGCGGCGGTTTCGCTACTCTGCCGCAACGGTCTTTCGCGGTGGGGTCTGCACGACCGGCGCCAGTTCCGCGGCGTTGAACGACACCACGCGCCGTTCGTTGCCGACGGGCCGGTACAGCGTGTCGCGCTGGGATGGTGTGCGGGCGATCGACCCCACCAGGTGCTCCATGGCCTCGGGGGGGAATTCCTGGCCGTGTTCGGTGCCGGCGGCGCGGGAGATGCTCTCATTCATCAACGTGCCGCCCATGTCGTTGGCGCCGGCGTTCAGGCACATCTGGGCGCCGGCCGGGCCCATTTTCACCCACGACGTCTGGATGTTGGTAATCAGCGGGTTCAGCACCAACCGCGCGACGGCGTGCATCAGGACCGCCTCGCGCAGGGTCGGGCCTTTGCGGGCCATGCCGCGCAGGTACATCGGCGCTTCCATGTGAACGAACGGCAGCGGAACGAATTCGGTAAAGCCGCCGGTTTCGGCCTGCAGATCGCGCAGCACCAGCAAGTGTCTTGCCCAGTTCAGCGGCGATTCGACGTGTCCATACATGATGGTGGACGTCGTGCGCAGGCCCAAGGCATGGGCGGCGCGGGCAACGTTGATCCATTGTTGGGTGTTGATCTTGTCGGGGCAGATGATGGCGCGGATTTCGTCGTCCAGGATTTCCGCGGCGGTGCCGGGCAGGGTGCCCAGGCCGGCATCCTTCAGGCGGATCAGGAATTCCGTCAGGGTCAAACCGAGCGTGGCGGCACCTTGGGTGACTTCCAGCGGGGAGAAGGCGTGGATGTGCATCCCCGGAACGGCGGCTTTGATCGCCTTGCAGATATTGACATAGGTGTCGCCGGTGTAGTCCGGGTGGATTCCGCCTTGCAGGCAGACCTCGGTGGCGCCGCGATCCCAGGCTTCTTGCGACCTGCGAACGATCTCGCTCATGTCAAGGTCATACGGCGTGCCGCGCAGGTTCTCGTGCATCTTGCCTTTTGAAAAGGCGCAGAATTTGCAGCGGTAGTAACAGATGTTCGTATAGTTGATGTTGCGGTTGACGACGTAACGAACGGTGCCGCCGCTGACGTGCTTGCGCAGCTCATCGGCCACGGTGATGACACGCTCGTAGTCGATGTCCCGTGCGGCGAATAGGCGCACGATTTCCGGTTCATCCAGCCGCTTGCCCGCCACGGCTCGGTCGATAATCCGTTCCAGCGCGGGATCGACCTTGGCCAGCAGGACCGGCTTCGGCTTGGGGGCGAAGGTCAGGCCGGGCGCCCAGTCGTCGTCGCGGGACCAACCCTCGGCGTCGGCGAACCGCATGACGCGGGTGGCGACCTTGCTGTGCAGCCATTTGGCCGGTTCAGCGGCCCAGGCTGGATAAACCGGCAGGCGGGGAACCAGGATTTTGTCCATTTCCGCCGTACGCAGCGCCAAGGCTTCCAGTTCCGGCCACGGGGCTTCGGGGTTGACGTGGTCCGGTGTCACCGGGGAAACGCCGCCCCAGTCGTCGATCCCGGCGCCAATCAGCGCCTGATAGACTCCCGGCGACAGGTTGGGCGGCGCCTGCACATGGATATCGGCGGGCAGGACCAACCGAGCGACGGCGATGGTCCACAGCAGGTCTTGCAGATCGGGTTCGTCGGCCCCCGCGAGCTTGGTGTCCGCCTTGGCGCGGAAGTTCTGCACGATCACTTCCTGGATGTGGCCGTGTTCCAGGTGCAGGTCGCGGATCGCCTCCAGCGCGTCGATCCGCTCCGCCCTGGTTTCGCCGATGCCGATCAGAATGCCGGTGGTGAACGGGACCGCGAGTTCGCCCGCCAGGCGGATGGTTTCAAGCCGAACGGCCGGCGCTTTGTCCGGGGAGCCGTAGTGAACGCCGCCTTGCTGACACAGGTTTTCGCTGGTGGATTCCAGCATGATCCCCTGGCTGGCGGAAACCTCCCGCAGGGCGGCGATTTCCTCGCGCGTCATCACGCCGGGGTTCACATGCGGGATCAGGGTGGTTTCCTTCAGCACCAGCGCGCACATGTCGCGCAGGTAGCTGATGGTTGTTTCGTGGCCGAGTTCGGCCAGCGCCTCGCGGGCGGCGCGATAGCGCAGTTCGGGTTTGTCGCCCAGGGTGAACAGCGCCTCGGTGCAGCCGGCCGCCTCGCCGGCCTTGGCGATTTCCAGGACTTCGGCGGCGGATAGATAGGCCGCGTGCCCGGCCTTCGGCCGTTCGGCGAAGGTGCAGTAGTGACAGACGTCACGGCACAGCTTCGTCAGCGGGATAAAGACCTTGCGGGAGTAGGAGATGGTCCGCCCGAACGCGTCATCGCGCTTCTGGGCGGCCAGCATAATCAGTTCGGGAAGCGGCGTGGTTTCGAAGTTCATGGTGTCTTCCGTACTACGTCCTCTGCGAAGCGCTGCTGGACGTCCAGTGTTGCTTCGATGGTGGGCTGTTGGGCGTAGAGGATCAAGTGCTTGACACCCACGGCGGCGAAGGCCGCGGCATCCGCCAGCATATCATCGGGGCTGCCGGTGAACATCTGGCGGTTTCCGTCAGGGTCTTTCACGGCGGCCCATTGCGGCGGCTTGAACCAGACATAGGCGATGTCGATCGAGCCCGGGTCACGGCCGATCTTCTCGGCAGCGCGGTGCAGGCGGGCGATGCCCTCTTTCAGTTTGGCGGGCGTGTCGAGCAGGATCTGCGCGTTGTTCGACACTGGATACCAGCCCTCGCCCATCGCCGCCGCCCGGCGCAGGGCAGGGGCGCTTTCACCGCCGACCCAGACCGGTGGATGAGGCTTCGACGTGGGCTTTGGCTTGAATACAACATTGTCGAACTTGACATGGGTGCCGCTCATCGCCGGGCGGTCCTCGGTCCACAGCGCTTTCCAGGCGCGGATGTATTCGTCGGTAACGGCACCCCGAACCTCGAACGGTGGGGTTTGAAGGGCGTCGAATTCTTCCTTCATCCAGCCAGAGCCGACGCCGGCGATGATCCGCCCGCCAGAGAGGCTGTCGGCCGTGCTGAGCAGTTTCGCGGTCAGCACGGCGGGGCGATACGGCACGACCAGGACGGAGGTCAGCAGTTTAACCGTCCGCGTGAAGCCAGCCAGGAAGGTCAGGGTAGCGATGGCGTCGAAGCACTCGCCGGTGGGGGCGCCGGGCCAGATGCCGTCGGCAGTGTACGGGTAGCGCACGCCGGTTTGGATCGGGACGATCAGGTGGTCGGCGACGCCGATGATCGCATAGCCGGCAGCTTCGGCGCCGGAGGCCATGGCCATGATGTTGTCGCGTGTCGTCAGGCAGCCGCGCGTTCCGATGTGCAGCCCGAAATCCATGGACTTCCCTCTTCCGTTTGCCTCTTTGGCCGGTATCGTGTGCTATCGGGTCCGATAAGACAATCCAAGCAGGAGGAACAAATGCAGATCGGTTGCAGTGCGCCGACCAGTGGGCCGTTGATCGAACCCGACAGTCTGCTGCGGATCGCGACGGAGGCCGAAGCCCTGGGCTTCGATTACGTCACGGTCAGCGATCATGTGATGATCCCGACCAGCATCGCCTCGCGCTATCCCTATTCCGACTCAGGAGAGTTTCCGTCCGGTGCCGCGGCGCCGAGGCTGGAGCAGTTGACGGCGGCGACGTTCATCGCGGCGGCGACGACGAAGCTGCGGATCGTGACCTCGGTGATGGTAGTGCCGCATCGGCCGGCGGTGCTGACGGCGAAGATACTGGCCACGATCGACTTCCTGTCGAAGGGGCGCCTGACCTTGGGGATCGGCGCGGGATGGTGCGAGGAGGAGTTCGTCGCCATCGGGGCACCCCCATTTGCCGAACGCGGCGCGGTGACCGACGAATTCATGGCGGCATGCCGGGAGCTGTGGACGGCTGACGCGCCGCACTTCGACGGCAAGTATGTGCAATTCAAGGATGTGTTGTTTCCGCCGAAGCCGCCGCAGGGTGTTATCCCGATTTGGGTCGGCGGGGAGAGCGGGCCGGCGCTGCGGCGGACGGCGAAATATGGCGATGCGTGGTATCCGATCGGCACGAACCCGCAGTTCCCGATGGATACGCTGACCCGGTTCAAGGCGGGGGCGGCGAAGCTGCGCGGGCTGACGGAAAAGGCCGGGCGCGATCCGGCGGCGGTGGCGCTGGCGTACCGGGTTTCGTCCAATCCCGAGGCTCAACCAAAGGGGACCGTAGATGGGGAGCGGAAGCTGTTCACCGGCGGGACGGCGGATTTCGCGGGCGACATCAAGGCGCTGCGGGATGTGGGCGTGACCGCGTTCGATTTCGGCCTGTTCGGGGCAGATGCCGCGGCTACGGTGGCGAATATGCGGAAATTCCGCGATGACGTTATGGCAAAGGTACGCTGATCATGCAGTTAGGTCTTACGGTTGGCATGTCCGGCCCGCATCCGCGGCTGGACATGGATATGATCCTGGAAGCCGAGAAGATGGGGTTCTCGCAGGTTTGGACGGGGGAATCGTATTCGACGGATGCGGTTTCCCCCGCCGCCTGGATCCTCGCCCGAACTACCAAAATCAAGGCCGGGACTGGCATCATGCAGATGCCGGCGCGCACCCCGGCGTGCGCGGCGATGACCGTGCTGTCGTTGCAGGCGCTGTCGGGCAATCGGTTTATCTGCGGCATCGGCCCGTCCGGCCCTCAGGTCGTCGAAGGCTGGCATGGCGTGAAGTTCGGCAAGCCGATGCAGCGCACCAAGGAATACATCGCCATCATTAAACAGGTTCTCGCTCGGGAAAAGCCGCTGGAGTTTCGTGGCGACCAGTATTCCATCCCCTATGACGGGCCGGACGCGACCGGGCTAGGGCGGCCGTTGCGCAGCATCGCCCATGGCGATCCGAATGTGCCGTTCTTCACCGCGTCCATCACGCCGGCCGGGTTGCGGATGGCGGGCGAGGTGGCGGACGGAAACCTGCCGATCTTCTTCTCCCCCGATGCGCCGGACGTAGTGACAGGGCCGACGCTGGAGGGCCGTAAGAAAATCGGCAAGACGATGGCGGGCTTTGATACCGCCCCGTTCGTTCGGGCGCAGATGGGGCCGGATGTGGCGGCTTGCCGGGATGCGATCCGTCCGGAACTGGCGCTTTACATCGGCGGCATGGGTGCGAGGGCCAAGAATTTTTACAATGACATGGTCGCGAAGATGGGGTTCGAGGGCGAGGCAAAGACCATTCAGGACCTGTATCTGGACGGCAAGAAGACCGACGCGGCGGCGGCGGTGCCCGATGCGCTGATCGACGCGATTTCTTTGTGCGGCCCGGCGGAGCGGATCCGCGACCGGCTGGAAGCCTGGAAGGATGTGGCCAAGGCAGGCCATGTCGGGACGATGGTGCTGAAGGGTTCCAGCATCGAGGTCCTGCGCGTGGTGGCGGAGGCGGTGCTGTAGCCTGGTTTCAGCGACCTCCGGCGCTAAATTGGTGCCCGGAGAATGAATCCAACCCCCCGGATGCTGAGCAACATGGGCCCAGCGCCGGGGCTGTCTATCTTGCGGCGCAACTGTCCGATATGAACATCAACCAAGTTTGTCTGTGGAAGGGTAGTATAGTCCCACACATCTTCTAGCAGCATCTGGCGGGTGACAACCCGGTCGGGGCGTCGCATGAAGTATTCCAACAGCTTAAATTCGCTTTTGGACAGTTTGATTGAGCGCGAATCGCGGCGCGCGGTGCGTTCGATCAGATCGAGTTCCAGCGGCCCGACGCGCAGGACGGTTGCCCGTGTTTCCATTGGCCGGCGCAGAACGGCTTCGACCCGAGCGGAGAGTTCCGAAAGGGCAAATGGTTTGGTGAGGTAGTCGTCTCCGCCGCTTTTCAGGCCGCGGACGCGATCGCCGACCGCGACGAGTGCGCTGACCACGATGACCGGAACGCGGAAGCCGTCGCGGCGCAGTGTGCGAATGATCGACAGCCCATCGCATTCAGGCAGCAGCAGATCGACGATCAGCAGGTCGTATTTTCCGCTGCGGGCCTCTTCCAAGCCCTTCAGGCCGGAATCAATATGAGTTACCTCGTAAGAGCGGCCGGTTAATTCGGCCACGACTTCGTCGGCCATTTCATGATCGTCTTCGATGACGAGTATGCGTCCCCGGCCCAGCGCGGGCGGTCGGAGTACCGCGTCGTAGTCGGCATGCCGATCCGGCGTATGAAATTCTGGAATGATCATATCGGGATGGCTATCGGGTTTCATAGCATTTGCCCTTTTTTCGCGATCTGCCATGTGCCGCACGCCCTTCAACGGCTGATTGACAACTTTTAACGTGTTCTCCCGCACCACCTTTAATAAGCGATCCACGGATGGGCGGACCACTAAAGGACAATCTCTGAAAATTAAAGAAGATTTTATATTCGCCGCGATCAGGACTCCGCGCGTAAAGCGGCTTGATGACCACCAGGAGGGGAGGATGGGATGTCCTGGACCCTAAGTCGCCGCCACAAACTGGGTCAATGGGCCGGCGCACTGGGAAACCGCCTATATATAGGTACGGAATCCATGATGGGTATTTTCCAGGTGAGCAGGGCATCCCGCCTTGCGTTGCGGGGCCGTGGACGTATGTTCGCTCATGCTGTCACGACAGGGCGGGGCACAGCGACGAAACGGCGACCGACGGCCGCCGCTTCGCCCCTGGACGCGGAGATCAGCCGCCGCCGCCGGAGTAGTCACCCATTTGCTGGATGTGAGTGGCCGCTTCGTCGCCCGCGATCGTGCTGGGATCGCCGATCACGATCGTTCGCCCGGTCGCACCTGGAACAGTTGGGTCTGTCGGGTCTGGGGTTTTGTGCTGCAGCGAAGCTGGAGCCTGCATACTTGTTGTTGGCGTTGGGGAGGCGGCGAACGCGGCCGTGGCTGTTATCCCGCCGAGAATTGTCAGTATTGCTATAGTCTTTCTCATCGACATAGCTCCCTTTATTGACAACTGTGACATCACTTCTTTCAGTGTCAGTCACCGCGACAGAACACCGTGTAGATGTCTTCTGTTATCATTACCATGGTACTGTCGGACGGCCAAAAAATGCAATTAAAGTTGGTCGAGTGTGGGCTAAAGGCGCTGTTAAATGCGGTCTCCGTTCAGATCGAGGGTTGCGTCTGACGAGGGTGTCGCGCGCGGAGGCAGCCTTAAATGCGGGGCTCATTGGTTACCGCCGTGGCATCCGTTGGTAACGGCCCCTCGACCTCCGTGTGGTTACGGTGACATTAAACCGACCGACGTTGTTAGTGGAGAGCGGTCGAGCTTAACCAAACCTGACGATAAATACGTCACCTAATAAAAACATACAGCCAAAGATTAAAATTCTCCTTATAAATAGAAATATTACCTTCATAATCCGTGATCATTCGGCAACGGATATCTTCAATAGGGTCGGCAAATCATTTCCTCGCTTTCACCTAAGGTCCATCTCTCTATAACCCAATGGCGATCAGCGGGGGGAGGCGCACTGTTGTTTCCCGCGAAACTGTCAATCGTATTTACACGGCTCCGATCGCGGGCCATCAGGAGATGCAGATGCGTAAAGTGCTATTGGCCGGGGCGGCCATTCTCGGAGGCACCGCCTCACTGGCGAATGCCCAAATGACGACCAACCCGATGCAGGGTCAGTATGTGGCCCCGACAGGTGGTGCGGGCAACACAAGCAACAACAACAACGCCTGGGGCATCGCGAACACCCCGACTGGCAGCGCGGCCGCTGGCCCGCTGAGCACGATTCGTGCGCCGAACACCTATGCCGTGCCCACCCCCGGCACCCTCGTGATCCACATGAACGTCCGCGTCGAAGCCGACTACGGCGCGAACTGGACGACGGCCGACAGGGGCACGAACGCGAACGGCACGCCGAACGGCTATAAGCTGAACCCGGCCGGCGTCGCTTCCGACATTCGTCTGTATTGGGGCGCTGACGGCGTAACGGCGACCGGCCTGCGTTACGGTGCGGCGGTCGAAGCGTGGCAAAATTTCTATGGCAGCACTAACTACAACAATGGGGTGAACCAAGGTGGCAGCAATGCCAGCGGCAGCCAGAACACCTCGGGCCAGACTATTTTCGTCCGTAAGGAATTCGTTTACCTCGCCTCCGATAAGGTTGGCGTCGTTCGCTTGGGCGGCGGCGAAGGCGTTATCGGTTTGATGGATCCGTGTATCTTTACCTCGCAGTGCTGGGATGCGGGTATGGGCACGTTGAACGGCGGCGGACCGAACGCGATTGCGCCGCAGGGCGCGATGGGTATCCCCTGGGTG
>DAIEHR010000250.1 GCA_027353465.1 Acetobacteraceae bacterium | reverse complement strand
GCTGGCGGTGCTGGAAACCCGCGCCGGGGTACGCCTGAACCAGACCGACGTATATCTGAACTTCGCCGGCGGATTGCGGGTCAGCGAACCGGCCGCCGATCTGGCCGTGGCCGCCGCGATCGCCTCCGCCGCGTTCGAGGCACCGACAAGCCCCGGCATGGTGTTTTTCGGAGAGGTCGGGCTGTCAGGGGAGGTGCGTCAGGTGGCACAGGCCGAACTGCGGCTGAAAGAAGCGGCAAAGCTGGGATTCGATGCCGCGACACTGCCGCGCCGCGTGGCGCACGGTAACCGGAAGCTCGCGGCGCCGGACGGCCTGCGGATGGAGGAAATCGGTCACATCGCCGATCTCGTGGCTCGGTTTGCGCCCGAGAAGGCGAAGACCTGACAAGCGACGAGCCCGTCCACTAGTGGAAATCGGCCACACCCTGCGTCCACGTCGCCCCCAATGTCCGAATCCCTGTCAAACAGCGCATGATCCGCTTGGCTATGGGCGCCAGGGAGACGATAACTCGCCTATCTTTCCGATGGCGGTGACATGACGTGGGTTGACCTCGTGGTCTTCGGGTTTCTGTTGGTCTCGGGGCTGCTGGCCTTCGGGCGCGGACTCGTGCGTGAGGTCTTGGGCATTGGCGCCTGGGTCGGCTCCGTTGCGCTGGCGTTTTTCGGCTTGCCGACGATGCGCGGCGTCGTGCGCACCTGGTTCGCCACGCCCGAATGGGTCGATCCAGTCAGCTTCATCGTGGTGTTCCTGGTGTCTCTGATTGTCCTGATGCTGGTCGCCAAGATGATCGGCGGATTTGTCCGCGGCTCCGTTCTCGGCGGCGTTGATCGAACATTGGGGCTGGTATTCGGTTTGGCCCGGGGTGCAGCCGTGATCATCGTTGCCTATATCCTTGGGCAGATGGTTTTCCCGATCGACCGATGGCCCGACGCGGTGTTGAATGCCCGCACGCTGACGCCGACCTACGAAGCCGCAAAATGGGTGCGCGACCAGTTACCCGATCCGTACCGACCTCACACGCTCGATCCGCCGCCGGCGGGCCGGGATGCCACCGCCGAAGCCTTGCTGCACGCCAATCCGCAAGGACGCGCGACCGGCAAGCAACCCGAACGCGAATAGGAGCTGTCGCACATGGCCGTCACCAGCCGGGAAACCGATGACGACACGCTGCACGAGGAATGCGGTGTATTCGGCATCTGGAATGTGCCCGATGCCGCCGCGGTAACCGCACTTGGGCTGCACGCGCTGCAGCACCGCGGCCAGGAAGCGACCGGCATCACCAGTTTCGACGGCGCCCGCTTCCACTCCCATCGCGGCATGGGGCTGGTCGGCGACAATTTCGGCGACGCCCGCGTGATCGAGAAGCTGCCCGGCCGCATCGCCATCGGCCATAACCGCTATGCCACCACCGGCGACACGGTCCTGCGCAACGTCCAGCCATTGTATGCGGATTTTGAGTTTGGCGGCTTCGCCGTCGCTCATAACGGCAACCTGACCAACGCCCATATCCTGCACCGAGCGCTGGTGCGCCGCGGCTGCCTGTTCCAGTCCACCACGGATTCGGAGGTGTTCGTCCACCTGATCGCCATCAGCCTGTATTCCACCGTCGTGGACCGGCTGATCGATGCGCTGAAACAGGTGGTCGGCGCCTACTCTCTAGTGGCCCTGTCGAACGAGGCGCTGATGGGGGTCCGCGATCCGCTGGGCGTGCGTCCGCTGATCCTCGGCCGCATCGGCTCCGAAGGGACCGGCGGCTGGGTGCTGGCCAGCGAAACCTGCGCGCTGGACATCGTCGGCGCCGACTTCATCCGCGATGTGGAACCCGGGGAGATCGTGGTCATCAACGATCAGGGCGTTCACAGCATCAAGCCGTTCAACAAGCAGAAAGAACGCTTCTGCGTGTTCGAATACATCTATTTCGCCCGCCCCGACTCCGTCATGGAGGGCATGCCGGTCTATGACGCCCGCAAGCGCATCGGTGCCGAACTGGCGCGCGAGGCCGATGTTCCGGCCGACGTCATCGTCCCTGTCCCCGATTCGGGTGTCCCAGCCGCGATGGGCTACTCCAAGCAAAGCGGCATCCCGTTCGAGCTTGGAATCATCCGCAACCACTATGTCGGCCGCACCTTCATCGAACCCACGGACCACATTCGCCATTTGGGCGTGAAGCTAAAGCACTCCGCCAATCGCCCGGTGCTAGAGGGCAAACGCGTCATCCTGGTGGACGATTCGATCGTGCGCGGCACCACCAGCCGCAAGATTGTCGAGATGGTCCGCGCGGCTGGGGCGAAAGAGGTGCATATGCGGATATCCTCGCCGCCCACGACCCATTCCTGCTTCTATGGCATAGACACGCCAGAGCGCGGCAAGCTGCTCGCCGCGAACCACACAGTGGAGGAAATGGCGGAATTGATCGGCGCCGACAGCCTAGCCTTTATCTCCATCGACGGCCTGTATCGCGCGTTAGGTAAAGAAGGTCGCGATCCGGCCGGCCCTTACTACTGCGATGCCTGCTTTACCGGGGATTATCCGATTTCGCTGCCCGATCAGCAAGACAGCACCGATCGGCAGCTGACCCTTCTCGCCGCGCACCACTGAACCCTACCTGGACGCTCGCATGACCAACCCACTGGACGGCGCGATCGCGCTGGTAACCGGCGCCAGCCGCGGCATTGGTGCCGCCGCCGCGATCGAACTTGCCCGCCTCGGCGCACGTGTGGTCGTTACCGCCCGCACACAGGGCGGCCTGGAAGAAACCGACGACGCTATCCGCGCGCTTGGCGGCGAAGCGACGATCCTGCCGTTGGACCTGCGGGAAGGCGGGCAGATCGATGCCATCGGTCCGACGCTGTACCAGCGCTTCGGCCGCCTGGATATTCTGGTTCACAATGCGGGCGCGATGGGACGCCTGACACCTGTGTCCCACATCCTACCTGACGACTGGGCGGACGTCGTGGGGGTGAACCTCGCGGCGACCTGGCGTCTGATCCGCACCTGCGATCCGCTACTGCGCCAGGCTCCGGCGGGGCGAGCGGTATTCGTCACCGAAAGCCGAGCGCGCGAGCCCAGGGGGTATTGGGGCGCGATTGGCGCGACCAAGGCCGGCATGGAGCATCTGGTGCTGACTTGGGCGCAGGAAGTCGCTACCACCAATGTTCGCGTCAACCTCTATGATCCAGGCCCCGTTGCGACCCGCATGCGCGCCAATGCGTTTCCAGGAGAGGACCGATCATCCTTGCCCCAGCCGGTCATTGTCGCGCCTGTCCTGGCAGCACTTTGCCTGCCGACCGAACAACGGAACGGGGAACTGGTCGCCTTTCAGGGCTGAAGTCTCGTTGGAGGGGACCTTCAATCGTCGGAGGCACCGAGTTGCATGATCGCGCCGCTCCGTCAAACGCCGCGTGGGCAGGCGTGGCAACGGCTACAAATCCCCGTAAGACTTAAACCGCTCGGAGCGCTGCGAGAGAACGGGTGGCTTGCTTGCCTTCGAGGCGTTGACGCCTGATCCACAGGCGCCTCAGCGCCGTCTCCGGCGCCTGGGTGCGCCACAGGATGCCGCTCTCTTCATTGACGACAATGGTGCCGATGTTGCCGGGGCGATGATGGCCGGACTGGCCGGCCACCCAACCTCGGCGACCGCGGGCCGGACAGGGGAACTGCCCGGCCCCGGCTTGGTTTAGCCCGCGCCGCGCGTTGCCTTTGGCGCCTTTTCCAAGGCCGTGTCATGCGGCAGGATCAGCACGATCACCATACCCATCACCGCGCAGGCGGCGATCGCCAAAAGACCGGCAGAGAAATTGCCGGTCACATCCTTCAGCCAGCCCATGATGAACGGACCGAAGAACCCGGCCAGATTCCCCAGCGAGTTGATAGCCGCGATGCCAGCCGCCGCCGCCGCGCCGGACAGGAACGCCGTCGGGAAGGTCCAGAACACCGGCAGCACCGCGAACACGCCGAACGCGCCGAACGACAGGGCGATCATCTTCAGCAAAGGCGAATCCACCATCGTGGACCCGGCAATACCGATCGCCGCGATCGCGAAGGCAATCGCTGCGTGGCCCTTACGCTCCATCTTCGCGTCGGACCGGCGCCCCCACCAGACCATACCGATCGTGCCGACCACGTAAGGCGCCGCGGCCACGAATCCGGTTTGCAGGTTAGACAGGCCGAAGCCCTTGACGATCTGCGGCAGCCAAAAGCCGGTGCCGTAGTTGGTGGCCACCGCGCCGAAATAGACCAGCGCCAGCGCCAGAATCCGGGGGTTGAACAAGGCTTGCAGCACGCTCAGCCCGTGGACGTCTTCCTTCTGCTTGATCTCCGCGGCCAGACGGCGGTCCAGCCAGGCGCGCTCCTCGGGCTCCAGCCATTTCGCGTCAGCCGGGCGGTCGGTCAGGTAGAACCAGACAACCACCGACAATACGATTGCCGGCGCGGCTTCCAGAATGAACAGCCACTGCCAGCCGGCCAGGCCGCTTGCGCCATCCAGGCCCAGGATCCAGCCGGAAACCGGCCCACCCAGGACGGACGACAGCGGGATCGCCGCCATGAACCAGCCAACGATGCGGGCGCGATAGACGCCGGGGAACCACAGGGTCAGGTAGAAGATGATGCCGGGAAAGAAGCCCGCTTCGGCGACGCCCAGCAGCACGCGCACCACATAGAAGCCGGTTTCGCCGCCGATCAGCGCCATCATGCCGGACAGGATGCCCCAGGACATCATGATGCGGGCAATCCACTTGCGGGCGCCGAAACGCTCCAGCGCAAGGTTCGACGGCACCTCGAACAGGAAGTAGCTGAAGAAGAAGATGCCGGCGCCGAAACCGAACGCGGTGGCGGAGATGCCAAGCGCCTTGTTCATGGTCAGTGCCGCGAACCCGACATTGACGCGGTCCAGGTAAGCAACAAAGTAGCACAGCATCAGGAAGGGCACGATTCGCTTAGTCACTTTCGCGATTGTGCGCTTTTCTATTGGATCCATCAGACATTTCCTCTCATGGCGCGTTTGGCGCCCTGCTTGTCATGACAGGGCAATAGACAGGCGGGCTTGCGCGGTCAATCTCCCGGCGATTTAATCGGTTGCATGGCAATTCTGGTGACCGGCGCGGCCGGGTTCGTGGCATTGAATGTCCTTGAACACCTGCTGGGCGCAGGGCGCGACGTTGTCGGGCTCGACCGCATCCGGCTGCCCGAACGCGCGGCCCGCGACTTCGCCGCCTTGCCCGGGCATTTGACGATGATCGATGGCTCCATCATGTCGGACGCGGATCTGGTTCGGGCACTGATGAGCCGCCCCATCGAGGCGGTGATCCATTGTGCCGTGATCACCGCGGGTCCGCGGCGGGAGATTGCCGATCCCAGCACCATCGTCGCCGTGAACATCGACGGTGCGGTGAACACCCTGCTCGCCGCGGCACGCCATGGCATCAAGAGGTTCGTCTATCCGAGCTCCGGCGCGGTTTATGGCACCTCGGCGGCCGGCGTCGATGTGATGGATGAGGATGCGCTGCGCCCGGCGCCCGTCAATCTGTATGGACTGACCAAGTTCGCCGCCGAGGCCATCCTGCCGCGAATCGGCGAAACCCAAGGCGTCTCCCTCACCGCGGTTCGGTTGGGCGTGGTATATGGACCCTGGGAATATGCGACCGGCGTGCGCGACACGCTGTCGCCAATGCTGCAAACGCTGGATCTGGCCGATGCCGGCGCCGAGGCCGTGCTGGGGCCGCCCTGGCGAGGGGATTACACCCTCTCCCGCGATATCGCTGCTGGGTTGGTAGCGCTGGCCGATATGCCATCGACTCCAAGAACTCTTTACAACCTGGCATCCGGCCGCGCCACGACGGTGGAGGACTGGTGCCGGGTGTTGCAGTCCCGGCTACCGGGCTTTCGCTGGCGCAGGGCGGCCGAGGGTGAGACATGGAACGTCGATAGCCACACGGGGTATGACCGCGGAGCGATGGCAATCGACCGCATCGTCTCGGATACCTCGTACCGGCCAGCGTTCGACCTGGAGCGCGCCGCCGACCACCTGCTGGCATGGCGAAAGCGCGGCTGAACCGTTACCTCTCCGGCAGCAGCAGCGGCAGGTGGCGGGTCAGGATGCCCTCCGCGTCGCGCAGTTCATGCACGATGGTGAAGTGATTGGCAGCCGGCACCGGGATCAACGCGCCCGGCATGTGGGCCGCGGCGCGGATGGCATGCAAATCGCGGCTGTCGGACTGCAACGGCGGCAGCTCGGCGGTGCCATAGGCAAGCGCCAGTGGCTTGTTGACCGGCGGAAGACGCATCGGCGATAGGCCAACGATCTCCTCCTCGGTCAGACGCAGCTTTTCGTTCAGATAGGTATCGCGAACCGGCCCGAGTTCAAAAACGCCAGATATCGCCAGCCCGGCCTTGACCAACAGATGATCCAGGCACATTGCCGTCAGGTGGCCCCCGGCCGACCAGCCGGACAGCACCACCGGACCGCCGATACCGTGCGCTGGTCCGTGGGCCGCGAGCCAGTCCAGCGATGCGTTGATTTCGGCAACGATCTCGGTCAACGAGGCATCCGGTGCCAGCGTGTACCCCATTAGCCCGGCCGACCAGCCGCGCGCATAGGGGCCGGCGATCAGGTTGGCGAACTGCTCCTTGCTGTTGCGCTGCCAGTAGCCGCCGTGAATGAACACGATGCAGGGCGCGTCTGGGTTGGGTTGCGGGAACAGGTCCCAGGTGTTGCGCTCCCGCTTGCCGTAGCGCAGGTCCAGGTGCAGCGGATTGGTGGTGCGGAACACCGACGATGCAACCTCCCGGGCCGCATTCAGCACCGGGCTTTCGGCGACGTGGGCGGAGTTGTTGTAGGCCGCGTCGCGTTGGGCCTGACTCAGCGTGCCCCAGACGGTCAGCGGGTTCATGCGGCGGCCTTTCTATACCAATCCATGATCTGACGCCCCTGCCAGAACAGTGTGCCGGGACGGCTGGCCATGTGGCTCAACGCACGTTCGAACCAGGCGATCCGATGCGGCACGCCGCTGATATACGGATGCACCGCCAGACCCATGACCTTCGCGCCCTGATCGGCGGCTTCCTCATAGAGCCGTTCGAACTGGGCGACGGTGCGGTCGAACAGTTCCTCGGCCCGATGATGCTGGACCATCATCATCGGGATGTCGTTGAGCTCCACGCTGTAGGGCATCGTCAGCATCGGGCCGTGTTTGGTGCGCAGCGTCGCCGGCAGGTCATCGACCACCCAATCGGCGCA
>DAIEHR010000351.1 GCA_027353465.1 Acetobacteraceae bacterium | reverse complement strand
GCCGGCGACCCATAAGGTACAAGTCTCCAAAGAAATCCGCCAAATGACCAATCCCCAAGGTGGCAGCCGAATACCACCAGAGCCGCCCCAAATCTGATGAGATCGAGGTAAAGCGAGACTTCTCTATTCACGACGAGCCATATTTCACCCAATTGGTGGGCCTGAGCCCTTTAATCAGCAATACGCTTAGGACGCAGAAACCGCCATCTTCGGTCGCCACAAGGCGATGGTTTAACACATCATTGCGACTATACAATGTATATTCAGGTTCGATTCAAGATTGTCGGGGCTCAAAGGGTGATTTCCAGGGGAAATCGACGTTTCCTGTGAGAATAGAGCCCTCGTTTGTGCTATTTATTGAAGTTACTAGCGGAGATGGGCAACTGCTTTTCGGCGACGCCATAGCCGCCAGCCGACAGGGCCAGCATATCCAGATCGTGTGCGCGAAGGATCAGGGTTGCATTGCCGCCGCAGTCGTCTGCGTCGGTTGCCGTGCGTTCGCCCGCCCAGTGCACCTGGAACGTGTTGGCGACCCGGCCGACCTCGCTTTCCACCACCAGGCTGCCGCCGGTTTGGCGCATTGTGCCCAGATCCAGGACGCAATCCTGTTGATCGCTGGCGCGCCGGACCGCGAGCCGAACGTCACCCCCCGCGGTGATGACGGATGCTGGCTGGAAGGAGACGATATCGCCCGAGGCAGGGGCGGTTTTGGTTGTAGCGGCGATTCCGTTGACGATGCAGAGCAATACGATCATGCACCCGGCGCCCACGGCAACCGGGAGCAGGGTTCGGGCCAGAGTCGGTGTGTTGATGCTCATGGCCGGCTGAATAATCGCCCACCGGGTCCATCTGCGAGCGAAATATAGTGAAATCAAATCGGGTGACCGTCGCCTCGGCCTATGTCGAAGCCGCAACGATACGGGCGAGGGCCTCGTCGCGTCCCAGCGCCGCCAGCGTGGCGTCGATGCCGGGGCTGACGGTGCTGCCGGTCAGGGCCGCGCGCAATGGTTGGGCGACCTGACCCAGTTTCAGGCCGCTGCGTTCGGCGAAGTTCCGCAGCGCGGCGTCGATGCCGGCGACCGAGAAGTCTGTCGCTGCCAGCGCGATGCCGACCTCCCGCAGCATCAGTCTGGCTTCGGCGGTCAGGGCCGCGGCGGCTTTCGGTTCCATCGGCAGCGGCACCACGCGGGCAAGGAAGACGGCGGAGTTCGCCAGATCGACCAGTGTTTTCGCCCGCTCCTTCAGCGCCGGCATCAGGGACCGCACGCGAACGGCGGTGTGGGCACCAACCGATAGATTGGGCTGATGCGCCAGCCTTGCCAGCACCTCATGCGTCAGCGTGTCGTCGTCGGCCTGACGGAGATAGACGCCGTTCAGGTTGGTCAGCTTGTTGTAGTCCATCCTGGCGGCGCCGCGGTTGACGTCGATGATGTCGAACAGCCGGATGGCTTCCTCGCGTCCGACAATCTCCAGATCGCCGTGCGACCAACCCAGGCGCATCAGGTAGTTGCACAGCGCGTCGGGCAGGAAGCCTTGTTCCTTGAACTCCAGCGCGAACTGTGCGCCGTGGCGTTTGGACAGTTTCTTGCCGTCTTCGCCGTGGATCAGCGGGATATGGGCGAAGCGGGGCAATTCCCACCCCATCGCGCGATACACCTGGATCTGGCGGAACGTGTTGGTCAGGTGATCGTCGCCGCGGATCACATGGGTGATCGCCATGTCGTGGTCGTCCACCACCACCGAGTGATTGTACATCGGCGAACCGTCCGACCGCAGGATGATCATGTCATCCAGTTCGGCGTTGGCGACCCGGACGGTGCCCTGGACCAGATCCTCCAGCACCGTTTCGCCGTCCCGATCGCTTTTCAGCCGGATGACGGGCGCCACACCGGCGGGTGCCTCTGACGGGTCGCGGTCGCGCCAGCGGCCGTCGTAGCGCCAGACGCGCTTTTCCTCGGTTGCCTTGGCCCGTTCGGCGGCGAGTTCGGCAGGCGTGCAGTAGCAGTTGTATGCCTTGCCCGCGGCCAGCAATTGGCGGGCGATTTCGGCATGACGGTCCAGCCTTTGGGACTGGAACACGGTTGGTTCGTCGCGATGCAGGCCCAGCCAGTCCAGGCTGTCGATGATGCCTTTGGTGGCTTCGTCGGTGCTGCGTTCGCGGTCGGTATCCTCGATCCGCAGCAGGAAGACGCCGCCGCAATGGCGGCTGTAGAGGTAATTGAACAAAGCGGTGCGGACGCCCCCGATATGGAGCGGGCCGGTGGGGCTGGGTGCGAAGCGGGTACGAACGGTCATGCGCGCGGTCTAGCACGCCCGTTCATACTTTGTAGAGGATTGCCGGGCTAATCTGCCCCGCATGAGCTGGTTGGCTGCATGGGAATCCTGGCTGAACACGGAGCGGGAGCGCCTGGCGCTGTGGCTGCCCGTGTTCATGGGGGCCGGCGTGCTGTCCTACTACGCGCTGCGTTTCGAGCCGGCGGGCTGGGAGGGTGCGGCGGTCGCGGTGCCGGCGATCTTGCTGGCGGTGGCGCTGCCTTGGATGCGCTGGGTGGCGGCTCCGGTGGCGGCATTGGCGCTGGGTTTTGCCTCCGCCCAGTTCGCCACTGCCCGTGCGCCACCGATTCTGACCGATCTGCCGACGCATGCGAGCTTTGTGACCGGGACCATTCGGGCGGTTGAGGCGTTGCCGCAGGGGCGTCGGGTGGTGGTCCAGTCGGTCGCGGTCGATGAGGTGGCGTTGTCCCGGGCGGTGCGATTGCGGTTGCGGCGTAAGGACGGACAGGACCTTGCCGCCGGAGACAGGATCCGGGTTCGCGCGTTGGTGCGTCCGCCGGCGATGCCGTCTTATCCGGGTGCGTGGGACTTGCAGCGCGACGCGTTCTATTCCGGGCTGGGGGCGTCGGGTTACGCGCTGGGGGCGGTGGAGAGGACAAACCGAGCGGTCCCGTTGGGGCCGATGCGGTTCGTTCAGTGGCTGCGGGAGACGATCGCGGGCCGCGTGATCGCGGTGATTCCGGGGGCTGCCGGGGCGGTGTCGGTGACCTTGCTGACGGGGGCCTCGATGGCGATCCCGGAGGCGGATCATGCGGCCTTTCGGGACTCGGGGCTGGCGCATCTGCTGGCGGTGGCGGGATTGCATATCGGCATCGTCATGGGTTTCGCGCTGGCGGTGGCGCGGTTCGGGTTTACGTTGAACGAGCATGCCAGCCTGTTCTGGCCGGCGAAGAAGCTGTCGGCGCTGTGCGCTTTGGCGGCGGGCGGGGCGTATATGGTGCTGACCGGGATGCATGTCCCGATCATCCGCAGCTTCGTCATGGCGTGCCTGTTCA
>DAIEHR010000340.1 GCA_027353465.1 Acetobacteraceae bacterium | reverse complement strand
GGCAACGGCAGGGCGACGCGCGCGCCGGCGTCCCAGCGCTCCAGCCGCACGTCCTCGACGCTGTCTCGGTACAACGGCAATACCGCAACCCCCGGCCGGTCGGGCGCGGCAGCGAAAGCCCGGCCGGCGGTCGCGAGCCGCACCGGCGTGCGGTCGGCCGGGTCGAACTGCCACAGCTTGACGAAAATCGTACAGCCAGGGCCAGACCCGGGCGTGTGCCGGGATGTCGGCGGGTTGCGGATATACGACCCCGCCGGATAGTCACCGTGTTCGTCGGAGAACACCCCGTCCAGCACCAGAAATTCCTCTCCGCCGTCATGGATATGGGCGGAGAAGCGCGAGTCCGGGGCGTACCGCACGATCGTCGTGGCACGGGCGACCTCCGCCCCGATCCGGTCCAGCATACGGCGATCCACCCCGGCGATGGGCGATGGCGTCCATGGCAGGTCTGCCGTGTGAACGGCGGCGCGCCGCGACAAGTCTGCGTTCAGTTCCAAATCGTTCACCACACTCTTAATATTCAGTCCAATAGCTTTTGCTCGATCTCGTTCAAAGCCTTACGCACCTCGATCAGGATAAGCCTGTCGGCTGCCGCCTGGTCGATGTCTGGCACATCCCAATCGAATATCGCGCGATACTTCTCGATCAGACTCCTGACATCGGCGGTAATCTGCCCACGATGGGCTTCCAACTCCAGGTCTTCGATTTTCGCCACTCTACTCTCTCCTTGATGTGCCGATCAAACCGCGGCGGCGGCCGCCTGGGGATTTTGCACCCCGCGACCACCGCTTATTCCAGAAGCCATGGGTTCCCGTTCGCTTTGCATCGACGCGGCCGGAGTGATCGCGGCGACGTCCATCGTACCAGTCGCTGTTGCCTCAACCATCACGTTGCACGGCTTCATGCCTCTGACCTTGTCCTCGATCAATCAAGCCGCATGGCGTTGGCTGGTGTCAGGCCCACTCGGTTCCAGGCGCGCCCGATCAATCAATAAGACAAGTTCGCGGCCGGGAGCTGTGAGACATTTGTCAAACCGCCATCTTCAGTGGCGCGCCCCGGTCGGCCGCGATGAGCATCGCAGTCCACTGAAGGTCGCCCGCGTATCGCCACGCCATCCGACCGGTCTCATCGAGAGCGAACAGGTGCAGCCAACGATTGTCGAACAGCGCGCGAACGCCCTCATGCCGCTTGAGGATTGCGGTCATTGCTTCGCGCGGCGCTTCGATGCAGACGGAAAGACGCAGCGGCTCGTGGACATAGTGTTCGCCGTCATGAACCGATTGCCACGGCAGACCTGCGCGCAACAGGCCGCCATTGCCCTCGACGACGCCCATGCCGCCTGTGACGTTGTGCAGAAGTTTGTCGCCGCCGCCGAAGACCTTCGGCGCCACGGTCGATCCGTAATATTGCAGGCTGATCCAACTCGCCACGACAACGGGCGCGGTCAGGATCAGCTCCAGCACGCCGAAGCCCTTGTCGGCCTTCCAGTCATAGTCATGAAGGAAGGCACGCCCTTCGAGCGTCTTGCCCGCCGTGCGCCGGCGAGGTGCGGCGATGAACGCCTTGCACCCAGCCAGCGCCCACTCCGGGCGCACCTCGGCCCAGTCGCGGCTGCGCCTGGCGAGGCTGCCTTCTCCTGCCCCACGCGGCAGACGCAAAGCGCGCTCGCCCCGCGCGATCTTGCCGGCGGCCGACAGCCAGGCCTTTGCGGCGGTCAGGTCAGGCTCATGCACCGCGGAAACGCCGTCGTCGGAATAGACCGTGACCGCATCCGTCGTCGTGTCGTGCAATGCGCCCAGGAACAAGGTGTCCGCCGGAATCTCGATCCCGTGCGGAACCAGGCCCCTGCGCACCTCCGGATCGTTGAGCAGCCCGGCCAGCAGCCGCGCGTTGACCTCGCCGGAATAACCACCGCAGGCGCCGCAATGCAGCCCGCTGGCATGGGGGTTGTTGACCACGTTTGCGCCGTGTCCCGCCAGCAGCACGAGCCTCGCGAAGTTGCAGGTCAGCGACATGGCCCGCAGCACCGTCTCGGCCGCCTTGGTCCGCGCCGCGGGATCAAGGGCGGGATCCAGCCGGGGTGCGGGCTCGTCCGGCACCGGCGCGCCGTGCAGACCCAACGCATCGCTCACGAGTTTGCCGGCATAGACAGGTCCCGTCGCCTCGACGAAAGCGAAGGACGACACGGCTGCGAGCTTGAACCGGCCCCACGCCCGCTTGGCGCGAGCCTTCAACCGCGCGGACTGATCCGCCGCCGCGTCGTCCGGTCCGCCGGAACAGGTGGCCAGTCCGGGGTTCAGCAGAACGGGAAGCCGGTGCTCTGGAACGTCCGAGGCAAAGCGCCGATGGGAGGTTGCCAGCCCGAAGAAGCCGGCGAACCCCAAAGTCTGGATCTCCGGATTGACTGACTCCAGCGCTCGGCGAAACACCTCGGACCGCACATCGATGCAGAAGGCGGCCTGCAGCGGGGGCCGGTGTTCCGCCGATCCATGTCCCGGCGCCGCGAGCGTTTGAGCCAGAGTCCGCTGCGCCGCACGTTCCGATGCTTCCTGCAATATCGCGTCGATGACATGGTCAGCGGTCGGCCGCACGGGTGAGGCATGCGCGGCGACCACGGCTCTCCATCGGGCGCCAATCTGATCCTCATACCGGTTGAACAAAGCCGCTTCCCAGATCAGGCGGATCGCCAGGAAGTCCGTGATTGTCTCGTCCGCGCCGCCACCTAGTTCTGCCTGCCAAAGGCGATAACGCGCGTATTGCGCCCAGCCGCCCAGCGTCATCAGCATCTGGTGGAAATAGGTTTCCATAGCCTCAACCGGGAGTGCGATCCGCGCCGCAGCGATGGCGAGAGCGTCCGGCGCGCTCTCTGGCGCCTCCGAAACATACGTCGCAAAGCCAGGAAGGCCTACAATCTCCGGCGTCAGATCGTGCATCGCGACGGCGCGCCAGGCGCCATAGGCGCACTTGCCGCGCGGGGCCGCCCATAGCGCCTGTCCTTCATCAAAATATCCCGCCGCCCACGCCCCGAAGCGTTCGGCGATCACCCCCGGCCAGTCCACGCCAGAGGCCGCGGCAGCGAGGTCCGCGATGGTCGGGACCGCGGTTGCTTGGGGCGCCGAGGTGAGCGCCGCGGACTTCAGGGCTGCGAGGTCGGCAGGCCGCGGTGCTGCGGGAGCGCTCGCCATTGCGTCCGACAAGTCAGCATCGATGATGACCCCACTGGCGATCCGTTCCTGATACCAGCTTCGAGGCATGACAACGGGGGCGCCAGCCACCCGCGCCAGGCGGGCGCCAACCGCGGCGAGGTCTTCATGCGTCTGACCGAGGAACGGATTGACCGCGACGCTGGACGCTAACGGCCAAGCCGGAGGGATCGCCCGGGCTGCGCGGTCGGCGGCGGCCTTCAGCCCCATGGCGTGAGGCCAGTTTGAGGTCTTGGCGGTTGTCATTGTTCCAACTCCGGCCTGATCAGATGGCATTGCGCACCCGACAGCCGCGCAGCAGGCGGTCGAACACCGCATTGGCGTAGAAGCCATTGGAAAGATGCACGCGCAGTCCCGCGGCGGCCGGGTGGTAGGCCCAGAGCGGGAACATCGCCTGGACCACAGCCACGAAGCCGAAACTGATGACCGCGAGGACGATCAGCGCCCATTGCAACGGTCCTGGCGCGGGTGCGGCAGGCAGCACGCCGGCCGTCAGCCAGACGGCGAAAACCTGAAGCGCGAAATAGCTGACCGACGTGGCCACGGCGTAGGCAACGGTGCGTTGGGTCAAGGCCCTGGGGGCGGTGTCCGCAAGTCCCTGGGCCAGCAGGTAGGCGACGCCGAAGATCAGGATGGCGCCGAGCGCGATGGCCTGGGGCGATTTGTGCTGGAAGCCGAACCCGACGAGGGCATAGATCGCCAGGGCAACAAGAAAGGCGCGTCCGACCACGCGAGCCTTGGGAATGGCTACGGGACCGGGTCTTCGATTGGCGGCGATCAAGTCTACCGCCCCGCCAGAGGCCAGGAAGGAATGCGCCTTATAAAGCGAATGGGCCACGATGTGCAGCAAGGCGAGCGGGAATAGTCCAAGCCCGCATTCCAGGATCATGAAGCCCATTTGGGCGACTGTTGACCAGGCCAGTGAGGTCTTCACCGCCGGCTGGGTCAGCATCACCAATCCGCCAAAAAGCGCAGTGAAGCCGCCGATCATGACCAGGACGGCCAGCACGCCCGGGGCCAGCAACATCACGTCGGCAAAGCGAATCAGCAGGAATCCGCCGCCATTTATGACGCCCGCGTGCAGGAGGGCCGAGACGGGCGTCGGGGTTTCCATCACCTCGGTCAGCCAACCGTGTGTGGGGAACTGCGCCGATTTCAAAAGCGCCGCCGCCGCCAGGAAGCCCGCCGCGGCGATCGCCAGGCCGCCCCCGCCGCCGGCGCGGGCGGCGCTCAGGATCGTTGCGATGTCCAGGGAGCGGTAGCCGAACGCAAGCAGCACCGAAGCTGTGATTAACGCCCCGTCGCCTAATCGGGCGGTCACGAATTTCTTGTCGGCCGCGCGCCGCGCCGCGATGCGGTCCGGATAGAACAGCAAAAGCCGGTGCAGGAAGAGGCTCGTCGCGACCCAGGCCAGAACGAGCCCGACCAGATTGCCCGACAGAGCCAGAAGAAGCACCGAGGCCAGCGTCATGCACAGCCAACCGGTGAACGCACCCTGCCGCGCCTCACCATCCAGGTAGGTGCCTGCGTAGCGGATCACGACCCAGCCAATGAAGGAAACCAGCAGGAACATTGTGACGCTGAGGGCATCGAGCCGGATCGAGAGTCCAAAGCCGCCCAGCCCGATGAGGCGGCTATTTGCGGCCCCGTGCAGGACGACCAGCACCGTCGAGACCACGGCGACTAAAATGGCGAATAGCGCGGAGATTTCCGCCAGCCGCAGGAGGAGTCGGGGCCGGCGGCTACGGCGCGGGAATCCAACGGCGGCGCTCAGAATCAGCGAAGCGGGCGCCAGTAAGGGCGAGAGATCGATCGGCAAGGCCTATCCCCTTCAACGGACAATGCGAGTCGGGGACAAAGTGCCTGGCCGGGCAGGATTAGAAAAATTCATTGTTCCGGCCATTTCGTTCTGTTTTATAGAACGATATGAAAAACCTGAATTTCAACCATCTCCGCTATTTCTGGGCGGTTGCGCATGAAGGCAGCCTCACCCGAGCGGCCGAGCGGCTGAATCTGTCGCAGTCGGCGCTATCCGTGCAGATCCAGAAGCTTGAACACCAGATGGGTCACCCGCTGTTTGAGCGTGTGGGCAAGCGGCTCGTCCTGACCGAGGCCGGCCAGATCGCGCTCGACTATGCCGACACCGTGTTCCGGGCCGGCGACGAGCTGATGAGCACCCTTGAAGGGCGGCCTGTCGCCAGCCGCCAGGTCTTAAGGGTCGGCGCGCTCACGACCTTGTCGCGCAACTTTCAGCTTGAGTTCCTGCGCCCTCTGGTCGGCCGCGCGGACGTGGAACTGATCGTGCGCTCCGGCACGACGCGCGACCTGCTCGCGCAGCTCGAAGCTCATGCCGTTGATGTGGTTCTCTCTAACAGCGCCGCCCAGCGAGATGCCCGCGCGCCCTTTCGCAATCACCTGCTCAACCAGCAGCCCGTCAGCCTGGTTGGCCGGCCACGGCCGGATAAGGACCCATTCCGCTTTCCCGAGGATCTACGCAGCGAGCCGATCCTGCTTCCCAGTCTGGACAGCGACATCCGGGTTGGCTTCGACCGTCTGCTTGATCTGGCTGGCATCCGGCCGGTGGTCCTGGCGGAGGTCGATGACATGGCCATGCTGCGCCTGCTCGCCCGGGAGCGCGAAGGTGTTACGCTCGTGCCGCCCATCGTTGTTCGCGACGAGCTGGCATCCGGCGTGCTGGTCGAGCATTGCCGCATCCCGCAACTCACGGAGAGCTTCTACGCCATCATTCAGAACCGCCGGTTTCCCAACCAGCTTCTGGGCGATCTGCTAGCACGATATGCGCGGCCCGAGGCGCCTCCGTCTGTCGGATAGCCGCCATCCTGGCCGCGCACCATCGGTTCGGTCGCCGTGTTCCGTCGCAACAATAGTCATGTGACCCGCATCGGCGAGAATGCGAATGCGGACCGAGGGCGGTAGCCCCGCGGCATGGTGCCGCGATAGATTTTCATCATCATCGCCCCAGATCAACTGAACCGGGACCTGCGGCGGGCTCACCATGCGGACGATGTTGCCCGAACGGGCAGCCGGCCGTGAGTATGGCGGTCTTCTTTGCTTGGTGTGGCCGTTATCGATGATGCTGACCCGTTCCAACAGCGACCCTTGACGTCCCAATTGCGCTACAGCCGGCCGAGACAGGAAACCCGCGGTTGGGATGAGCATTTGCGCGTCGGTCAATAAACACTGGCGCAAACGCAATTAGATGTTGGTTAACGGCGCTGTATCACCAGGCTTGATATGGGTTCATCAGGGGGTTGCCTTCCACGCCATACACCAATCAATGCGCCAAAAGTGGATACGTTCCACGATATCAGGGAATAAATCCCCGTCGTGATGGAACCTCGACGAATAGAAAGGAAAATGATCGGCATCAAGAGCATAATCAGCAAACCGAGAAGCAATTTCGTTCCTTGTAGAAATATTACAGCCAGCAAGAAGCAAAGCCACCACCCTATCACCACCGCCCACTGACGTATGTGGGAGAAATGCTTGACGCTGTAAAAAAAATGCTTGCGGGCAAGTGAAGCACGGATCACCTCACCGCCGGCATATGCATATTTACTAGTAATCCGCTTCCACAGAAGGCTATAGGCATTCATAGTATATCCGAAGTGATCGACCGCGGTTCGCGGCAACCGTACGATCCCCCAACCATGCTTGGTAAGGCGGGCTCCTAGTTCGTATTCCTCGAATCCGTGCAGATTTCTATCGGTGAAATACCCCACGTCAGCTATGGCCTTTCTCCGATAGAGGCCGCCGCCGTTTAGCCGATCAACAAACCCCTCGCGCTGATGCTGCTCTCGGTGGAGCGCCTTCTGCCTCACCTTGAATTCGAGGTTGGCTAACCGGCGCTCTACCACTGTTCCGCCGACCGCTCCCACGTCACCGTGAGCGTCGAGATAGGCTATCGCGGTGGCGATAAAATCCGCGTGCAGATGCATATCCCCATCCATCAAGTAAATGTATTCGCCCGACGAATGCTGGAATGCAAGTTGTCCCCCCGCCCCACACGACTGATCGGAGATTTTATTCAATTGTACGATGGTAATTGGATATCTGCGTGCGATGGCGACTGTCTCATCGGTGGACCCACTATCGGCCAAAATCACTTCACCATCAAAGGGCGCCTGAGCACGCAACGCGCTTTCAATCGCGCCATTGATGTGTTCAGCTTCGTTTAAAGCCTTGATGCATATGCTCACTTTATGCGTCATCTACGCCTCCGTACGGGTCATCACGGTCATCCCAGGCCGGCTTAGCCACGTCTTTTCCTCCCGCGTTGCAAACATCATAAGGTAGGAGACCGCCGCTAGGATCGTGTAGCCAACACATTCAGCAACCAATAATATCAGATTCCGGCCAAATGATGCGCCAACCGTCATGGTAGATAGCGCGAGCGCGGTAAAACAAATCGGCGGAAGCAGGTCCCGTATACGCAATGGGCTGACCGTCAATATACGTATAACCACCAATGTACGTATGAGATTTACCATGAAGAAGGCGACCGCAACAGATAGCGCGGCCCCGACGTCACCCAGCCAGGGAATGAGCACATAAAGGCACACGACAAGCAATATGGCCCCAAAACTGAGGATGGCAAATTCGCGGCGATGCAAGCCAGTCATAGACAGCATGTATCCGAATGGCCCAAGTATAGCGCTTATGTACCATCCAATTGCCAAAAGAAGCGAAAGTAGCCAGGAAAAATGGAAGGCATGACCGAATACGAGATCGAGTTGTGAGCCAAAAACGGCGACACCAGCGAACATATAGCCCCCAAGCAAGGAGGCTTTGCGCAGATAGGATCGTAGTGCAAGGACGATGCCGGTTTTGTCACCGATTACGTATAGCCGAGCGACGAGCGGTCCCATGGTTTGAGCGATCGCACTCGGATAGATTTGGATGAGCTGCGCAACACTACTCATGGCGACATACGCGGCCGTCACTTGGGGCGATGTAAACGCGGCCAACATGATGACATCAACGAACCGCATTGTCTGCCCAACCAAAAGCGTCAGGGCCATCCAAATTGATTCCGACAGGATATGAGAAACCCTGCTCCTCAGCTCGCGCATCGTGGTGGCTGGACGGGGGCCCGCAATTCTTCCGGCGTAACTTACCGCCAGGGATGTTGCCGCGAACATTCCGGAATTGACCACCATCACACTGATAATTCCGCCTCCCAGGGCAAGCGCGAGAAAGGTGAGCAGGAGTCTGACAACTGGCTGGCTGTAATTGACGAGGATTGCGTAGGTAGTGATTCTGTCCGCGACGCGGTACAGTGCGCCGTAGACCTGTATATCAGCCGCAAACGCTAGTCCCAACATGGAAATAATACAATAATATGAAAAATGATCTATTTTATAAATGTCATCCTGAAGCCATGGACCTATCCAGATTGCAACGATAATAATAAGAGCCAAATTGATGGCCCAAACCAGACCGCGCAACGTGAGGAATAGTAGTCGCAACTCACCGGGTCGATCTTCATAAAACGCCGCGTGCTTGAGCAAGGAGAGATCGAGGCCAAGCGGAGTCACGATGAGCAGAAAGGCCGTTAAGCTTCTGAGGGTCCCGAGGATACCGAAATCAACCGCGCCGAGTGATCGAGCGATTAAAACTCCAGTCAAGAACACCATTATCTGCTGGACTAACAGACCGCCCGAGAATATAGCGGTTTTCATGACGGTATGGCGTTCGGACATATAATCATGCGTGTTACCCTTGACGTATAAAGCGATTAGACCGTCGGCCGGGTCAGAAACATATGTTTATTGGAATAAGCCGATAACATTAAGCGCAATCTGCAATTCGCCAAACTGAAACGCGGATCAGCGATCCGTGGCCCCCTTCAGGTGTTATCGCCGCCTGGACTTTGGCATGACGTGCTGCAAAGGGGCCTCGTCAGGCCTCTGCCTCCCTTCTTCGATTGACGACAGACGGGCGTAGTATATGCAGCCCGATTGCCCTGACCAAGACGCCTTTGCTCAGGCGGGGCCGTTTTATGTGGTTTGCGAGTCACGATATCGTAAAACTCGGCTCGTGGCCGGACTTATGACGGCACGATCAGGTCCGGTTCCCAGCCTATATAGGGACCCGTCGGTATTCAGCTTACCTGACCGGACTGCCCAACCGCAACCATCCCTTTCATAGCCCATTCCGGGCGAAAATGACAATCACTCAGAGACTGCGTAATGCACACGAAGGTCATGGACGGCCAAGGTGCCATCAAGCTGACGCGGCTCTACGCCCAGGGCGAGTCCGTTAAAATATTCGCGACCGGTGATGACATTTTGGCTTTTCAGCCATGACAGCATCGCCTTGATGTCGATGTTGCCAGCGGGAATGTCGGCTTGGTCGCTCGGATAGAACAGGATATCAGGCCCATGAGGCGCGGTGGGATCACGCGACACATTCCACACCACCCCAGACTTCGATATGAAGGTGCCTACAGGCGGAACGCTGTCAGCGTACGATTTCGCGTAGTCTGGAGTATGGAGAAATATCTCTACTTCAAATTTTGTGGATTTATCAAAATCATCATCGGCCGTGGCGCGGATCGATGTCAAGTAGAAGTCTATGATGACATCAAAACTTGATACGTCGCCGTCAAGGGAAAGCTGGTAGTCGCATGACAACCTGTCGATGTCGTCAACCTTCGCTGATTGAATTGGCGCCTCGGGCGTCGTGTTTTCGTAGTCACCATAGTCTACCGCTATAAAGCCTCGAATCGGACCATCAGCGCGCGCCGCCGGCCAATGCCAGGAAACAAATGAATTGCCCGGAAACCGCACCGGGTCGAGCTCAAAGCGCTCGGTGTAGTCGGTTCCCGCTTTTAGCTTTCCCTTGTTGAATGGCGCCATAAACGCCGTGAACGAGCCTTTGGTATAGGCCTGGTTGTCGTCCAGGATAACCGCGCGTCCACCGGGCTCTGCCGCGGACACGGTTGTAACCGGAACGCAGCCCAACCATTGTGCTCCTATTGCGATGATCAGGAGAACTGGTCGCACCATAATATGCCCCCAATCAGGTTGTCTGCCGGCGGTCCAGCCGCGTTGCCGCCGCCAAGATCTCATTTTTGGCGGCAGGCAACCCGGGCGTCATGCCGTAGTCTGAGCGTCCTCCAGCAGAATGTACATCACGACCATGATGACCCATGTTGGGTTAGCCCGGTCTAGAAACGAACTTTCCAGCAGGTCATGCAGAAAGCCAAAGGTGAGCACGGAGCAAATCAACCACCGCGAAACATCACCCCGTAACGGTTGAAAGAAAAGAACGTACAAGGGCCGAATGACCAACAGGCAGATCACCAGCACCAAACCGATAAAGCCGATTTGCACCTGCAAATCCAGATACCCGTTATGGGCCTCGAAGATGGTCGTGATCCAGTCCGACGCATACGCATAGATCGGACTATCTCCGCCTATCGCCCAGAATGAACCATAGCCTGAACCAAGCAGGAAGTGATCATGGGCAAACTGCATCAGGACAGGCCAAATCTGAACCCGCCCGGTGAGGGCAGCCGGATCGTTGATCTCCGCGTCAATCAGATCGTAAGGGATCACATCCAGGCTAACGGCCACAACGGCGGCGCAGACAGCCATCAACAACCAGACGTCGCGAAGCGTAGGATTGTTATATCCTCGCTTCGAAACCAGACCGATCAGCATCGCCACGAACACGAAGCCGCCCGAGGTCTTGGACTGGGTGAAAAACAGGAAACCGGCGGCAGCGGCGACTGCCAGCAATCCCAGGATGCGGGGGCGCGCTCGGTTGGCCGCGCTCGCGAACACGATAAGGGCCATGGCACAGAACGCACCAGCCTCATTCTTGTGAAGGTGCAATCCCCGCCAATCGCCGGCAAGTCCTTTTTCGATTTCGTCCGGTTGCTGGATTGCGTAATGGAGTAGCGGGATCGAGATCCAATCGGCCGCCAGGACGACGATGAAGGTGCCAATAAGCACGTTTGCGGTGGTTCCCGATGGCATCCCCCGCACCGCGTAGGTCACACTGACAATGACCAATGTTGTAAGTCCGATGCGGCGAATGCTGATTCCAGGGTCGACAGCCCAAAGTGTACTCAACCAGCACCACCCCAACACGACAACGAACGAGATCGGAATGCGCAGAAGGTGGTTGAGCCCCCGGGTTATGCCCACATGCCAGGCCAGGACAACAAACACGATGACGAAGCTGGCCTGCCTCAGAAAGTCTCCGCTTCCGGAAGGCGTGTCGGGAAGCGCAGCGGGCCCGGAAAATGCAACAGGCGACAGCCCGATAAGGGAAAGCAACAGAATAGTCGCCAGCATGATCGCTGGAACCCTGTGCTGAACCCCTACAGACGCGCTAGTGGCGCCGCCAAGCCGCGGCAACGTGTTGGTTGAGTTAGCCAGGTAATCTGTTCGCATTCAGCCGCCTCTCCCGATGACCCTGAAGACGACCGGGCTCTTCGTGTATTGTGTTTGCGACAGACCCGCGCTCAATGGAGGGGAGATCCAGAGACTTCACTACGAACTTTGCCGATAGTAGCGAAAAACCGACGGATCGAACAAGGCCGAGTCAGTTGTGTCGAGCTTTCGGCTTTTCGAACGATCCACCATGTTGAGAACGATACCGGACACCGAATGGGACGTCCGGGCGTCGCCAGCAGAAGGGGTTGAGAGCAATTTAAGGGCCAGGCTGATTTCCTGTTCCGTGGTAGATGCCCACTTCACAATCAGCACCGTCCGGTCAACATGTCGCGCCAGCATCCAGCAGTCACCGCCCACCATCACTGGCGGTGCGTCGATCAAAATCAGATCGAACTGCTGTTCCAAGTCCCTGAACATACGATGCGCTGAGGGCAAGGATAATAGCCGTATGGGATTTTCGCGCTCCATCCCCGAGGACATTACGACTAACGCACTGTCTTTGCGCGATTGCATGGCGTTCTCGGGCTCAATTTCCCCCCGCAAAACTTCAGCAAAACCAACTTGGCGCGTGCCCTTTCCGTCCTTGACGGTAGTACGCAAGTCCCCGTCGATCAGTAGCACCTTCAAACCGCGGGACGCGGCCGCCTCTGCCAAGGCCTTTGCCGTCGACGATTTACCTTCGTCTGGCAGCGCCGAAGTGATTAAGACGCTTTTTGCCCCCAAGCCAAAGTGGATTCGATTAAGCAGGTTCTCTATAGCATCGCGGTACACGATTGGGTACCGCGGCTCCAGCGTGGGAATAATGCCCAGCGTCGGCAGGTTGAACAGTACGCTGACCTCATTCGAGCTTACCAGACCCTTACGCCGCTTTTCGACCAGCAGGCCTAAACCCCCTGCAAGCGCGAGCGAAATGGCCGCCGAAGCCGGGATTACCGCCTTATTACGCGGGAACGACGGATGAGTGGGTACCGCCGCTCGCGAAACCACCCGCACGTCAGTCGATGGGAACAACAATGAGGCGTCGGTTTCCTTCGACCGGTTCAGGAACGCTGAGTAGAGGCTGTATGCAGCGGTGCTTTGCGCCTGAAGTGTGTCCAAATGCGCCCGCGCGCTGTCTGCCTTCCCAAGTTGCACCTTCGCATTCTCAGCCTCAGCTGCCAACACCGCGACGTTGGCGTTTGCCGATGCCAAATCGGCATTCAAGCCTTCAACGCCACGAATAGCCTCATTCGCGATTTGCTTTCTGACGGAATCCAACATTCGCCGATACGGGGCGACCATCGCCGAGTTTGCGTTATACCGGCCGGCATACTCTGACAGCTTGCTGTTCGCCACCGCTTCCAATTCACGAAGACGGGTCATGGTTGGGTTGTTCAATACCAGCGATGTCTGCTCCGGGTTCATATTCTTGACGCTGTCGTACTGGGATTGCAGCGTAGCTTGACGAGCCTTCGCATCAAGCAGTTGATGCTCAAGCTGGCTCATTCGCTCCTGCATCAATGTACTGGTCGCTCCTGCGCTCAGACCGGCCTTCAGGCGAAAATCTTCAACTGCCTGCGCGGCCGCGGTCGCGGCTGCTTGCAACTCGGCAAGCCGGTTCGTCAAGAATGTATTTGCATCGACGTTGATCTCTTGGGTCAGCGCCGTATGGCGGGTGATGTAGTCATCCGCGATAAGATTAGCGATGCGGGCGGAGAGTGCTTGATCGTAGGACGTGGCGGTGATTTTAATCACGCGGGAGCGCGGTACCGCGTTGAACTCAACACTGCTGCTAAGGGCTTGGACGGTATCCGACCATGCCTGGTATTGCTCGGAGACGTCAGCTTTCGGATGTTCAAACGGGATCAGGCCACGGATAAAATTTGTCGCCTTTGCCCGCCATTGGCCAAGGAAGCTCGGGCGCAGGCGGGCGTTGTAGTGCGGATCCAGGTAGAGTTGGAGCTTGTTAACAACCGTCCCAATCAACTCCTCCGAACTGAGAACCGCCATCTCCGTGCCGATGATGTCGTCCGTAAACGGTTGGACGCTCGCCGCATCGCTGGCGCGGACTGCCGGGCGGGCTGCGCGGGTTTCAACCATCACCTGCGCGCTACTCTGGTAACGGGGCGGGATGAACTGGGCGGCAGCCACCAGGCAGAGAAACAGCGGAAGTGCCACGCAGCCAATCAACCACCGCTGCCGCCGCAATTTGAAAAGGAGCAAGCTGTCAGATCTGCGCGGCAGTGGTCCTTCAGTGCTTTCAAACCCGGACATACTCATCAGCCACTCCTGAAATGACGGCTCCGCGGACGTCTGGCACCAAACCTCGAGAACCCGAATAAGACCCGGTAAGCCTAACGAGACCTTGCTTTGCCAAGGCTAAGATCGGAGCCAGGAACCGGGCTGCCGCAAAAGGCGTATTAAGTGCTTTCTGTCTCTCGGCCAGTACCGGGCCATTGATGCCAGCCGTCCCCTCAAATAAAATTCCGGCAGCGGAAGGACTAATCTGCTGTACCATCAGAGCGCCAGCGGCTGTTTGCAAATACGCCATAGTATTCCAATCCACAGTCAACTGAACTGTTCGTCAACACTGACCGTTCCTGGCCAACAGAAGGCCAAATTGAAGAAAGACCCTTACGGCCGATACTCACGCCGGCCACTATTGATGGCGCCATGATACTTAATTTAAACAGCAAGCCTGAACCTCATGAAGCGTTTAGCCGCATGATACCAGAGCGGGTTCCCGAAGCGTCACCACTCAGGTTTTACAGGGCGATCCGCGTCCCAACAACTCAATCGTTTGCAGTCGAGGGACACAATTGCGTTTGACGGGGCGGGGCGTATATCGAGCTAGGACGATATAGACCGCGGTCCGGCGGTGGATCCAGTTAGGTTCATATGTTCGTGCGACAGCGCCGGAGAGATCGTCATTTAATGCCAACCAGTCGGCGGGAATTGCCGGGTTGCGGGCTCTAATTGTATGAAAACATCCGGAAGCGGAATGTCAATGCGGGGATCGAAGTCAGAAATAGAATAATATTCCTTATTTCTATTTTGGATATGCGATGAGAAGGGCATACAATACAATAATCGCCGACCGCAATGAAATTTTTTGATATACTGTTTTTCGGCGGTGGTTTACATGCGTCTGGTCTTTGTTGAGTAGACGCTCTGCTCAACTCAGATGGTTGAAATGGAATCGGTCTGGACGTTTGGTGCGTTTGCACTGGCACTTATCCGTTTGGGAGGGGCGCGTTTTAAGATCAATCAGTGTCTGATGAATACGCGCTTCCTTTGGCGCGTCCGGCGGGACGTACTGCATCCCGGCGCTCCCGCGGTAAGGCGAAATCAAGGTCGGCGACGGATCTGGTGCAGGCTTAATACTACACCGGAGGGTAGAAAATCTGTCTTAATAAGTACAGATCCCCGGTGAAGATCCTCGATTTCGTAAGGCATTGGGCATTCGGGATAAAGTACTTAGGACGGTGAGAGTTCCGGGATGATCTTGAGGCGCACACAGCGCGGTGGACCATCCATCTATAGTTAGAAATTTCACCGACACATCAGGGGTAAGGTTGCGTTGCGCCCTCGCCAGCGGCGAATTCCCGCAGCGACCCACGGTGCGGATGAGGTTCAAGGCCCGCGCAAAGCGTGGCCAGGTAAAAAGAGGGATGGGGTGAAATGCATCTTCTTATTCTGGGCGGTTCTCCCAACCACTTAGGCGGCATGGAAGCGATGCGCGATCGTTCCGTACAGGCGTTGTTGGAACGAGACGACTGGGATGTTCGCTTGCTTCCCACAAACACAGCATACTTAAAAGCCCGAAGCCTTCCAGTCCTCCTTTCGAGCCTCGCCAAACTCGTTCACCTCCGGTTTCGGCGGCCAGATGCGGTATGGCTGAACTACGTGAATCTGCCCGACCTTCTTTTTCTTGGGATCGCAAGAATACTCGGTTTTCGCGTTATAGTGACACCGCATCTCGGGTCGACCGCGCGCTCACAGGCAGATGCAAAGCTTCGCCGACTGAGTTGCTGGCTCCTGGGCTTTGCCAACGGCCTGGCATTGCTGGCGAGGACGCAGGAATTGGAGGTTGACCTGCCGGTCAACGTTAAAAGATGGTATATCAAGACATTCCTGCCGGCTACGATCATAAAAGGAAAGCTGGAGGGACGCCAGGCATCGTCCGAATTGCGACTGCTGCATGCGTCTCGACTGTCTGAACTGAAGGGAACATTCGCGTTCGTGCGCGTCTGTGAGCATCTCAAGAAGAACGGAGTGTCGTTTACTGCCTCGATCGCCGGCGGAGCAGACGAGCAAACGTTTCGCCGGCTCCATTCGGCAATCGCTGAATGCGGGCTTACCGAGCACATCAGGGTTCTTGGCCACAGGTCCGACGCGGACATGCGGTCGCTTCTTCTTTCCTCCGACGTTTTGGTCCACCTCTCCATGGCCGACTCATACCCCCTCGTGGTCCTCGAAGCCCTTGCCTGTGGAGCCTTCCCTCTTTGCACTGACCTGCTGGGCGCACGCGACATGATCACCACGTATGATGGACACTTGGTCAGCAGGGAACAGGCAGTCGAGGAAGCAGCGGCGTTTCTTTCAAGCGTCGCGCTTGAAGAAATCGCGCGCAGGTCAGCAGCGGTGGCGGAACGCGTACGGGTTGACTACGAGTGGGGTGAATGTGCCAGCTTGCTTGGTGAGGCGCTACGCGCCAGCGTCCGACGGAACGTCAGCGTCCGGCCCGGACTGACGCCACTAGAGCCGGGTGAATGATGCCTATGGCTTTGCGCCCAGGTTGTCGCTCCAGAATGGGCCTACCTAAGGTCAGGCCTAGGTCGGCAGTCGCATGGTCGGCGGCAGAGTTAATTTCCGCAGCGGCCGGTTGCGATTGAACCCCCAGGCGATAAATTTTCGAGGAAGATCGGCTGCCTTAAAGGCCCATCGCTTGCCATCAATGATAGTCACGTTCCCCGCCGGGCAGATGGTATGCAGCCCGTCGGGATAGACTGCATCGGGTTCTAGTCGACGAAGCGGCACTTCGTGAAATCCGCCCTGATCAAGCCGGACAACCTCGTGCAGAACGACCGCGCCTCCGTAGGTCTGGGAGCAATCCTGGGCCGGACGGATCAATTTGCCGTCGGCGCGAAACAACGGCCCTGCAGGCCGGCATGATCCCCGGTCCACCTTCACGGGGTTGTTGGCATGCGCCGTCCACGGCCCTTGCAGGCGTTCGGCTCGGAATAAATGTAGCTTCTGATGCGGGCCATCATTCCTCAACGTGCAGAACAGCCACCAAGCCGTTCCATCGTACCAGGGAGTGGGGTCGATCACCGGCAAATCAATGATCGGGCCGACATGGTTAAGCACGCCGCCGGTTTCATGCCAAAGATGCAGCGCGCCCGCCTCGCCACTCTCAGCCATGAAAAAGAGGGCACGGTTCTCGTCGTGGAATGGAAATGGGTAGGATAGATGGCGGCTGCTCCGCAGCCAGGGTCGGAAATCCGCACGTGCAAATTCGCCGGAGGGTGGAATACGGGCCGCCCAGATTTCACCGCGATTGACCCAATGATTGAGGTGTTCGGCAAACAGGATAAGCCCGCCGTCAGGTAGAGCCAAGCACGCCGGGTCCGCTAAATAGTCCCATGGGCCAATCTGGGGCAGCCAATTCACAGGTTGGGAAATCCCGTTCCGCACGATATCCTCGGCGGATTGGGGAACTACACCGAGGCCCCACTCATCCCGAGCAAAGCGCATCCCCAGCTTTCTGAGTGCGTCAATCGGCTTGCTGAGGGTTCGTGGTGGCGTCACTTCGCCATCTGACGAGAGCCACCGGCCTCTCGCGATCGCGGCGGGCACAGATCCACGGTCCGCGGATTGTAGAGCCGGTGATGCAAAAGACGTTGATGATTCGTTTGCGTCCGTTACCGAAACCACCGCGGCGCGCGTACCAACAGGGGCGGATGCTTCGCCAAGGTCCGCCATACGTGGCTTCCAATCGTCCCCCATAGTATTTTTATCCTTGTGATCGTGGCGACGCAATGTGCGGACTACCGAAGTCACGGGTCTACACTTGGTGCATCCGAATCGTTCACATTATCGGGCATCGGGGCTTCAACTTCATGTGGCATTTGGCGCGGGGAACCGTCACTGGGTCCAGCCCAAGCGCTGACCGCTTACCGCGACTAAGCAGGGTCGATTGGGTTGCGCGGGCCCGGCGAGAAATGCGGCGGGACGGGACCGTCTGCTTCAGGTCAAATTACTGTCTGGAACGCCGGCCGGTGAAGAGTATTGCCATCTCCGCGGGCGGCGAGGAGCCGTGAACTCACCAGTGGCAACCCCCGGTGGCGTCGCGCCACCGGGGAGGCCGTCATCAGGTCACGGCGTGAGCAAGCAATCCGGCGAGGTTCGTTGACTGGGCCCCGTCGATGGTCACAATGGCCGAACCCGAACCCGAACCGCCGGGTGCGATCTGCAGCACGGCGGCTGAAGACGTATGGGTCACCATCAGGTATTTCGACAGCGTTGAAGCGGAACCGTCCCACTTCGTCGCCGCCAATGCTGTACGAAGATCCAGCGTGTCACCGTTAGTCAGGACATTGTTGGTGAACGTGTTGTAGCCCTTGCCGGCGGCCGGAACGACATACGTATTGCCGCTGCCTGTATCGGTGATGGAGTCGTTGCCGCCGGATAGTGATACCGTGTCCCCCTTGCCGCCGATGAACACCATGTGGTTCCCCGCTGTTGCAGTCACCGACACACCACTGGCGTTGATCGTAGCCTTTGTTTGCGTCGGTGATATCGTGACGGCGGTTGCCGGTAGAGGGCTGGTCGCTGTTCCCCCGGTCCAGCTGGCGGTCGGGCTGGTCTTGCCCCACCACAGGCTGCTGCTGTTTTCCTGCCAGATGGTTCCGTTGACGGTGGCAATCTCCACGACATTGGCTGTCGTGGTGTCGGCGGTGCCGTTGACCGCGACCTGACCACCGGATGTGATCGTCCATTTGTTGCCGCTGGCATCGACAATGGCGGCCGTCGAACCCGCTTTAACGACCGTGTCGTTGGCGGAAGGTGTCGCGGCAGGCGCCGGGGTCGGAGTGGGTGTCGGGGTCGGTGTGGGTGTAGGAGTGGGAGTGGGAGTGGGAGTGGGAGTGGGAGTGGGAGTGGGAGTACCGGCGGCGGAATAATTAACCCCCAGGGAATTGACCGTCATCGATCCACTCCCTTGGTTTGTTTCGGTCCCTAGTGCGAATCCGTTGAAGTATAAACCGCCTGATATCACCCCCTGCGCTACAAGATAATTCAACATGCCTTTAAGATCGACGGTGCTATTGGTGACATCCGCCTGATTGCTTGGCATGAACAGAATATCGCGTCCCGCGGCGCCATCTGGAGATAGCGCTACCGTCCAGGTAACCCCGGAGCCTTGAAATGTCCCGATCGGCGTCGAAGACTGCACATAAGACGCGGAATAGCTCGGTGTATGAAGAAATACTTCTATTTCATCAGCCATCGTGGCTGAATTTTCGGGGCTGGTTGTCAGGAACATGTCATCAATGACATCAAACCCCTGGAGGTTGCCAGACAAAGACAGGTTGTGGGACTCCGTCAGAGTACCAATCTGATTGACCGTCATCGACGGAATCGGTGTCTGAACAACCGTATCGTCGTAGTAGCCATAATCTATTGCATTGAAGTCATAGACCCCTTGCGGGCACGGCACGTTAGGCCAGCTCCAGTTCATGGTCACGCCGGAGGTCAGCGACCCGTTCGTTATGGTATCGGATTCAGTGTAGTCTGTGCCATAAGACAATGATCCAGCATTGAACGGCGCGATGTACGCCAAATAAGACCCTGACGTATAAGCTTGGTTATTCCCAATTGTAGTAGTGGCCATGATGATTTGCCTCTAAACGTTGCGATTGCGCGATACACGAAGACGTGAGGTAATGTCCAAGATATTCTGGTTACAGAATTTTTCCCGCGTGGAAGATGTATGCCACGAGATATTGTCTCGTGTTCGGAATATTACTGGTTTGATTTCGGTGAATTGGCTTCTCCAACGTCCAAGTCGATAGGACCTAAATCAAACAGGGACTCGGTTTCCGGGGGGGGGCTCGCATCTGCTGGAGTGCAGCCGGCGGGCTTTGCCGTTTGTCGCGATTTATCAACCTGACCGAGCACCAAAGATTTGTGCCGTGGTGATACCGCCCCCGATTTGCCACGCCAAAAGGATGCGAAATCCTAGGACAACAGCCTGTCTTCGATTGCCATTGATTTACCGAAACCTCTGAACCCAGAACGAGAGTATGTGGTGGCACGCGCCACTGCGGCGGGCGCTGAAGTCGGGCAGACATGCAACAAGTTTGTCCGCAATCAGGCCGCGGCGGACTGCGTGCCGGAACCGGACGGATACCATTTGATCTGAAGCGTATCATTCCGGATACGGACAGACGCCGTCCCCGGCAAAGCCGGGGAACGCGAGAAAATCCAACAGCCCGGTCTCAGCTCGGATGGCGGTTAATGTCTGCGGAGCTGCTTTCTATCTCACGGAATGTTCTCCATTTGGTTGCATAGGAAACGTAATAGTTAACGTCGAGCCATTGTTTGGTAACAGCTGAGTGTCGGGGACCGCAACTAGACCGGCGCATTTCGCGGCCTAATAAGAGAGATTTGCCAGATTCGCTCTGTGGATAAGCGAAACGGCGGGGACTTTAATCCCAATACGTGCCGATCATGCCGGCTGGCAACCTCCACCGCCGGACGATACCCTCGGGGATGACCGCACTGACACTCTCACATCGCCCTGGGCCGTCACGGCGGGGATCGCAGGCGGCGTGGTCCGCTGGAGTGCAATCCAGGCAGGGTTCGGGGCGGTGCGCTTCAACGACAGGCGTACCCCGCGGCACCGGTCCCGATTCCGGTTGACAGGCCAGGTCAGGTCCGTCTGTGGGTGAGGGCACCGGTTTTGTTACGACTACGACTCTACCGCGACGGCTGCCTTCGGCTGGCGCGACAACGGCCCGCGGCCCGGCCGGGCGTCTTCATTCAGCCAAAGCCGGCACCGGGCCGGACGCAAGCGGCGGCAGGCCGCGGTCAAGCTGGAATTGTCGCGCACCTTTTACCGATTGCTTGGCATTAGGCCGTGCAAATTCCTGCGTTAAATCCTCATGTTCAGATCCGGCTCATATTCGGTCCTCGCTGGAAAGCCTCCAACGCGGGCGGCGTCAGGCTCAGATAATAAGGATTAATGATAAAGCTTGAGAGTGAGGGAATTTCGGTTTGTCATTATACCGACAGGAAAGCACTCTCCGGGGCCCGTCATCTGGAAGGAAGGCGACGGTTCGCTGCCGAGCGATCGAAGAAGCCGATTTGGAGAGTATCGTTCCAATTCTCGCCTCTGCGTTTGGTTGTCCACATCGATCGGTTGGGAGTCGTCTTTACGCGGCCGCCCAGAAGTATTTAGGCATCACTTCTCGGCGCGCCGTTTCTGCGAATATGCGGGCGCATGTCTTCTGGAAAACGGCCTTGCGGCGGCTGGGAAACCGTGAGGTGCCCTCCGGCTATCCAAAGTATGGACTTATGCTGACCGCGGATGATCTGCCAGTTGGGTTGCTGTTGGTCATTCTTACTCAAGTTGTTGTGGACGGCGAAAGTCGGATTAGGTGTAATCTGTCCAGCTGGTATGTTGATGCGGAATACAGGGCCTACGGACCGATGCTGGTGTTGCGTGCAATGAAAGACAAGAACGTCACATACTTCAACGTCACGCCGTCCCCGGCAACGTGGCCGATACTGCAAGTCCAGGGATTCCGTCCAATTTGTGCTGGAAGGCTTCTGTGCGTGCCACTGCTCAGCCGCGGGGCCAGACGTTGCAAGGTCGACCCACTCGGTTCGCATTTGAAATCTACCGACGGCTTATCGCAATTTGAGGTCCACCTGGTGCGTGATCATGAAGCATGGGGGTGTTTGAGCTTCGTCTGCCGTCTGGATGGGTGCGCGCACCCCTTTGTGTTCTCGGCACCTCAACACGTTGGATATATCAAGTATGTCTACTTGATCTACAGTAGATCCCTGGAGGAATTTATTTGGTTCGCCAGGCCGTTGGGCGTAGCGCTGGCGCGCCACGGAGTGTTTTTGGCTGCTCTTGGAGCCGACGGACCTTTGGCAGGCTTGGTCGGAACATTCAGGCCTGACAAACCGCAGTACTCCAAGGGGCCTCACGCGTTGACGCAGGGGGATTTGGCTTACTCCGAGCGGGCGATCCTCGGCTTCTGAATGGGGTGGAGCGGGCGACGCAGCATTGATGGGGCGCCGTTATCGCCGTCGTGGCGCTTGCGTTGCCGGTTCTCGCTGAACCACTCCAGCGGCTTTCACTTGAACAGCAGGGGTGCTTTCGCGGACTGGCCGGAATGTGGACACGATACGGTGGGCGATTGGACATCGCCGCGGTGCCTTCCTATCTGGAGCGTGTCCAACACGGGAGAACCGGCATGAGCGAGATGGACAATAAGTACATTGCGCGGAACATGATCACGCTGCATGAGCTTCGGGCTACGGCGGTCGTGCGGGAGCGCATGGCCGAGGCTAGGTTGCGCGGCGATACGGCCGCGATGGAACAGTGGCAGAATGTGGAGGCCGCTATTGCCGAACTTCGGCGAACGGCGCCTGCGCATTCTGTTCAGGCGTAATCCTGGCGCGGACGGGGTCTGATAGCGCTTTTCCGCCGCGACTTCCTGAATGTGCCCGGAAGACAGCCCGCATTGGCCGTCACCGTCGGGTACCGGGCGGCCCACGACTGCCGCCCATCTCGGCAAGCTCGGTCGGGCTTCGACATCGGGATCGAGGTTCTCCCCGCTGAAGCGCGCCTACAGCCCGTTGACAGCGCCTTGGATCAGACCCCCCGCCATGCCCGTCGCCGTGCGTAGAATTGCGGAAACCAGATTGAAGATGCTGCGCACCAAGCCCGGTTGGTCCGGGTTGTGGGTTACCTGCGCCTGCGTCTGGCTCAGCGCTGCGCCCCACGTATCGACGAAACGGCCAAAGTTGACCTGATTGTAACCGGAGCCGTCCAGGCCAGCGACATGAAGCCCCGAACTATCTGGAATGACCATAAGAAGGAACGGACCGGGACCGGATATCCGGCCATCCGTCAACCGCAATGCATTCAGCAGGCGCGCGGCGCGCGCATAATCGTAAGTCCCGACCAGAAAGTCGCAGTCCGAAGCGCGGTCCGCGGGGACTTCTGGCAATTGGATCAGCCAACGGGTCAGCACCAGATTAGGTGCGATGACCGAGGTGGCCAGAGCTTGCTGTGCCGTCGGCAAGCGGGTTGTCATAGCGGTGCAGAAGGCTCGATTGCGGTTGAGATCATCGGGCTTCAGGACCACGACCGCGGTTGGCATGGGAGCAAGGAAAGTGGACGGACCCGCAAGTTGGGTCGCGAAAACCGGAGTCGCGGCGGGAGGCAGAGGCGCCAATGGCGCGCTCGCCGGATATTGGCCCGGCACTGCACAAGCGGCCAGCATGGCGGTGAGAACGAGCCCAACAGACCTCACGGTCCACCGCGACATCGACGAGTCATTCGGTTTGAGGCGCTGGCCTTTGTCCGTCATCGCCGGCGCAGGCCGGCCAACCATGGCTTGCGGCATTCGACCCGGAAAAGGCGAGAATACCGGGCCTTCGCCCCTCATAACGGATGCCACCGGCTGTGCGCCTATCGAAGCGGCTATTTCGCTGCGTATCGTACGACGCATCGTTCAAGCTCCACCAACCGTTCCGATAACAGCTTGGGATAATATCCAAGTCAACCGGTTCGTGGGTTTGTCAGCGGCTGGGAAGGGAGGGACTGGCTGGGGCGGGAGGGATCGAACCTCCGAATGACGGAATCAAAATCCGTTGCCTTACCGCTTGGCGACGCCCCAACGTGGCGGACTGAATAGGTCGCCGGGGCGCCCAGGTAAAGTGCGAAGATTGGGTGGCGGCTGATATAGGGTGTCTGGTTCGTGGCGCCTGGGGTTCGTCAGGGTCGGGATCGGTGTCAGCCGGCTGGGTTTGCATGGTTCGTGCGAAGATGGCCGGGACGCGCCCGGCCGCCCGTTTTGCAAAAACTTATCGCGGCAGGGTGCTGGACCCCATCAGGAACTGGTCCACCGAGCGGGCGCACTGACGGCCCTCGCGGATCGCCCAGACGACCAGGGACTGGCCGCGCCGCATGTCGCCCGCGGCGAACAGGCCGTCGCGGGAGGTACGGTATTCAACCGTGTTGGCCAGCACGTTGCCGCGTTGGTCCAACTCCACGCCGGCCTGATCCAGCAGGGCGCCGCGACGCGGGCCCAGGAAGCCCATCGCCAGCAGAACCAGATCCGCCTTCATTTGGAATTCGCTGCCGGGGATTTCCTTCATGGTCATGCGGCCGTCCGGGGTGCGTTCCCATTCCACGCGCACGCAATCCAGCGCGGTGACCTTGCCGTCCTTGCCAACGGCGTGTTTGGTCAGCACCGACCAGTCACGCTCCACGCCCTCGTCATGGGCGTGGGAGGAGCGCAGCTTGGTGGGCCAATCCGGCCAGACCATTGCCTTGTCTTCCTTCACCGGCGGCTTCGGCATGATCTCGATCTGGGTGATCGAGGCCGCACCCTGGCGGGCGGATGTGCCGATGCAGTCAGACCCGGTGTCGCCGCCGCCGACCACGATGACATGCTTGCCTTTGGCGCTGATGGCGCCCTCGGGGGCCGCGGTGTCTTCCGAGTCGCCAGCGTTGCGCTTGTTCTGCTGGGTCAGGAAATCCATCGCGTAATGGATGCCGTCCAGGTCGCGGCCGGTGACGTCCAGATTGCGGGGCCATTCGGCGCCGCCGGTCAGGACGACGGCGTGGTAGTCCGCCAGTAATTTGTCGATCGAGACATCCTTGCCGACCTCTACCCCGGTGCGGAAGGTCACGCCCTCGGACGCCATCTGGTCCACCCGGCGGTCAACCAGGTGCTTTTCCATCTTGAAGTCGGGGATGCCATAGCGCAGCAGTCCGCCGATGCGGTCCTGCTTTTCGATCAGCGTCACCGCGTGACCGGCGCGCGCGAGCTGTTGCGCGCAGGCCATGCCGGCGGGGCCGGAGCCAACGACGGCGACGGTCTTGCCGGTCTTCACGGTCGGCGGTTGCGGCTTGATCCAGCCCTCTTCCCACGCCCGATCGACGATGGCGCACTCTATCGTTTTGATCGTCACCGGGTTGTCGTCAATGTTCAGCGTGCAGGCGGCCTCGCACGGGGCGGGGCAGATGCGACCGGTGAATTCGGGGAAGTTGTTGGTGGAGTGCAGGTTGATCGACGCCTGTTCCCACTGCTCCCGGTACACCAGGTTGTTCCAGTCGGGGATCTGGTTGTTGACCGGGCAGCCGTTGTGACAGAACGGAATCCCGCAATCCATGCAGCGCGCGGCCTGGCCGTTGAGTTCCTCGGCCGCCAGCGGCTTGATGAATTCCTTGAAGGATTTCAGGCGCAGTTCGGTCTTTTCGTATGTGCGGTCGTGACGGTCGATTTCGAGGAAACCGGTAACCTTACCCATGATCGTCTCCAGAAAGCGGTACTGACAGGCCGGGGGCCTTGGTGGTTCGGTGCGGTGCTTGTCCTCGCCCTCTGCCCCATTCCATCATGGCCGGGACGCGCTCGGCCATGACGGACGGGACGACAGCGGCAGCAGAAACAAGCTACTCGGCGGCAACGGTGGCCGCGGTGGCTTCGGCTTCGGCTTTCAGGTCCAGCAGCGCGCGCTTGTAGTCGCGCGGCATGACCTTCACGAACTTCGGCAACGCCGCGTCCCAGTTTTCCAGCAGCGCCCTGGCCTTCGCGCTGCCGGTGAACAGCAGGTGACGCTCCACCAGGATGCGCAGGCGTTCAGCATCGAAGCGAAGCGGATCGCCCATGCCACTATCCTCGACGCTGGTTGCGCGCTGCCGAGGCCGCCCGGGCTCATCAGCCCGACCGAGTTCAGCGACACCGATCTTTTCCAGATCGACGCCGGCCATGTTGCAGAGTTTTCCGAACTGGGCGTTCTCGTCATAGACATAGGCAACGCCGCCCGACATGCCGGCGGCGAAGTTGCGGCCGGTATCGCCCAGCACGACGACGGTTCCGCCGGTCATGTATTCGCAGCCATGGTCGCCACAGCCTTCGACGACCGCGACGGCGCCGGAGTTGCGCACGGCGAACCTCTCACCCGCCACGCCCTGGAAGTAGGCTTCACCGGCGATGGCACCATACAGGACGGTGTTGCCTACGATGATATTCCGAGCGGGGTCGCGTTTGACCCGGGCGGGTTGCTTGACCACGACGCGGCCACCGGACAGGCCCTTGCCGACATAGTCGTTGCCATCGCCAGTCAGATACAGCGACACGCCGCGCGCCAGGAACGCACCGAAGCTCTGGCCGGCGGTGCCGGTCAGGCTGATGG
>DAIEHR010000336.1 GCA_027353465.1 Acetobacteraceae bacterium | reverse complement strand
CGCGCTTGACCGTGATAAAGGTTGAGGAACCACCGAAGCGCAAGGCCGGTCAAAAGGTAGCCTCCGTAGCGGAATTGGTGAGCAAACTTCGTAATGAAGCGAAGGTGATCTGACGATGACAAGCCTGGTTCTCCTTGAATTCGATGCGGCTGGTATCAAGCAGCCTTCCCGAAGCGCCATCGCCGCCGCCGTCGCCTTGGGTGATGTGCATGTCTTGGTTGCGGGCGTCGACCTATCTGCGCCGGCTGCCGCGGCGGCGAAGATCCCCGGAGTCAGCAAGGTGCTGGTTGCGGAGAGCGCCGCGCTGGACCACGCGATGGCCGAACCCACCGCGGCGCTGCTGCTCGCGCTTGCACCGGCGTATTCTCACATGCTCGCGGCAACTACGGCCGTGGGTAAGAACGTCATGCCGCGCGTCGCTGCGTTGCTGGATGTTCAGCCAATCAGCGACATTGCCGCCGTCGTGGACGGCGATACATTCGTCCGGCCTATCTATGCCGGAAATGGCATGGCGACCGTCAAGTCGTCCGATCCAAAAAAGGTGATCACCGTTCGCGCCGCCAGCTTCGATCCCATCGCTGCCGACGGTGGTAGTGCGGCCATCGAAAGCCTGACCGTCAGTGACGTGCCGAACCTGTCCACCTTCATCTCAGCTGAATTGTCCAAGAGTGAGCGCCCGGAGTTGACAGCAGCCCGGGTGGTGATTTCTGGCGGGCGCGGCATGCAGAATGGCGAAAACTTCAAGCTAATCGAGCCGATTGCTGATAAGTTAGGCGCTGCGGTTGGAGCGTCGCGGGCGGCTGTTGATGCGGGCTTCGTTCCCAATGAGTTTCAGGTCGGCCAGACCGGAAAAATCGTCGCGCCTGAATTGTATGTCGCTGTCGGGATTTCGGGGGCCATCCAGCACCTTGCCGGCATGAAGGATAGCAAGGTCATTGTCGCAATCAATAAGGATGAGGAAGCGCCAATCTTCCAGGTCGCTGATTATGGCTTGGTCGCTGATCTCTTTACGGCGCTGCCCGAGTTGGCGGCGGAACTGGAGCGCTCCTGAATGAACATCGACGTCAAGCCTGCCAACGGAATGGCGCCCATGATCACGGAACCGCCGGACATTCGAACGGTTGGTATCATCGGTGCCGGGCAGATGGGCAATGGTATTGCCCATGTCTGCGCCCTGGCGGGCTTGCCAGTTACCATCGTTGACATCAAGCAAGATGCCTTGAGTAAAGCTTTGGCCACCATGGCCAGGAACATGGAACGGCAGGTTAATCGGTCCATCGTGTCGTCAGATCAGCGCGATGAGGCGCTGGCGCTGGTAAACACCTCGACCGACTACGGCGCGTTGAGCGAAGCGGATTTTGTAATCGAGGCGGCAACCGAGAAGGAAGATGTCAAGCGTCTGGTGTTCAAGGCGTTGATCCCAAAATTGAAATCTTCCTGTATTGTCGCGTCGAACACGTCGTCTATTTCTATCACTCGACTGGGTGCGGCCACCGACCGGCCGGAAAAATTCATCGGCATGCATTTCATGAACCCGGTTCCGGTCATGAAACTCGTGGAAATTATCCGCGGCATCGCCACTGACGAACCCACATTCCAGGCGGTCAAAAACCTGGCTGCGAAGCTTGGAAAAATCAGTGCCGTTTCTGAGGATTTTCCAGCGTTCATCGTGAATCGCATTCTGGTGCCGATGATCAATGAAGCAGTCTACGCCCTTTATGAGGGCGTCGGTTCCGTTTCTGCCATCGACACGTCGATGAAGTTGGGCGCGAACCATCCGATGGGGCCATTGGAGCTAGCCGATTTCATCGGCTTGGATACCTGTCTGTCGATTATGCAGGTACTCTATGAAGGCTTGTCGGATAGCAAATATCGTCCGTGCCCTCTGCTGGTGAAATACGTTGAAGCCGGTTGGTACGGCCGAAAGACGGGACGCGGATTCTACGACTACACTCAGACTCCGCCTCGCCCAACCCGCTGACACATTGTCCAGCCTGTGGCTTTTCCTCGTTCTGTCACGGCACGGGTAGCTAGCTATCGTGAATCCGGCTCACCGTAATGCTGCCCGAGATATGCAGAAATCTCGTCCGCCGACTTCTCATCGATCGACGCTCCAAATGCCGTTCGCATTTTCAATACTTCTGCCCGCCAATCATCCGCGGACAAAAACACACTGTTCATGACGATATAAGCGGAGGAATGGCAGTGTGAACAGATTTCCACCGTGGCGGCTCTGCCCGGTGCGGAATCTGCCTTCAGAACTGGGTCCTCCGCCCACCCGGGCGCGGACGCAGTTAGCGTCGCCAGGACCATGAAGAGGCGTTTCATGTCACTATGACCGGAGTGGCCCGCGGGACGTTGTTGTTGTAGCCGCCGGCGTTCCGTTTCAGGCCAGACGCCTGTGTTTCCCCTGACAGGCTCGTCGCTCTGCTCATTAGCCGATACAGTCCTGGCTTGAGTAAGCCGGTTTGAAGGCTGAATTGCCGATACGCATAAGGACCAAGTGGCCGGTCCAAAAGGCAGTCCCGCCAACTATGTCCTCCATCCAGCGAAACCTCGACGCGATTGATTCCGGATCCGCGATCCCAGGCTATCCCGCGAATAGTGAAACCGGATCTATCCGCCTCGTGGCCCTCCAGCGGGTCCGCGATCAGTGAATTGACTAGCAGGTCTGTTACCGGGGATGAATCTTTGGTCGCCTGTGACGGGAAAGGGTGCGCCGTCGGAAACAATCCATTCGGCACGCGATAGGCACCGGACATCCAGAAATTTGCGAGCGGCTTGGTGCTGGCTTCGATATGGGTGACATGTTTCATCCAATACGTCCCAACCCAACCCGGTACTACGAGCCGAGCGGGATAGCCGTTTAGAAGCGGAAGCGGTGCACCGTTCATAAAGATTGCGACAATGGTGTCTGGGTCCAGCGCCTTATCAGCGGGAATGCTTTTCTGATAGGGCGGGACTCCTGGGTGGGTAGGGCTATCCGCCCCCTTCGCCCAAACTTCCACGGCGTTGCCCTGTAAACCACAACGCTGCAGAACCTGGGCCAGAGTCGGCCCGCGCCACAGTGCAGCCCCCATTGACCCCTCGCCCCACTGCAGGCCGGCGACATGCGGCTGAGCTAGCCCACGCCGGTTTCCGGCGCATTGGCAAATCGACAACACCTCGACGGACGGCATATCCAAAAGGTCGGTCATCTTCAGGTGCGTTGGCCGTGCAACGGCATCGCCCCCAATATTCAAGGTCCACGCATCCACATCATCGACAGACGGGACGCTGTCCAGGTGGTACCGAACGAAAAACCGGTCATTCGGTGTCACCGGTTCGGTAAACACATCCACAGGGGCTTCATAGTTTGGCGGCCGTATCGACAGCTCAAGCATGCGGTGTTTTTCTGGCAGATTAACGAATCGTAAGATCTCTTTGGTTCCGCTAGGTAATTCCTCGGGGAGGATGGTACTCTCGTCCGCAACTACCGGTGACGTCAGCGACGCCATAGCAATTCCCCCGATCAAAGTCCGACGACGCATGCTGCCTTCCCCGACGAATTCGTGTACGATTCGCACTCCTCATCCGACAAATAGCAAACTAATAGTAACTGGTCGGCTTCCGCGTTGATGGGGACCCTTGACGGGTCATGGCCTAATACGACCCAGCGTATGGCTGCGCGCTCCCCCGACTGTCTGGCCCATCCTCTGCGCCCGATGGCTGAAAAGGAGGACGTGCTCCGCTTACTGACCGATGGCGACGTCCCCGTCACAAACCACGTCGCCAAACAGGGCGGCCCATGATCAGGCTGCGTCAGAGGACTCCCGGCGGTTTTCGGTCCCGGGATGGTGCGTAGGATTTCGCTTTCATCCACCCGGTTCTCTCAACAGTCAGAAGGCAGGGCCGAGATATGTTTCAGACTTTGACCGGCGAAGCGGCACACCTCGTGGCAGCTATTCGCCCAGCGTCAACCGCCGAGCTGCCTGGGCGATTACGATTAATCCGCCCAAGCGACAATATCTGGACTGCGCTGTTAGACGGTTCCCGCCACCGGCTGTTATGCCTGATCAATGTGGCGGTCGGCGCGGATACAAATTCGTAGGATTGATGCTTTACACCTAATGATTAAATAAAACGCATCATACACCGCCATTTTATCCCCGCCGCATACAAAGGCGTGTTCTATTTACGATTGGTTAACTTTTTTCCGCCATAGCTCCATCTCGTCCGCAGAAGCAAGCCTACTTGTTCTCTAGCCGAAAGGGAAAAGACTATGCCGCTAAATTCCGTGAACACCAATATGGGTGCGATGGTCGCCCTCCAGTCACTTCAGGCCACTCAGTCGCAACTGGCCGCTGCGCAGAAACAGATTTCCACCGGCTATCGCGTCGCCGACTCAACCGACGACGGAGCTGCCTATGCCATAGCGCAAGGAATCCGATCGACGGTCGGCGCGCTGACCAGCGCTAATCAGCAACTGGGTAACGTCCAAGGATTGCTTTCAACGACACAGTCCGGACTTAACAATATCTCTAACATGATGGGCAGTATGCGCGATGTTCTAGTAAAACTGTCGGACAGCAGCGTGCAAGGGACCGATCGGACAAACTACGAACAGCAATATACCTCGATGCTGTCCAACGTGAAGACCTTCATCCAGGATGCCAACTATAACGGTCAAAATCTGATTGGCGACATTACCGGCAGCAGTGGCACCTTTGGTCGTGTCGCCATCGCTCGTAATGAAAACGGGTCATCCTACGGGATAGCGTCGTTCAGCGGTTCCGCAGTCTACGGGGCGATCAACTTCACCTCAACCCAGCTCAACGGTGCCAGCACCGTTGCGGCGCTTATTACAGCGACCGGCACATTCATGACGCAGGAGACATCGGTCGGAGAGGAACTGAACAGCATCGGTAACTCTATAAATTACGTTAACAATCAGACGACCTACAATAGCGACAAGATAAACGCACTGAACGGAGGTCTTGGATCGCTGATCGATGCAGATCTGGCTCAGGAGTCGGCAAAACTTACATCATTGCAGATCCGTCAGCAGCTGGGGACCCAGGCACTGTCACTCGCGAATCAGGCGCCTCAGTCCTTGCTCAGCCTGTTCAAGTAATCCGCTCCAACAGGACGTATATACTGTTATCGGCAGGATGGAACAAGGAGATGCCTCGGCGGCTCGGTTGGGTCCAGGCCCTGGTAGCCATCGCGGTTTAGGATTTCACGCTGAGGTATCACCTCGCATACCGAACCCGGACGCCCCGGAGGCCGGGGTTTGCCGGACCAAACCCCGGGCCCAAACTATCAACTTCCAAAGCGCTACAAGCTGGAACCAAGGAGGTTTATCGCCATGCCAGCCCCTACCTACGCGATTCAGGCCTATCGGGCGGCCTCCGGTTATAAATCGCAACGAGATGTCGAGGCCGATATGTTCCGCGAGGTGATCAACGGCCTACGAGCGGCGCAGCTTGCCGACCGTATGCAGCAATCGAGGGCTGTCTCGGATAACCGTCGTTTATGGTTAGCCGTGCAGGCGGTCATCAGCGACCCGGGAAATGTACTTCCAGCAGAACTGCGGGCCGGGATCGCGTCGCTCAACTTGGCGATGCTACGCGAAATGCATAACGAGAGTCCCGATTTCGACTTTCTGATTTCGGTCAATGAAGCAATGCTGGCCGGATTGACGGCCTAGCGGTCCGATGCCGACAGACCCATCCTTGCGGCCGGCTGAACGGACGCCGATCAGCCATCGCCCATTGTAGCACACCCGAAAGGAGCCCGGAGATGGCGGATCTTCAGACAGTCGCACCCTTCGATATCCTGTTGGACCAGGCCGCCAAATTAATCGACGAGGGCCGCTATCAGGCTGCATCGCCGCTGGTATCGGCGGCCCGTGCCCTCGCGCCGGACTGCCCCCGATTACCCATTCTGGGCGCCCGTCTCAGTATCCAATCGAATGATCTCGGCAAGGCCGCAAATGATCTCGATATAGCAATTGCGTTGGCGCCGCTGGATGTGGCGCTGCTTAAGTGCAGGTCCGGGCTGCAGCAGCGGGTCGGCGACTATGAGGGCGCCGCGAGAGATGCCGCCGAGGCCGTGTTCATCAATCCCGCGGATCACGAATCCAAGTTGTTGCTCGGGCAGGCCATGATGGGACTTGGCCGCGTTTTAGATAGTATTACGTGTCTCGCTGACGCTTTGGAGGCCGAACCCACCGACCCGCGCTGCCGGCAGGCGCTGGCAACGGCACTCGATGCCGACGGCGATTTCGACGCGGCCCTGCGAATTCTGGATGAAGGTGTCGGCTTGTGTCCAAGCCATCTTCCGATGCGCAATGCCGCGATCCTGCTCTGTATGAGAAGGCGCGATTACGCCTCCGCGGCTCGCAGAGCAGAACAAGCCCGAATTTCCGGAATAGCCGACGCCAGCACATTCGGAATGGCCGGCCATGCTCTGGCCAGCCTGGGGGAGTATGGCAAAGCAGCCGCCGCGTTTCGAGATGCGTCGAAACTCTGTCCGGAAGATGAAAACCTGCGCCAGTTGGCCGCTGCGTCGGAGAAAAATCTAAACGAAAAGCTGACCCCGGCAAGCTATATCCGGGCGATCTTCGATGGCTATGCGGACCGCTTCGAAGGCCATGTTCTGTCTCTGCACTATCGCATACCGGTCACGATGCGTAATCTTCTTCTGGATCATCCGAAAATTTTCGCGGGCGGGACTGTCGGGCCCGTGCTCGATCTCGGTTGTGGAACGGGTCTAGTGGCCTTGGCCCTCGGCGGTGCCGGCGTTGGTCCATTCACCGGCATCGATGTGGCTCCCGGGATGCTCGCACATGCCAGGGCAAAGGGTCTGTACGACGAATTGTTGCAGGAAGATATTATCACGGCATTGTCGAAGGAGCACCGGCGCTGGCCCCTGATTACGGCCGCCGATGTCGTCTGCTATTTTGGCGCCTTGGAAGAACTCTTTCGGTTGGCACGCAAGAGTCTGGTGGACGATGGCTGGTTTATGTTCTCCGTCGAACGTCTGGACGATTCCGCCAATCCACGATCCGGCGCCTGGTCCGCCGTCCGTCACGGCCGATATGCCCACACGGCACACTATGTCTATGAGACTGCCTGGACGACAGGTTTTCAAATCCTCCATAACGAACAGTGCGTCATTAGACAGGAGGCGGGCGAGGAGGTCCCTGGCTTGCTGGTCGTCGCCCGGGCGCGCCCCCGTTACGCCATGGGTCCGCATGATGATTAGCGACGGTCAATTCATCGCTTCCAATCCAGGCCCGCGACCAGGAACATTGGCAAGTGCCTTTGCCCGCATCGATGCTGCGTCATCGGTCTCGGACATGACCCAAGCCCTGACAGAATTTGACGAGCAGTGTGCCGAGAGTCAGCTTGATCCAACCCCTCAACTAGGGCGCGCCATCCTGCTGGCCAGACTGGGCCGCCAACAGGAATCCATCGACGCTCTGGAGGCGGTAACGGTATTAACGCAGGAAGCGGTTTTGCCGATGCGTTGGCTGGCGGGAATGCTCTCTCGGTCCAGCAGCGTCGCTCAGACGGAGATGGTCCTCCAGCGCACCAGCATGCTGGACCCCGGCAACATGCAGATACGCAACGACCATGCCGTGACGCTCATGCGTCTCCACAGGCACGCGGAAGCACGAACCATCTTATTAGAGGTTTTGAGCCACACCGGCCCGGATCTCTCAGTTCTCTGCAATCTGGCCAATACCTTGGTCTGTCGCGGAGACCAGGATGGCGCTCTGACGACTGCGCTGGAGGCATTGGCCCTCAGTCCAACAGGCTTACTGGCGCGCCGGGCCCTCTGCAACGTGCTGCCTTACCACCATGCAGTCACTGGTAACGCGCTACTCCAAGCCATGCGGGATTGCGCGGCGGTGCTACCTCGTAGTCCGCAACGACCGTTCGGCAACGCCCCTGATCGCGACCGGCCGCTCGTGATTGGCCTGCTGTCAGGAACACTTCGGTCACATCCGGTCGGATGGCTGACCGTGGCGGCGTTCGAAGCGCTCGACCCAGATATGTTTAAATTGGTCTGCCTAACGCAAAATACAGCGCTCGAGGATCCGATCACCCGCCGCTATCAGTGTATCTCCACAAACTGGGTCGAGATTGGGCACCTGTCCGATGCGCAACTGACCCAGACGGCAAGAGATTATGAGATTGACATTCTGATCGACCTTGGGGGCTATGGGGATGCGGGCAGAATGGCCGCCTGCGCGAACCGGTTGGCTCCGGTCCAGATCAAATGGGTCGGCATGCAAACCCATAGTTCCGGGCAGCCCGAAATGGATTGGTTCTTAACTGACCGGTGGGAAACTCCCGAAGGCTTTGACAGTCTCTACAGCGAAAAGCTCCTCCGCATGCCGGATGGCTACGTATGCTACAGCCCGCCGCCGCATGCCCCCGACGTCGCGGAGCTGCCGGCCCTGGAACGGGGCTACATTACATTCGGTTGCTTCAATAACTTGGCGAAAATTACCCCGGTCGTGCTGGAAACCTGGGCAGAGATCCTGCGCCGGCTCCCGACGGCAAAGTTGATCCTTAAAACTCATCAGCTGTCGGATTCTGGAACGGCCGACCGCCTGAGCCGATCCCTGGCCGCATTGGGAGTCGACGAAAGCAGGGTCGAATTCCGCGGATCCTCCGGCCATCGCGCCTTGATGGCAAACTATAACGACGTTGATGTCATTCTTGATCCGTTTCCATACTCCGGGGGCCTTACGACATGTGAAGCGTTATGGATGGGCGTGCCCGTTATTGCGCTGCCGGGGGAAATCTTTGCGTCCCGGCATTCCGCCAGTCATCTGGCAAATATCGGCCTCGCGGACTGGGTGTGTGACTCGGTCAGCGAATATATCGATCTCGCCATAGCGCGAACCTCCGACCTCAACGGGCTTGCC
>DAIEHR010000315.1 GCA_027353465.1 Acetobacteraceae bacterium | reverse complement strand
GACCGGGGCGCTGTATTGCGTGACCGTCGCGCTGCCGTTCATGCGCGCCCAGCAGGATGGGCTGTTGATCCATACCGCGTCGATGGCCGGCCGGTTCATCGGCGGTGTCAGCGGCCCGATCTACACCATCGCCAAGCATGGAATCGTGGCGATGAGCCACGGGTTGAATATGCAGGAATGTGTCAACGGCATTCGTTCCACCGTGTTCCTGCCGGGCGAGGTCGCAACGCCTATTCTGGACAAGCGCCCAAATCCCGTTGGGCCGGAGGTCCGCGCCCGCATGGTGCAACCGGCGGATTGTGGCGACCTGATCCGCTATATTGCCGGGTTGCCGAAGCATCTGGTGATGAACGAGGTACATTTGTCGCCAACGCATAACCGCGGCTACATCGCCGCGCTGCAGCGGCAGTTATAGCCCAGACAACCGCGCCGCCGCTTGCGCTGTGGCGAACGCCAATTTGCCGTTCGCTATGGTCGCAACGCAGCGGCGCGTCGCGGGGTCCACGATGGCCAGATCGGCCCGTTTCCCGTCCGCGATCACGCCTCGGTCGGTCAAGCCGGCCGCGCGGGCGGGGTTTTCGGAAATCAGGCACCACGCGCGGGCCAGGTCCAATTTGCCGGATTGAACCATTACGAAGGCGGCGGGAACCATCGCGGGGTAGTAGTAATCCGAGGTCAGAACGGTGCAGATACCCTGCTCCGCCAATCGGGCGGCGGAGGCCCATCCGAGGTGGGAACCGCCGCGAACGACATTCGGGCATCCCATCGCGACGAAATCACCTGCCGCCACGGCCGCCGCGCCGACATCCTCCGCCATTGGGAATTCGCATATGCGCGCACCTAACGCGCGAAAACGATCCCGCGCGGCGATGGTGTCGTCGTCATGGCTGGCCATCGGAAGGCCGGCTACCCGAGCGGCGGCGGCAATGCGGGCAAGGCCGGCGGGAACTTCGGGGGACCGGTCGGCCACCGCGGTCGCCAGGGCCTGAAAGGCCGGCAATTTCATCCCTGCCCGTCCGGCGTATTTCGCGCCCTCGATCGGATCGTGCAGCTTTTGCAGGATGGCCGGGGTGTGATCGTTGAACGCCAGCAGATGTACCCGCCCGGCTTCGATGTCGGCGATGGCGGTGTCCAAAGCGTCGAGATTGTGAGCCTCCCACCGCAGGTGCACGCGCATGTCGCAGGCCCAGGTTCCGGCATCGAGGGCCGCGAGCAAGGCGCGCCATGCGGACAGGCCTCGCAGTCCGGGCTCCCACGACAAGGTCACGCCGTGGAAGGCAGTGGTGATGCCGTTCGCCAGCAACTGAGATTCGGTGTCGCGCAGGGCGAGGTCGAGGGGGAAACCAACCCCGGGACGGGGCTGGACCTGGCGTTCGAACGCGTCGCCGTGCAGATCGACGATCCCGGGCAGCACCAGCAAGCCCGCGGCATCGAACGCCGAACCGCCGCCGGTGCCACCGATCTGGATCAAGCCATCGGCCAGCGACAGGTCGGCGGGCTGCAAACCGCCAGAGGCCAGCAGCACCGTTCCATCAGTGATTCGCATCGAGACAACACATTACGGTTCAAAAACTATTTGCACACGCGGAGTCGGGTAACAGCCGAAGGCGAATTCTATAACGGCTCCGTCACGATCAACATTGACGTTTTCCGCTATCAACACCGGGCGATTGCGTGCCATGCGCAGCAACTCCGCCTCGATTTGCGTGGGCAGCCGGGCACTCACCCGGGTTTGCAGCCGTAGGTAGTCCGCCACCCCCACGGCCCGCAGAGCTTCAGTGATGCGCGATGTGGATTGCAACGCTTGAAGGATGCCTTTCAGGCGTGACGCCGGGAAGTAGTGACGCGACAGGCAGACGGGGCGGTCGTCGGCGAAGCCCAATCGTTCCAACATGACAACTCGGCCACCGCCGCGAATGCCCAGGCCCTCGGCCACGCGCTTGTCGGCCTGGATCTCGCGCAGTTGCCGCACGATGCCCGAAGGTTCCTTGTTATGCTTACGTATCCACTCCGAAAACCGGGTTCGTGCCTCGACGGTGTAGTCCAGCACATCCTCGGCGACGAACGACCCGCGGCCTTGCTCAACCCGAACCAACCCATCGCGCGACAATTCCTCCAGCGCACGCCGCACGGTGTGCCGGTTAACGCCGAAACGCGCTGAAAGCTGGGCCTCGGTGGGCAGTTTGGCGCCCGGTTTGCTGGCACCGGAGGCGATGTCGCTTTGAATCCGTTCGGCGATCTGGCGCCACAATGCCATGCCATCTTGTCGATGAATCGGATGGGTCGCCGCGTCATCCATATCGCTCATATCTGTTTCATCCGAAGCAGCACATCGAGGTTGACGATAGGCGGACCCGGGCTTACCTGTCTAGACATCCAAACAAGACTGGATGCAGATGGACGCTCTCCGATCCGCCCGTCAACGCTGGATGGCCGTTCTCGCCCGGGCCGAATCCGGTCTGTTGCGGCGATTGCTGGACGAACGAGCACCCTTGCCCGGATACACAGTGCTGCGCGGACCGGAAGGCGGGCTGGTGATGGTACGCGGGCGGGCGGGCGGCGGCGGGGCCCCGTTCAACCTCGGCGAGATGACCGTCACAAGATGTTCGGTGTCCACGGCAACGGGGTTTGTCGGCCATGCCTATATTCAGGGCCGCGACGAAGCGCGCGCCGAACTGGCCGCGCTGGCCGATGCCCTGATGCAGGACCCATCTTGGATCGATGCGATAGAGCAATACGTCATTGCCCCCCTGGAACACCTTCAAGCGCAACACCGGGCGGAACGCGCGGGAAAGGCGGCCGCCACCAAGGTGCGGTTCTTTACCATGCGGACAATGCGGACATGACCCCCGGTTTCGCCGATCCTGTCGCCGACGCCCAAGCTTGCTTCCGAACCATTCTGGACGCCATGGCCCGGCCCGGGCGCGTTCAGTCCGTGTTCGGGGCAACCGCCCCTGCCCCGCTATGCGACGCGGCGGCGGCGGTGTTGCTGACCTTGCTGGACCATGAAACCCCGCTTTGGCTGGACCCGGAGGCAGAGGCCGCACGCCCGTGGATCACATTCCACACCGGCGCGCCCAAGGGGACCAGCTTCGCGATGGCGTTGTCGCTGCCCGATCTAAATGGTTTCCCGGCTGGTTCGGATGAAATGCCCGAAACCTCGGCCACTATCGTGGTTCAGGTCGCATCGTTGACGTCGGGGCGGCCCTATCGTCTGGAAGGCCCCGGACTGCGGGAACCGGCCGTTGTCCGCATCACCGGGCTGCCGGACGATTTTGCCTCGATCTGGCAGCGCAATCATGCGCTGTTCCCGCGCGGCATCGACCTGATCCTGTGCGCCGGCAACACGCTGACCGCGCTGCCCCGCGGCGTTTCCGTCGAGGAGGCCTGACCATGGCTTATGTCGCCGTCAAAGGTGGGGAACGCGCCATCGATGCCGCCCATGACTGGCTGGCGGAGGAACGCCGCGGCGACCCGGCGGTGCCGCCGCTGGGGGTCGCCCAAATCCAGCAGCAACTCGGCCGGGCGGTCGATCGGGTGATGGCGGAGGGGTCGCTGTACGATCAGCAACTCGCCGCGCTGGCGATCAAACAGGCGCAGGGCGACCTGATCGAGGCGGCGCTCCTGCTGCGCGCCTATCGCACCACCCTGCCCCGCTTTGGCCACAGCAAACCGGTCGATACCGATGGAATGCGGATCGAGCGGCGGATTTCAGCGATCTTCAAGGATTTGCCCGGCGGTCAGATGCTTGGCCCTACGTATGACTATACGCACCGTCTGCTGGATTTCTCCTTGCTCGACGACGAAGCCGTAGCAGCCGGACCAGTGGCGCCGGCCGATGCGGAAGCGATGCCGCGTGTTACGGATATCCTGGGGCAGGAAGGCATCATCGAGCCTGATATCGCGTCGGACCAAGAACCCGGCGACGTGACGCGCCAACCGCTGACGTTCCCGGCCAGCCGCGACGTTCGCCTCCAGGCGTTGGCGCGTGGCGACGAGGGCTTTCTGCTGGGCATGGGCTACTCCACCCAACGCGGCTATGGCGGCAGCCATCCGTTCGCCGGGGAAATCCGCATGGGCGAAGTATCGGTGGAGATTGAGCCGGCGGAGCTTGGTTTCGCCATCGATATCGGCGATGT
>DAIEHR010000281.1 GCA_027353465.1 Acetobacteraceae bacterium | reverse complement strand
TGTGGGATCGCTAGCCGCGATCGGCAGTACGCTGTTCGGCGTGCTGGTGCTGCGCGTGCTGAAGCTGCACGTGCCGCCAGCGGTGGCCGTGGGCCTGTTGCCGTTCGTGATTGCCGATCCAGGTTACCGGTTTCCGGCTGCTGTCGGTCTGGGGACGGTATTGCTAACTGGATCGTTTCTGTTGTGGCGAAAGATGAATATACGTCATCGAATGAGCGTCTGACGCCGCGATGTCCGGCGCAGGGTAGCTGCCCTGCGTCCGGGTGCCTTTCTGGCCGAAACCGCCTGCTTTCAGGGGCAGACCAACAACGGCAATTCGGTCAGGGATGCGATCTGCCGGTCCGGATGGCCGGGCAGCCGTTCCGATCGCTGGCCGTACCGGTTGCACCAGATCACGCGCATTCCGAATGCCGAGGCAGCATAGGCGTCCCAACTGTTGGACGATACGAACGCGATGTTACCCGATCCGACATCCAGGCGATCGCATGCGTGCTGATAAACCCGTGGATGAGGTTTAAAGACCCCGACTTCCTCGACCGAAATCACCGCATCCAGCAAATCGCCGATGCCCGCGCCAGCCACCGCTGCGTTCAGCATCGCGGGCGAGCCGTTCGATAGAATGGCGGTCTTGACGCCGGCGCTGCGCAGGCGTCGCAGCATGTCGGGGACCTCCGCAAATGGCTTGAGGGTAAAATACAGGTCCATCAGATGTTGACGTAGCGTCAGATCGGCGATGCCGAGCGTATCAAGGGCATAGTCCAGGGCCTCGCCGGTAATCTGCCAGAAGTCGGCATGCCGCCCCTGCAGGGAGCGAAGCCAGGTATATTGCAGTTGCTTGTCGCGCCACAGCGTGGTGAGCGCGGCGGTTTGCTCGCCCAACCTGTCCTTGCAGGCCGATGCCGCCGACGAAAAGTCAAACACTGTACCATAGGCATCGAAGACGCATGCCGCTATGGGCCCAAGGGTAGCGGCTCCTAGATCGGCGGAGTTCCGACTGGCCATTACGGTTTGCCTTGCTGAAGTATGGTTGCGCTGCGGTCTTTCCGCCGATACAGCGCTGGCATCCGGGCCAGCACGTCAGCGTCAACGACGTTACGGGTCTTCGTCATTCTGCCCGGAAGATGTCCGATCTTGGACCGTCCTGCAAGCTTGGCCAGGTCCGATAGTGTCCGAGTGCCTGGTTGGCCGCCGCCCGGACACTACACCTTGGTCCGGTCTCGCCCGATCAACGCAAGACCCTCCGCCACCGATACAAACTCGCCGCCGCCGGTGATTCGGTCGGCCCCGAAGCGGGCGGTGAACACCCCCCGCACCGCGGGCACCAGCGACGTGCCGCCGGTCAGGAACACCCGGTCGATCCCGTCCTCGCCGATGCCGGCCTCGGCCAGCGCCAGATCAACGGTCGCGGCGATGCGGGCAATATCCGGTGCGATCCAGTCCTCGAAATCCCGCCGGGAAATCGTCTCCTGGATGGCGAAATCCTCATGCTGGAAGTTGAGCACCGCCGTTTCGGCGCCCGACAGCGCGGCTTTCACACCGGATACCGCGCGATACAGCTCATAGCCCAACTCGTCGCGGATCAGCTTCAGCAGCGCGTGCAACCTGTCCGGATGGCGGGCGGAGCGGGCCACGGCCTCGATATCGCGCATGGTCTTTGGCGCGCGCATCAGCGACAGGCGATGCCAGCGGGCGAAGCTGGAGTAATACTCGGGCGGCACCGGCAGATCGGTTCCGCCCGGACGATAGGTGGTGCCCTTGCCCAGGCGCGGCGACACCACATGATCCATGATCCGGAAGTCGAACGTGTCCCCGGCGATGCCGACACCCGCATGGCCCAGCGCCTGCACCGGCCGGTTGCTTCCGGGTTCGAACCGCATCACCGAGAAATCGCTGGTGCCGCCGCCGAAATCGCCGATCAGCACCGTGGCGGGGGCGGTCAATCCGCGTGCGAACCGATAGCCCGCTGCCTCCGGCTCCAGCGCCGTCTGGATCGAGGGCCAGCCGGCGGTGGCGTATGATCCGCGCAGGCGCGCCTCGCCCAGATCGTCATCGGGCGCGTCGCCGGCGAATTTCACCGGCCGCCCGGCAACCAGCACTGCGTCTTCGGGCGTTGGCAGGATTTCGCGCAGGAACAAGCCGATCAGGCCTTCCAGAGTGAACGGCTTTCCGAATACCCGCGTCTCGGTGAAGCTGCGCTGTGCCAGATAGCTTTTCAGCGACATCATCAGCCGGCTTTCCAGCGGATCGTCCAGATAGGCCTCGATCGCACCCGGCCCGACCGCGTGACGCATCACGATCTGATTGCGCGCACCGTCGTTCCAGAAACACAGGACGGAGCGGATCACGTCGATCTCCGCCAGGCCGAACGCGTGCCGCACGGTTTCGACCGATCCGTCGGCATTCAGGCGCGTAACCACGCTGTTGGTCGTGCCGAAATCGACCCCGATGACTGTCATGGTTTAATCAATCGTCCTTGCGTCATCGTTTTTTGGGGGCGGCGACGGAGCGCACGCCCTGGGGCCCGGAATTCTACCGGAAGCCGCCGCCGCCGTTCACGTACACCGTATTGGCGGTCATGTATTCGCAGGCGTCGGAGCACATGAACAGCACCAGTTCACCGATCTCCTCCGGTTCGCCCAGGCGCTTCATTGGCACATCGGCCACCGCGCGCGCCAGGAAATCCGGCGGCGAGTTGGACGCCGCCTGGAAGTTCGTGTTGATTGGGCCGGGGGAGACCGACAGGCAGCGAATGTTGCGATCCGCGAACTCTCGCGCCACGCCCAGGGTCATGGAATCGATCGCGCCTTTCGCGGCGGCGTAGTGGATGGATGCGCCGGGGCCGCCGCGCCGCGCGGTCATCGAGCAGACATTCACGATCACGCCACCGCCCTGTTCGATCATGTGCGGGATCACCGCCTGCATGCCGTAGAATGTACCGTGCAGGTTGATCGCCATGGTCTTGTTCAGCAGCGCGTCATCAATGTCCAGGAACTTGACCCGGTTGACCGCCGCGCCAGCGGAGTTGAACAGGAAGTTTACCCGGCCAAACCGGCCGATCGCCGACGCGATCGCGGCATTGATGTGCTCGCGGGAGGTCACGTCCACCTGCACCGCCAGGGCCTGCCGGCCGCTTTGCTGAATGGTTTCCGCCACCCGGCGGGCAGCATCGCCGTCGATGTCGGTCACCACGACATTGGCGCCCTCACGCGCGAAAATCAGCGCCGCCGCTCGGCCGATACCGCCGCCAGCGCCGGTGATGACAATGGTCTTGCCAACGAAATAGTCAGGGGTCTTGGGCATCGCCTCGGTTTCCTCGCCGGATGAGAGCCGCTTGATGGCGCGAGCTTGGCCGTCGTGCAAGCGGGGCGGCCCAGGTGTCAGCCGATACCGGTCAGTTCGCGCACCACGCGGGTCCAGACCGCGTCGGTTTCGGGGGTCCAGTCGGTGCCCAGGATGTCGCGGAAGGTATCCATCAGGATCAGGTAAAACCGGTCGAAGATTTTGGTTTCCACGCCCAGGCCCTGGTGGTTCATGCGTTCGATCTGGACCAGGCTGGCGCCATAGGATCGGTCGCCGAGGAAATCCAACAGGCTTTCGACCGTGACCTGAAACATCTGGCCGCGCACGAGGGCGTCCTTGTCCTGGACGAACAGCGGCTCGACCTCCGGCATTTCCCGGAACAGCCGTTGGAAGACCAGTGTCATGGGATCGCCCACCCGTTCGGCGACCTGTTCCAGCGTTTGGGTGATGACAGCGACGTCGTCAGTCATGGGCCCCCCGAGCGTTTATTGGTTCTTGATTAGAATTGGCCGGGTCACACTATCCCACCCCGCGTCAGAAGGAAGGGCGCGCATGGATTTCTCGGTTACGCTGACCACCCTTGCCGGGTCCGTCGTCCTGTAGCCTTGGATACCCAGCCGGGAAAGCTTTCGGGCGGTGATCCGCGGAATCGCTTATTGTCACCAGAACCGCTCGCGGCGAAGCAAATGCGCTGCGTTCAGCCCGGAGGAGCCACCGACAGCCCGGTGACTTTGTGCTGTGCGATAAACTTCGCGACCAGTCCGGATGCCTTTGCCTGCTCCACGAACGCGTGCAGCCAAACTGCCGCCGCGGTGTTTTTCCTTGGCGTGCCGACCGCCTGCTGGACGGCGGTGAACTGGCCATCCAGGATCACCGCGCCCGGCATCTTTTGGACGTCCGACAGCAGGCGCGGGCGCAGGCCTGCCAACGCCACCAGCTTTTCGGCCGCGAATTGTTCGTACGCCGCGTCCAGACTGCTGGACCGGATCAAGGTTGCGTTGCGGATGTTCCGTTCCAGCCACAGATCATAGGCCGCCCGGGCGGTGACCGCGATCCGCACGCCCGGTGCGTCCACATCCGCGATCGTTTTCAGCTTGGAGCCTGGGGGCACCATGTAGGTTGCCTCGATCTCCGCATACGCCGCGGTGAACGCGATCTTTTCGGCCCTGGCGGGTTCCGCGCCGATCAGCCCGATGTCCCACACGTCATTTTCCGCCTGGTCCGCCAACTCGCCTGGCTTCGGGAACGGCACGTATTTGACTGGAACGCCCAGCGCGTCGGCGATCGCCCGAGCCATGCTGGGTGACACGCCCTCGGGGTCGCCGGAGGCGGTGCGGCCGGTCACGAGCAGGAAGTTGGACATATTCACGCCGGCGCGCAGCACGCCATGCGGGGCCAGTTGGGCTTTGATTTCAGGGGTCATCAGGACGTTTCCATATTCGCTTCGGCGCCGATGCTAGGCCCGGCCGCGGCGATCAGGCAACACGGGCAGGGCCGGGGACTACACGGCGATGATCAGAAACGAACGGCGTCCACGGTCGCGATATCCAGCATCCGTTCGATCACCTCGGGTTCCTGGGCGCCCGCGATGGCATGGGTGCCGTCAACGACGAAGCATGGCACGCCGTTGATCCCCAGCCGGTGCGCCCGGAGATTGTCGGCATGCACGTTTTCCGCTTCGGCGTCGGAGGCCAGAAAGCGCCGCACATCCAGCGGGTCCATGCCGCATGCTGTCGCGACGGCGATCAGCACGCCATAATCGCCCACGTCGTAGCCATCGGTGAAATGGGCGGCGAACAGTGCCTCGACCAACGCGTCGGCACGTCCGTAGCTCGCCGCGTAGCGCACCAGCCGGTGCGCATCGATCGAGGACGGGGTCCGGCGAATGCGGTCGAACCGGAAGTCGATGCCCTCATGCCGCCCGACCTCGGTGATCGTCGCATACATGCGTTTCGCCCGGTCCTCGCCGCCGAATTTGCGGACCACGTAGTCCGGACGGGCCATGCCCATGCGGGGCATGTCCGGGTTCAGCAGAAACGGGCGCCAGACCAGTTCGAAGACAATATCGGGGCGCCGGCGCAGGGTCCGCAACAATCGGCGGATACCCAGATAGCACCAAGGACACACCAGATCGTGGACGACCTCGATCTGCAGCCGTGCCCGGGGAGGTGAGAGAATATTCACCCGGTAAGTGTGACGCTTTCGCGGCGCCTTGTCACGGGGACATCATCATCAAATCCGGCCAGAACCGCGAGAGGGGGGAACCGGAGGTGACGGACCGAACCGCTGCCTGATCGTCCGGCGGCATCGTCTTACGCCAGTTCTCCGCCGCGGCGACGGCATTGCGAAAGATCGCGTAATAGCCGGCCTGCCCCTGGTGCATCGTGCTGCGGGCCAGGAAGTCCTGTGTTTGAGCGTCCCAGTCCAGGTCCGCGAATTTCAAGATGCGGCGGGATAATGCCGTCGGTTCGGTACACAGTGCTTCGTACAGCACGACGTGTACATTCGGCAGCGGGGCCAGTGCCGCATAGGCCGGTTCGTTGAAGGCCCGCCAGTTCCAAGCGTATTTGGCGGCGTCCGGAAGCGCCTGGAAAGTGCGGTCATCGACGCCGTGTGCCGCGGCGAAAGCCACGGTCGAGGCCTCATCGAACGGCATGTCGGTGCCTTCGGTCCTCAGGTCGAACCGTTGTTGCTGAGCTCCTCGCATCACCGAGGCAACCTGTCCGCAGGGATGCCGCAGGATGAAGATAATCCGGCTGGCTGGCTGGGTGCGGGCCAGCAGCGCGGCGCCCATTGCCCAGCGGACCGACTTGATCGCCACGCGCGGAGGCGGATCGCGGAGCAGATCGGGGATCGGAACCCGCCCCCATGCGGCAAGGGGCGCCGGCAGCCGGTATGCCGCACTGACCGACCCGGCAATCAGGCCGCGCAGGGCGCGGGCCCAGCCGGATTGAAAGGACTTTGGAAAGAACGGCCGCTTGCCAGCGGTGCGTCCGCTGCGATCCGCGGCCCACCGTTCCAGCAACGCCGGCAGCGCGTCCGCCGTCAGCGGTTCGGGGCTGGGCAGCGTTTCATCCGGTTCATGCCGATACAGCACGTCGGGATGACTATCGACGATCTTCGCCAGCCATGTCGTGCCCGATCGCGGCGCCCCGACGATCAGGATAAGGGACGAGTCCGCCATTTCTGTCCGCTGCCGGACTACTTCCGTCCGCGGCCCAGCCACATGATCTCGACGTCGGAGGCCGGGCGCGCTCGGCAGGCCAGGACCTTGCCGTCGGCCCGCTGTGCCGCGCTCAGGGCGTTGTCACTATAGGCAAGCATGGTGACTTCGCCGGCCCGCAAATCGGATAGGCAGACTCCGCAATTCCCGGTGGCGCAGGCATACGGGTAATCTACGCCAACAGTCACCGCTGCGTGCAAGATGCGTTGCTCCGCCGGGCATTCGATAGTGGCGCCCGTGTTGGCGATCTTGACCTGAAACTTCATCACGCGGCCTCCGCTCGGCGGCTCACACCCTTGCGCACGCTGGATAGATCGGGATGGAACCAGACGACGGACGGAAACCGGGCGAGGGCGTAGCCATACAGGGCGAGGCCGATGGCGGGTTCGTCGCCGACCACCATGGTGGCGTGAATGGCATGATCCGCCATCGCCATTCCCTGGCCGGGTGCGACCGTGACCTGACCGATCTCCTCAACCGTGGCATAGCCGTCGCGGCTGCCGTCGTCTGTGCGGCGGTAAAATTTATGCACCTCCCGCCCCGAGATCGCGGCGTTCACGCACCAGATGCCGTGATCGTGCGGCGCGGCTTCCTTCCCCGGCAGGCCAATGGTCAGATACAGGCCCATGCCGTCGCCGTCCTCCAGCGCCAGGACGTGGTTGCGCCCCTGAGCATCCGGCATCGCGAAATCCATCTCCGGGAACAGGGCTTTGTCATTGTTGGCCAGTTCCACCAGCAGGTCTTTCACCTTATGCAGCGCGGTTTCCCCCGTGCCTTCGGCATCGACGATCGTGCGTGCCTGCCGAAGCAATGCAGCGCAGGCCTCCTCCCGTTGTTTGCTCATGGTTCGCCTCCCTGATTTTCATCCCCATCATTGCGCTTTCCCAGCCCCCGGCGCTACTCCCACCGCATGAGCAAACGGTCGCAACAGATCGACGCCTTTTTCCGCCAGGGGCAGCACTTCCATGTCGCGGGACGGCTGGCGGAGGCGGAGCAGGTCTATCGTCAGGTGATCGCCGCGGCGCCGCGCCATGCCGAGGCGCTGCATGCGCTTGGCGCTTTGGCGCTGCAGTCGGGTAACGCCGCCGTTGCTGATAGCTTACTGGTGCAGGCTATCGGTTTGAAACCGGCGGCGGATTTTCAGTTAACCCGAGCGAATGCGCTGCTGGCGCTGGGTCGGGCGGGGGATGCGGCGGAGGTTGCGCGGACGGTGCTGCGGGCCCGTCCCAACAGTGCGGAGGCGCATCAGCTTCTGGGCCATGCATTGGCCGACAGCCAGCAACCGGAACAGGCGCTGGAGGCCTATCGGACGGCGCTTCGCCTGAAGCCGGGTTTGTCGGACATCCGCAACAACCTGGGGATGGCACTGCGCATGGCCGGCAGGCTGGAGGAGGCGGAGGCGGAGTTCCGCCAGGCTACTCCGGCGCCAGAGGTGCTGGTCAATCTGTCCAGCGTGCAGAAGGAACAGGGAGCCTTCGCGGACGCCGAGGCCACCCTGCGGCAGGCGCTGCTTATGGCGCCCGATAACCCGGTGCTGCGCTATAACTGGGCGCTGCTGATGCTGCTGCTGAACCGCACGGAGGAGGCCGCGGCGGGATGGGAGGATCGGTTTCGCTCCGGCGCCATTCCGCCGCGCCCGTTCCGCCAGCCGCAATGGCTGGGGGAGCCGCTTGGTTCGCGCACGGTGCTCGTCCATACTGAACAAGGGCTGGGCGATGTCATTCACTTTGCCCGCTATCTGCCAGCGATCCCCGGCAATGTGGTATTCGAGGCACCGCCGAAGCTGATGCGTCTGCTGGGCAGCAATACGGCGATGCCGCCGATGATTCCGCTGGGGACCGCGCCGCCGCGCGCCGATACGGTGATTCCGTTGCTCAGTCTGCCGGTTCGCACCGGTATCGTTCCCGCCCAACCGCCGTATCTGTTCGCCGAACCCGGCCGGATTGCCGCCTGGAAGGATCGGATCGGCGCGTCGGGGTTCCGTATCGGCATCAACTGGCAGGGGTTTTCCGGCCGGTTCGAGGACAAGGGCCGGTCGATGCCGTTACGTGAGTTCGCACCACTTGCGGCGGTGCCCGGCGTGCGGCTGATCAGCCTGCAAAAAGGTGAGGGCGAGGAGCAGATCGCCGCGGCCGGATTCCCGGTGGAGAGGCTGCCGGGGCTGGACGACGGGCCAGATGCGTTTCTGGACACCGCCGCGGTGATGATGGCGCTGGACCTGGTCGTCACCTCTGACACCTCGGTCGCGCATCTGGCGGGGGCGCTGGGGCGGCCGGTCTGGGTCGCGCTGCGCCGTGTTCCGGACTGGCGCTGGCTGTTGGATCGGTCGGATAGCCCCTGGTATCCGACGATGCGGTTGTTCCGTCAGGAAACCGATGGTGACTGGGCTTGGGTGTTCGCGGCGATGGCCGGGGCGCTGCCGCGATGAGCAGCCCGACCGTGCCGGTTTCCTGGGGCGAATTGCTGGACAAGATCGCGATTCTTGAGATTAAGGCGCGGCGCATCCGCGCCCCGGACGCCCGGGCCAACGCGATTCGGGAACTGGCGCTGCTGCGGCGCGTGGCCCCCGCCCGCACCGCGCCGGCGGAACTGGAAGACGGGTTGCTGGCAGTGAATACTCGCTTGTGGCGGATCGAGGATCGGATTCGGGAGAAAGAGGCGGCGGGCGATTTCGGACCCGGTTTCGTGGCGTTGGCCAGGGCGGTTTACCACGAGAACGACGAACGCGGCCGGATCAAGCAGGCGATCAACCGCTTGATGCGCTCTGCCTTGGTCGAGGAAAAAGAGTATGCCGCGTATTAGAATGCCAACGGGCCGCCGGGACATGCAGTCATGAACGATACCATCGCCGAAAACCTGCGCCGTGTTCAGGATCGGATCGCCAACGCCGCCGTCGCGTCGGGGCGCGGGCCACAGGACATCACGCTGGTCGCTGTATCCAAGACCAAGCCGATGGAGGCGGTTGCCGCCGCGTTGGCGGCCGGCCAGACGGTGTTCGGCGAGAACCGGGTGCAAGAGGCCGCGTCGAAATTCCCGGCGTTGCGGAAGCAATACGATTTAAGTCTGCACATCATCGGCGGCCTGCAAACCAATAAGGCACGTGACGCAGTGCGGATCGCCGATGTGATCGAGTCACTGGATCGCCCTAAGCTGGCGGACGCGATCGAGGCCGCGATCGCCAAGGAGGGCCGGACGCCGCAACTGCTGGTCGAGGTCAACACCGGGTCGGAGCCGCAAAAATCCGGAATTGGGCGGGAGGAGGCGGATGATTTCATCATGGCCTGCAAGGCGCGCTTCGGTTCCGCGCTGATCGGGCTGATGTGCGTGCCGCCGCACGATGAAGACCCCCGGTCGCACTTCACCTGGCTGGCTGATCGTGCCGCGCGTCACCGGTTGCCGACCGTGTCGATGGGAATGTCGGCGGATTTCGAAATCGCTATCGCCTGCGGGGCAACCTGGGTGCGCGTCGGAAGCGCGATTTTCGGGTCGCGATAAGCGATGGTGTAGCCGCCACCACCCACGAAGGCGGGTGGTGGCGTAGCACCTATCGGCTGATCGGGGCGAAGGGTGCCGGGGTCATCAGATTGTTCTTTTGGCCGATCAAATAACCAGCCTCCGCGGTCTTCTGCAGGTATGCCTGCCATTCCGGATCCGCACTCATCGCGGCCCGCCGAGCGGCTCGGTCGGCGGCATCTTTGTAGGCCCACATATGGATAAATGTGTTTACTTCACCGGATTCCGTAATCAGGTAGGCCAGCGGCTCCCCCAAATGACGTTTCTGTGCCGTAAGGCCGTATTCCTGGTACAGCGCCATCTGTTTGGCCATTGTACCTGGCTTCACGGTATAGGTGCGGTGGTCGATGAGCATGTGTCGGTTTCCTTGAGACAGGCGGTTCGGTCAAGCAGGAGAAGCGGGGCCGAGGTGGCGAACGATGATCGCCGCCAGTGCCTCGCATCCTGCCTGATCCTGTGCATCGAAGCGCGCCACGTGGGGACTGTCCAGGTCCAGAACCCCAAGCACGACCCCGCCGCGGATCAGCGGGACCACGAGTTCGGATTCCGACGCGGAGTCGCAGGCAATATGGCCGGGAAACGCGTGGACATCGCGCACCAGCACCGAACGGCGCGATGCAGCCGCGGTTCCGCATACGCCCTTGCCCACGGGGATTCGCACGCAGGCTGGCTTACCCTGAAACGGACCCAGGACGAGTTCGCCGTCCCGAATCAGATAGAAGCCCGCCCAGTTCAGGTTAGGCAGGCTGTGATAGATCGCGGCTGCCGCGTTCGCGAAATTGGCGACCGGATCGGACTCTCCGGACAGCAGCCCGCTTATCTGGCTTGCCAGGTCCGCATAGAGCGAAGGCTTGTCGCTATGGTCAGGCCTGTTGGAAAAGCCGCCCGCATGTTCATCCATAGTGCCGCATCCAAGTGTTGCCGGGACCGAATAACGCCGGAACGGATGCATTTCAATCGGGAGCGGCCGGGCCGCGTGGTCGCCGCGGCCCGGAAATCAGTGGGTGGCTCTAACCGGTTCATTGCCGGTACGCGCCCGCGCCTGTGCGGGTTCAGCGGTGATCCGTAGAGTGGACGCGGCATCGCGCAGGATGGTCCGCATTTCCCGCAGGAATGCCATGCCGGTTGCCGTGCGCTGTACCAATACGCTGCGGCGATCCAGCGGATCGGTTTTCCGGCGCACCAGATCGAATTCCGACAGACGATCCAACGCCCGGGTAATCGCCGGTTTCGATACGCCGAGTTTGGCTGCCAGCCCGCGCACGGTTTGCGCCTCGGTTTCAAGATAGCAAGTCAGGAAAACGCCGAGTTGGCGAGCCGATAAATCCGGACCATCGCGGCGAACCAGTTCGACGATTGCCGTTCGCAGGATGCCGGCGAGACCGTCGCTGACCTCGTTTGTGATCATACTCCTAAACCTTTCATGTCAGTGGGCGGTCCTTCGTGACGGAAGCGATGACCGCGATTGGATAGTGGTCATGTCCGCGAATTCGTGTCTCGTAACGAAGTGGTGTACCAAACGCATTTGTTCCAGGATTTATATTATGGAATCAGAATAATACTACAACATTATATGATTGGACTTCGATCCGACCGGTCCAGCTGCGCTGAAAGCGGGTTGATGAGCGGCTTCCCGCTGACCGTTGGAGTTCCCGCCAATAAGTTGACATAATTCGTAATTCACCGCTGACAAACAGGTTAACTGGGGGTTCGGCTCGTTGTCCCGAGGATACCTCCTTCGATGTAATCCTATATCGTTACTATTGCTGTTTCGGATTCGGCGAATGAGGTGAATTTTATGAGTGAAAACACTGGCTAAGCGGCTTATGCGACGACGCGTCGCCTATCAAAGCGAATCCGAATCGGCGATGCGCCCGAATCCGCTGTCGTTTCGCTTGCTCCCGTCCGGCGGTCGGAACGGTCAGTCATCGCAGCGAACGCCCGCGCGTAATCGCCGCGTCCCCGAAACGTCCACGTAACGTATCAATCGCGGCCTGTGTCGCTGCCCGTTTCGGCGTGTCCGTATCCGCCAGATCGCCCAGGTCAGCGCCGGCACCTGGGACAAGGGGCTGTGCGCCGATCCCGACCAAACGGAACCTGGTGCCGTTTACCTCTTTTGCCAGTAGTTCGCGGGCGAGATCGAACAATCTGTCAGGCAGCACCGTCGGGCTGGACAGCCTGGCGTTGCGGGTCCGCTGGGTGAAGCTGGAGGTCTTTAGTTTCAGGACAACGCCGCCCGCCGCCAATTCGCTTTCCTTCAATCGCCGAGCGAGTTTTTCACACATCCGCCACAGCGGCCGCTCCAGCTCCGCCATCGTGGACAGGTCGTGCTCAAACGTGGTTTCGGCGCTGACCGATTTGGCTTCACGCGCCGGATCGACGACGCGCGAATCCTCACCGCGGGCGCGGCGTACAAGGGACCAGCCATCGTCGCCAAGTTTCTTGATCGCATCACGATCCGGCAGGGCCTGCAACTGGCCCAGCCGGGTTATCCCAAGTATTTCCAATTTGCGCGCGAGCGCCGCGCCGACGCCGGGCAACAGTCGAACCGATTCGGGGGCGAGGAACGCCGCTGCCTCTTCGCCGTCGATGATAGTGAAGCCCCTTGGCTTGCCTCGGCCGGCAGCGATTTTGGCCATGAGACGATTGGCGGCAAGGCCGATGGAAACAGTCACGCCGACTGTGGCTTCCACCGCGTTCGCGAATCGAGCCAGCACCGCCGCCGCGACAGCGCCGTGCAGCGCCTCGGTGCCGGACAGATCCAGCACCGCCTCGTCTATCGACAGAGGTTGCACCAGGGGTGTCAGTTCCTGCATCAGCGCCCGTACCTGACGGGAGGCCGCGACATATTTCGGAAAGTCGGGCTTGATCACGACGGCGTCGGGGCAGGCCTTCAGGGCCTTGAACATGGGCATGGCACTTTTCACGCCATAGATACGGGCGACGTAGCAGGCCGCCGTGACGACGCCCCTGGTGCCGCCGCCAACGATCACCGGCTTTGCCCGCAATTCCGGCCGGTCACGCTTTTCCACGCTTGCATAAAACGCGTCGCAGTCAATGTGCGCGATGGTCAGGTGCGTCAGGGATCGGTGGTGAATCAGCCGGAGTCCACCGCACGCAGGGCACCGCTCGGGAATCGCGTCCGCGACAAGATAGCAGTCGCGGCACAGGGACGGCATGTCAGGCGGCTGGCCAAAGCCAGGCGGCCCCGCGCACGCCCGACGAGTCGCCATGCATGTTACGCACGACGGGCGTGGCGATGGTGTCGCTGAATGCGTGTTTGGGGATGCGGCGGGGCAGTTCCGTATAGAGGTGGGTCATGTTCGACAGGCCGCCGCCCAGCACGATGACATCGGGGTCGAGGATATTGACGATGACGGCGAGCCCCCGAGCGAGGCGATCCACATGTCGGTCGAGTGCCGCCGCCGCCGCCACTTCGCCAGCCGCTGCTCGGGCTGGCAAGCCGCTTGCGTCCCGCGCGTCGGGACCGTCGCAATCGCGCGCCAGTGACGGCCCGGCAAGGTAGGTTTCCAGGCAGCCATGCTTGCCGCACCAGCACAACGGGCCGGGAATTTCGTTGCCGGTGGGCCAGGGCAGGGGGGTATGGCCCCACTCGCCGGCGACACGGTGTAGGCCGCGATGGACGGTACCGCCGATGACGATCCCACCACCGCATCCGGTTCCCAGAATGACGCCGAAAACCAGCCCATAGCCGGCGGCGGCGCCGTCGGTGGCCTCACTGAGGGCGAAGCAGTTGGCATCGTTTTCCACGCGGACCTCCCGCTCCAGCGCCTGGCTGATGTCGTGGTCGAAGCGGTGGCCGTTGAGGGCAATCGAGCTGGCATTCTTGACCAGGCCGGTGGCGGGGCTGATGACGCCTGGAATCCCGATGCCGACAGTGGCGGTGATGCCAAGTTTCGCTTCCGATTCGCGTACCAGGCGGGTGATTGCGGCCAGGGTGTCCGGGTAGCCGCGCGGCGTGGGTATGCGGTGGCGCAATATTTCATGGCCGTTGGGGTCGAGGACGGCGATCTCTATCTTGGTGCCCCCAAGGTCGATGCCAATTCGGTTCTGGGTCATGCGGGTCCGGTCGGTTCTGGCAGCGGACACCATAGCATTGGCCCCGGCAGGAGGCACGCGGGCGTTCACCTCCTTGTGGATTTTCGGCGAACCGGCACGAAATTGGGATGTGCCGATCGGCGTTCGATACGAACTCCCTTGCCCAACTGCCCTGGGATACGCATCTTGCGCGCATGAGCGAGACTCTGCTTGACGTGAAGGGCATGAATTGCCCGCTTCCGGTGCTGAAGGCCAATCGGGTGCTGCGTGGCATGGCGGGCGGCGAGCGGCTGCGTGTGCTGGCGACCGATCGCGCATCGGTTTCCGATTTTCAGGCTTATTGCCGTGAAACCGGACACGCGCTGCTGGCGTGGAGTGAGGAGGCTGGCGTATTCAGCTTCACGATCCGCTGCCGCGCGGATGATCCCCAGAAGAAGGGAAGCTGACGTGACCACCGCCTTGATCACCCATCCGGCGTGCATGGACCACGATACCGGCCCCTATCACCCCGAGAACGCCGAACGGTTGCGCGCCGTGCTGGCTGCGCTGGAGGCGCCGGAGTTTTCTGACCTGCTGCGCGAGTCAGCGCCGATGGCGACGGTGGAACAGCTCAGCCGGGTGCATCCGACGGCTTATGTCGAGGGTATCCTTTCGATCCATCCGCGGCTGGGGGAGCCGGTGCAACTGGATGGCGATACGGTGATGAGCGAAGGCAGCGCCGATGCCGCCGCGCGGGCGGCCGGCGGGGCTTGCATGGCGGTCGATGCGGTGATGGAAGGCTGGGCGCGGAGTGCATTCGCCGCCGTGCGCCCACCGGGTCATCATGCCGAACCCAGCCGTCCCATGGGGTTTTGCCTGTTCAATAACGCCGCTGTCGCCGCGCTGCATGCGCGCGCGCGATGGGGTGTTCAGCGCGTCGCGGTGGTCGATTTCGACGTCCATCATGGGAACGGCACCCAGGCGATGTTCGCCGCGGATGCCGATCTGTTCTACGGGTCCACGCATCAAAGCCCATGCTATCCTGGCACCGGGGAGCCGTGGGAGCACGGGGTGGCCGACAACGTGGTCAACGTGCCGCTGCGGCCCCGCGATGGCAGTGCGGCCTTCCGAGCGGCCTGGACCGATACGATCTTGCCGGCGCTTGACCGGTTCGCGCCGGGTTTGCTGATCGTCTCCGCCGGATTTGACGCGCATATCGACGATCCGCTGGCGCAGCTTCGGCTGGAAACCGCTGACTATGCCTGGATAACCGAACAACTGATCAGCATCGCGGACAAGCATTGCGGTGGGCGGGTCGTCTCGGTTCTGGAGGGCGGCTACGATCTGCACTCCCTGGCCGCATCGGCGGCGGTTCATGTGCGCGGGCTGATGCGCGCGCATTAGCGCGCGAACCGTGCCTCTCACCGTTCTGTAATCCTCTACACGAAGGCCACCGATCATGCCGGAAGACGATGTCAGCCAGTTGTCGTTTGAGGACGCGCTGGCGGAGCTTGACCAGATTGTCCGGGGGCTTGAGGGCGGTACGCTGAAACTGGATGCCGCCGTTCAGGCATTCGAACGCGGCGTGAAACTGCGGCGCCATTGCGAGGCCAAGCTGGCGGAGGTTGAGGCCAGGGTGGAGGCGCTGGTGCAGCGGGCAGATGGGTCGCTGGGGACCCGTCCGCTGGAATAATGGCAAAGCAGCGGGCGGATCAATTACTCGTGGCGCGCGGGCTGGTGGAAAGCCGCACGCGGGCGCAGGCGCTGATCCTGGCGGGCAAGATCTACTCGGGCGATCGGCGGGTGGCGAAGGCGGGTGATCTGCTGGCCGAGGACGTGGCGCTTGAGGTGAAGGGGCAGGACCACCCCTGGGTGTCGCGCGGCGGCCTGAAGCTTTCGCATGGTCTGGCGCATTTTGGTTTTTCGGCCGAGGGGTTGGTGTGCCTTGACGTGGGGGCCTCGACCGGCGGGTTCACCGACGTTCTGCTGACGCATGGGGCAGCGAAGGTGCATGCCGTCGATGTCGGGCACGGGCAGTTGGCGTGGAAGCTGCGATGCGACCCGCGTGTGGTGGTCTATGAGAAGACCAACGCCCGTTATCTGACACGGGACACGATCGCTGACCCGATCCAGGCGCTTGTTTGTGATGCCAGTTTTATCGGCTTGGCGACTTTGCTGCCGGCATCACTGGCGCTGTGCGCGCCGGGTGCCTGGGCGATCGTTCTGATCAAGCCGCAGTTCGAAGCTGGGGCGGCCGCGGTCGGCAGCAAGGGCGTCGTCCGGGATCCGGCGGTGCATCGGTCGGTCTGTGAGCGCGTCACAAGCTGGTGGGCTGGACTGCCGGGATGGAGCGTGGCCGGCGTGGTTGAAAGCCCGATTACCGGACCCGAGGGCAACAAAGAATTTCTTCTGGGCGCACGCTTTACTTGAAAGCCGCCAGCGTAGTCATGGGCCTTGCTATCCACCCGGTGTGCGTAACTGACCCGGCCTTCGCCGGGCCGTCACTGAATCAGACAGACTTCTTCAGCACCGGCGAAGCCTTGAAGCGAACTGTTTTGCCGGCCTTCACCTTGATCGACTCGCCCGTGCGCGGGTTCAGCGCCTTGCGGGCCTTGGTCTTGCGAACAGTAAACGTGCCGAAGCTGGGAAGGGTAAACTTCCCGTTCTTCTTCATCTCTTTGACGATTGCATCGATCAGTTCATTCGTAGCGCGGTTTGCGGCGGCGCCGGTCACTTCAGTGGATTGCTGGAGAACCTTCGCGATAAAAGCTTTCGACATCGACGTTCCTTAACAATTCGAGATCAACTGAAACATCGATCCCTCGATAGGAACGGTTTATGCAACAGATTTACCCGATTTGTCAACAAAATTGCGATTATCGAAACAATTTTGTTACGCAGCATTCAACGGCTTTTGTCCGGCCTCCGTTGTTCTCCTGCTGAGTGCTCAGACAATCCTCGACCGGAATCCTGGTCCCCGAATGGTCGCCGCATTTGGATTTCCTGCCGGCCGGTTTAACTTGGATCACAGGTAAACCCTATCGTTCCCAGCGACATCTTAAAGTCGGGTTCGCCCGCCCGTCGCCGATGGCAGTGTGCGGCGACAAGGCGGGTGATCTACGTCAACCCAGCAATAGTCTAACGGTCGGAAGCCCGATTGATCGAAGATCCTGGCATCGACGATGCGTCGGAACCGGATACTTCCGCCAACAATGACCAAACCCGGTCCGGCTGCATTGGAACATCGGGGTCATTCAACAATCGGTCGAGTTCATCTAGTTTACGGCTATATTCCGCAGTGGACATGCTCACCTCTTAAAATACACGACCCTCACAGCACGCCATCTGAAAATGGCAATGCTTAGGCCAGATGCTGAATATGAGGAGGCGAGACGGCGATTCGCAGCGCTCAGCCGATCACACTGACGACATGACGGCCGGTGCAAGGGCCGCGAAACCCGCGGCTGGATGGCCTGGATTGCGGAAACGAAGCTCGCCCCCAGCCGCCGAATCCGGTTCGGAAACGCCGAACATCTCAAAGCGGGAGACGAAGCTGACCGCTACTACCGGCCGTGCTTCCGGGTTGGTCATAAACTGCCGAGCCTCACCTTCCAGCTCCAGGCGGTCGCGCAAACCTCGCCATTCCATTCGATCCGTGTCTTCCACGAAAACCGACAGAATGCCCGGTCGGCTTCCGGTCAGACGGGTGGGGGCCAGAGTCGCCAACCGACGCCGGATCGCGATCGCAACCTCGTTCTCCTGGCCCGCCCGGGCGGCCATCACGAACACGGCGTTGCCCGACGTGGTGACCGACAGATGCGCTTCCGGCCCGAATTCGCGCCGCAGGGAGGGGATCAGGCCGGTGTCCTCGGCTTGGGCACCCGCCAGCAGCAGGGGGTCCAGGCGCAGCACGATTGCCTCATCATGGTCCTGGCGGGTCTGGGCCTGCAGCATCGCGGTAATACGCTGATGCACCTCGGACAGGGTTCCGCCCTCGGCCTCGCTGTCATGCAGGCCTCCGCGCAGACCATGGGGCAGGGTCATTTTCAACAGATAGCGACCGGGATGGGCGGCCAGCCAGGTCTGCAGGTCGGGGTCGATTCGATCCGCTAGCCGGAACCAGGCGCCGCGATGCACCCCCCGGCCTTCTTCGGCCGTCATCGTGTCGCAAGCGACCTCGGCCTCGGCGCCATCGCGCCGCAGCAGAAGATCGAATTGTGTTTCATGGTCGAGGCCCGAGAACGTTACCGCAAAGCCCCGGCCGCGCTGTGCCATCGCCGTGCGGATCATGTGGAAGACCGGGATCAAGGTGTTCTGGCCGTGAAGTCCCACATGAATGGCATTGATCAGACGCTCGCGGCCGCCCGGCGTCAGGTCAGCCGCGACCACGGGAATCTCGGCGGCGATCTTGCCCAGCAGCACCTCGGCCATGGAGGGAATCGCACCGGGGTGGCGACGCAGTTTCTCCAGGCTGAGTTCGACACCGTGGCGTTGGCGAATGGCCTGGCCAGCGCGTGGGCCGGATGCGGACAGGTCGCGGATTTCCGCCATCCGCTCTTGCCAGCGCCGCAGCCCGACAAGGGCCACAAACGGGGCAAGTCCAGAAAAATCCAGGTCTGAGGAGGAAAGCGGCATCGTCCGTTCGATCACGATAATGAGACATCTATTCAGTCTCAGTTATTCCCGACCGTCAAGCTGGGTTATTGCCGATAACTCAATTCCGCGGCAACCGAGCGGTTGTGGGCGCATCGGGGTTTTGCGCGCGATGCCGCAACAGATGATCCGCCAGCACGCACGCCACCATCGCCTCGCCCACCGGCACCGCTCGGATTCCCACGCATGGATCGTGGCGGCCCTTGGTCATGATCTCGATATCTTGGCCAAGGCGGTCAACCGAATGACGCGGCGAGAGAATGGAGCTTGTCGGCTTGACCGCGAACCGAACCACGATCGGCTGTCCGGTTGAAATTCCCCCCAGGATGCCGCCGGCGTGGTTGGAATCGAATGTCACCAACCCGTCACGCATCCGCATTTCGTCGGCGTTGTCTTCGCCGGTCAGCGCGGCGGCGGCGAAACCCTCGCCGATTTCCACGCCTTTCACGGCGTTGATCGACATCAGCGCGGCCGCCAGATCGGCGTCCAGCTTGCCGTAGATCGGCGCGCCCAGGCCCGGCTGCACACCGTCGGCGATTACTTCGATCACGGCCCCGGCGGAGGAGCCGGCCTTGCGAACCGCCGACAGATACGTCTCCCAGGTTTGGGCGGCGACGGGGTCGGGGCAGAAAAACGGGTTTTCGCCGATCTGGTCCCAGTCCCACCGGTCACGGTCGATCTTGTGCGGACCCACCTGCACCAGGGCGCCGCGGATGCGTAGCCCCGCACCTAGAACGCGGCGGGCGACGGCGCCGGCCGCCACGCGCATCGCGGTTTCCCGGGCCGAGGAACGACCCCCGCCGCGATAGTCGCGAATGCCGTATTTCAGGTCATAGGTCAGGTCGGCGTGACCGGGCCGGAACTGCGTGGCAATCGCGGCATAGTCCCGGGAGCGCTGGTCAGTGTTCTCGATCAGCAGGCTGATCGGGGTGCCAGTGGTCAAACCTTCGAACACACCGGACAGGATGCGCACCTGATCGGGTTCCTGCCGCTGGGTGGTGAATTTCGACTGGCCGGGCCTGCGCTTGTCCAGCCAGGGCTGAATGTCCGCCTCGGTCAGCGGCAACAGCGGCGGGCAGCCATCGACGACACCGCCGATGGCGGGGCCGTGGCTCTCGCCCCAGGTGGTGACGCGGAAGAGATGCCCGAAACTGTTGTGCGACATGGCGGCGGACTGTCAGCTTTCGACGATGGCGATGTCGGGCGCGTTCGGGTTCTTCATGCCGACGGTGTGGTAGCCGCAATCGACATGATGCACTTCCCCAGTCACGCCGGAGGACAGGTCGGACAGGAAATAGACACCCGCGCCGCCGACATCCTCGATCGTCGTGTTGCGCTGCATCGGGGAGTTCAATTGGTTCCAGCGGAGGATATACTGGAAGTCGCCGATGCCGCCGTAGGCCGCGAGGGTTTTGATCGGCCCGGCGCTGATCGCGTTGCAGCGGATGCCGGCTGTGCCCAGATCGGCCGCCATATAGCGCACCGATGCCTCCAGCGCCGCTTTCGCAACGCCCATCACATTGTAATGCGGCACGACCCGTTCGGCGCCAAGATAGGTAAGCGTCAGCAGGCTGCCGCCCGGTTTCATCATCGGCACCGCGCGCTGGCAGACGGCGGTGAATGAGTAGCACGAGATGTCCATCGCCTGGAGGAACCCCTCGCGCGGGGTGTCCAGGTAGCGGCCGCGCAACCACTGCTTGTCGGCATAGCCGATGGCATGAACCAGGAAATCGATGCCGTCCCAATGCTTGCCGATCTCGGCGAATGCGGTGTCGATACTGGCTTCATCGGCCACATCGCAGGGAAACAGCAAGTCGGAACCGGCTTGCGCCGCCAGCGGGCGGACCCGGCGACCGAGCGCTTCGCCCTGATAGGTGAATGCCAGTTCCGCGCCTTGGGCCGCACAGGCCGCGGCGATGCCCCAGGCCAGCGACCGGTCGTTGGCCACGCCCATGATAACGCCGCGCTTCCCCCGCATCAGGGTGCCTGTGGCAGGTTGAGGTGCCGGAGCACTATCGGTCATAACCATCCTCTCGGTCACAATGCGCAGTGACATGCGTCGTTTCGCCGTGGTGGCACAAGGCGGCGGGATCGGGCAAGAGGCGGGCGGTTTGTCAGCCTCGGCGGTGATCCGATTCAAGCGTTCGCGGTGATCAGTTTGCGACCCCGCGCGGTCTTTCTGGCGACTCGCGTTTCCGGTTCCGCCTGGGGGCCCGGGTGCTCGCCCGTTAGCCGGGCGATCACTTCGCAGTATCGATCCAGGTAGTCGCCCATTGCGAGGTTGGCTTCGGCATACGCCCGCGCGTTCTCGCGCAATTTGGCGTTCAGCGTCTTGTCTTCGAGGACATTGAGGATCGTTCTCGCCAGGGTATGCGGCTCCAGGAACGGTGTCAGCAAGCCGTTTTCGCCATGGGTGATGAACTCCCGCACCGGATCGACAGCGCCGCCGATGACCGCGCAACCGATTGCCATCGATTCCCGCATCGACCAGGAAGCGACGAATGGATAGGTCAGATAGACATGCGCGTCGGACCGGCGCAGTGCGGACAGATAGGTGGTGTAGGGGACGCGGCCGGGGAAGACGACGCGATCGGGATCGATGTTCTTGCCGACCTCCGCCAGCATGACTTCCCGCCAGTTGCCGCCGTGACGCGGCGCGGCGCCATAGCTGATACCATCGCCGCCGATCATGATGACCTTCAGGCTCTTGTGCGCCTTCAACAGGTCGGGAAGCGCCCGCATCATAATGTGGAAGCCGCGGTAGGGTTCCAGGTCGCGGGAAACGTAGGTCACAAGCTTGTCGGTCGGCTTTATTGTCATATCGCCGACCTTCAGCGTCTTTTTGCGTGCCGCGGGGTCCGGGCTGCACAGTTCCAGATCGACGCCTTCCCAGATCAGTTCGATCTGAGGCCGAGCCCATTCGGGGTAGGTCGATAGTTGCCAGTTGGTCGGGCATTGGCCTGTGCCGCCCAGATTAAGCGCGATGTGGTTGATCGCATTCTTGGCTCGGATTCGGGGAAAATCCAACGGGTCGGCCGGAAATTCGGGATCGAACCCGACATCGGCGGTGTTGTATTGGTAATAGAACTCCATGTAGCCCAACGTCGGCACGTCTGGCCACAGATCGCGCAGATTCAGCAGTTCACCCCAGCCGTGATGGCCGATGATGATGTCGGGCTTGTAGCCCAGGTGGTTCAGCCCGTGCGCGGCGCGATATACAAGTTCCGCACGCCGGACGCCGTTATCGAGTTCGCGCGCCGCGACATGAACGTCCGGAACGTCCAGCTTCGGCTTCATGTAAGGCACTTTCCGGACGCCGGCGATTTCGTTCGCGTTCGGTTCGGTAATGAAAACCACCTCATGCCGCTTAATCGCGACAAGGTGCCGGACGATGTGCAGGAACTGGGCAGGGTAGTTCTGGTGAACGAACAGGAACTTCAATCTGCTAACCTTGTCTGAACAATCGCCGCAACGAATTGTCAGCCGGCGCGCCGGCTGACTGGCCTATTCGCGATGACGTTGCGCCGATCTTATGATTTGGCGCGTGGCTTCGTGGCGGCCCTGGGCGCGGTTCTGCCAGCGGGGGTTTTGCCAATGGGGGCTTTGGTCGCGGCTTTGCCAGTGCGGGTTTTGCCAGCGGGAGCCTTGGTCGCGGCTTTGCCAGCGGGGGCCTTAGCCGCGGCCCTGCCCGCACGCGGTTGCAGGACGACCTGGAACGCTTCCAGCGCCGCTAGACTTTCGGCTTCACAGGCCTCGCCCGCGTTGACCGGCCCAACCGCGCTGCCATCGACGAACGTCGCCGAATAACTGCAATCGAACGCGCGGGCGGCGGCGCCCTTCAGGCGGATCTTGATGCCAAGCAGGGGCAATGCCATGCCGCGGCTGCCGCAGAACTTACCGCCCTCGACCCATGGAGAAAGCCAGTTGCGGCCCAACACGGCCTGGTATTCGATGTCTTCCAGAGCGATGCCATTGGCAGGGGCCAGCCCGAAACCTTCCACCCACTGACGGCTTCCCTTCAGGCCGAGCCATTCGCCAAGTTTGACGCCGACATCGCCCATGCGCTGGACGTGTGCCATGACTTCCGGGTTCGCTTCCGGCTGTTCCGGTTCGGCCGCCGGCTTGGGAGCCGGTGCAGTGGCGGCCGCCGGTTCTGGCGCGGCCGGCGCATTCGGTTCGCCACTCAGGCGAAGAACCTGCAACCTGGGGGCGGCGTCCATGCCTTTGTTTTGATAGATCGTGACGAGAATCTGCGCCGATCCGTCGGTAACACGAACCAGGGCCGCGGTTCCGTTCAGCCATCCGTCTTCACGAAATGTGCTGACAGTAACGGCTTCCGCTCGACCGGCCAGGCCCGGGGCGGGCGTGATGCGGACGCCGGGCAGCCCGGTCGCTGCCTCCGGCGGCGCGCTGCCAGGGGTCTGGAAGACGCAGAACAACCCTGTTTCCAGCGTCATCAGGTGCGCTGTTACTTGCAACTCGGCGACACGGTTCGACGGGTCTGGTGATGAATTGGCAGGTTCGGTCACCGGCTTCGCTGCCGGGGGTGGTGTTCTTTCCGCACTTGCGGCTTCGGACATGCGGCTGACTCGCTGTTTAGATGTTCGTGCCATTATACGACTTTTATCACTAGGTCAGAAAGATCGGCGGAAGCAACGTGATAAGTGGGGTTAAGGGGCATGTCGGTCGTTATCCTTCGTCAAAGCCCCGCCGCCCGGATTGTCGCAAGCAGCGCATTGTTAATAGCATTGGGGGATAACCCCAATGGAAGAACCAGTCCACGCCCGGTTTTTCTGATCCGCTCCGCCGGCGCGCCAATGTCAAAGGCGGCGGCATCCAAGCCGGCGCGCCAGATTTCCCCAAGCGTCAGGCACCACGTCTCTGGCCAGATAGACGGCACGAAACCAAGTGCCGCATTCTGGGCGGCGATCAATGCGGTCGCTTCGGCGGAATCATACTCGCCCGTCACGAATACTCGATCCGTGGCCATGATCCTGGCGTCATCGATGGTGTGCCCAACGACCACGAATTCCAAGTCTAAATCGCGTCGTTGCGCATCCCGTGCGCAAGCCAGCAGGATATCGTAGCCCTTGTGAACTCCGATGGCGCCGACGACGCAGACACGTGATCGTCCGCTCAGGCGTGGGGCCGGGCTTGGGGAACGGCTTGTCGCCCGATTATCTTCGTGTGGGATTGTGGCTGCCCGAACCGTGGGAAAGTATCGGCGCAGGCGCCGTCCGACGTCGTCGGCGGGCACGATCACCTGCCTGGCGCCAACAAGAAATCGTTCGGACCGCCGCCGCAAATCCCCGACCCCGATATCTTCTTTGAGGAAATGTCCGTTGTCGGCGATACACGCCTCACACTCCTCCAGATCGGGTTCCCCACAATACCGGTTGAATGCAGCCACCAGCGAGATACGGGGACAGATCCAGGCATAATCGTGAATATGCACATCATAGGCCAACCCGAGCCTCGAGATCAGGCTGTAGATCGCGGACCCATGTTCCGCGAGGTGGTGTACCTCGATATGATCCGCTCGGGCGACGCGCAGAAGACGCAGAAGTAACGGTAGGTCCGTCGGCATGGCAAACGTCAGATTCGGAAGATCGTCTTCCGCCCCGTCATGCACGGCGATCGCGGGCTGTTGGGCGCTGGTTTCGGCCGGGCGCAGCACAATCGGCCGGCGGCCGTCCGCCGCATGCTTCTCGGTGATCCGCCGCACCTGGTGTTCGACGCCGCCGCCGTCATTGTGCGTGATTACGATCGCCGCTTGTCGCCACCGTCGCCCGCGCTGTTTCCAGGCGAGCAAATCGATCGCACGCCGGGCCGCGGCCAGCGGGTCGGCGCGGAGAAACTGTTCGATCAGTGCGTCGTATCCGGGGTGCAAAGCCTCTAGCAGGCGGCCGTTGCGCCTGCGCAGATGGATGGCATCCGGACCGAACGATGTTCCGGCATGGTGACCAACAAATAGTCCCGTGAGGGCGACGTTTCGCCACCCCAGCCGTCTGGCACGCAGGCACAGATCGTTTTCCTCCCCATAGCCCTGGGCGAAGACATCGGATCGGAATGCCCCCACGGCATCGAGGCCATCACGGCGCAGGTAAAGGCAAAACCCCACACCGACCGGAATATCCACGGTGGCGCATCCGTTTGCCTTTTCCGCCAGCCGGTCCAACCGGTTCGTGGCGGCTTGATCGGGCACCGGATTTGTCCCGGCGGGTCCGGGATAGCTGACGATGCTGGCGTCGTTAGACATCGGTGTGACGCTGAAGATATCTGGCGCGGAATAGGCGGTTGCACGCAGCCGTTCGATCCAGCCGGGGGGCACAAGCGTGTCGCTGTTCAGCAGCACGACGTCCCGGCCTTTGGCCAGGCGGAGTCCCGCGTTGGCGCTGGCCGGAAAGCCCTGGGCGGTGGCGTGCCGGTGCAGATCGATCCGGCGTTGTGCGTGCAGGCCATCGATGGTGCCGATGATCGACGGATCGGTGGAACCGTCGTCGATCACCAGGACACGCAAATCGTCGGGGACGGACGCGAGGACGCTGGTCAGACAGGCCGAAACGACTGGACCGCCGTTATGCACCGGGATCACGACGGTCGCGCCGCGCTGTCCTTTGCCAGACCCGATCGGTTCGGCCGGAACAGGGGCACTGACAGGCAGGGTCGTCTGGAACGCAGAGTGTTCGCGGCCGATCCGCAGGGCGGCCTGACTGTAGAACGCGCTCTCAAAACCGGGATCAACCGGGCTTCCGGTCAGTTCGCGGCCGTCAGGTCCGCTGACGCTTAGCGGGCCTGCCAAACCCCGTAGTTCGGCGCCGGTAAGGCTGAAAGACCGGGGACGGGCCAGCGGCCCCGTATCGGCGACCGCGATGGATTCATCGTTGGGGATTATGGTTCGTTGGCGACCCCTGTGGTCTGTTAGGGTCAGAACCGGGTCGGTCGTAGGGTCGTTCGGATGCCACGCCCACCCGCGCAGGCCGCCGTCCCGGGCTTCGATGCAGCCCATTGTTCGCCGGATGGCAGCGACCCGAATGGGGCTTCCAAGCAGGTGAACCCCGTTCACGAGCACCTCTATCGCCTGGCCCCGTTCCCAGCCCTTCGGCAGCCATTTAGCGGATATCGTCCGGCCATCCAGCCGTACGGTCATCGGTCTGTTCTGCGTGGCGTGAATTTCCAATGCGCCAATCGGACTGAGCGCGCACCAGCCGGAAGGAGCGACCCGATCCGCCAGTGCCGCCGAGTCCTGATCGAGCGCGTAGTACGACAAAACCCGGGCCAACGGTTCGGCTGCCGCTTCCAGATCGCCTGCCCGAACCTTGACGGCGGCGAGGCCAAGCCACGCCTGCCGGACATCGTGTTCCCGGGCGACCGCGGCAAACAGCGCCTCGGCCCGGGCTGGATTGGCGGTGAGGCAGAGACTGGCCAGTGTCAGGGCGACATTCGGGTCTTTGGGCACCAACCTTCGCGCCCGCTCCATCCAGCGCAGTGCGGTGGCCGAGTCCTGCTCGCCGATGGCTGCCATACCGTGAGAGATAGCGGTTCGTGCAAGCGCCACTACCGCTGGTTCAGCGCCTGGGTCGGCCGCCGGCATAGGTTAGTCGCCCGCGGCCCGGGTTGCCGTATCTTCGGGGGTGGCATCGCCGTCTTGATGAATGGGCGGCGGAAGTGCGGCGAGGTCGGCTTTCGCGTCCTGAAGCCCCTGAGCGACAGCCCGTTCGGTCCATCGCCTAGCCTGTTCGATGTCTTGCTCGCCGGCCAGTTTGCGGGCGAGATAGCGACCCAGCATCATCTGGGCATAGGGGTGGCCGCGTTCGGCGGCGGCGCGGAACCAGCGCTGGGCCGTGACCCGGTCCCACGGGACGTCGTGACCGCCGCCATACATGGCGCCGACGGCAAACATCGCGCCGACATGGCCACGGCCGGCGGCTTTTTCGAACAGGGCCAGAGCAGCCGGATGGTCTTTCGTGCCACCGCGCCCGGACAACATCATATCCGCCAACATGACCTCGGCTTCGATCATGCCGATTTCGGCGGCCTTAGCGATCCAGATGCGGCCTTCTTCGGGGTTGGCTTCCACGCCGCGGCCTTCCACCAGCATGCGGCCGTACCAATACTGGGCGTTAACCACCCCGTCGGCGGCTCGCCGCAGCCACTCGGCGGCCTTGCGGTCGTCGCGTTCAATGCCCACGCCTTCTGCCAGACAGACGCCAAAGTTGAAGGCGGCGATCAGATCGCCCGAAGCGGCAGCCTGCTCGAACCACGAGCGTGTGCGGATCTGGTCTTGCTCGTCGCCATGACCGCGCAGCAGCAGGTTACCCAGATCAACATGGGCGCCCGCATCGCCCGCTTGTGCGGCCACGCTGAACAGTTTCGCGGCTTCGTCCTGATCGCGCTGCACGCCGGCGCCGGTCAGATACAGCATGCCCAAGGCGCGGGCAGCGCCCTTGTGGTTGGCGTCGGCGGCCCGGCGGAACCACATCGCGGCTTCGGCATAGTTCGGCGGCAAAGTGCCGCCCCGGGCGTAGATGTCGCCAACCAGCGCGGCGGCTTCCGGATCGCCGGCCAAGGCGGCTCGGCGCAACCAGGATTCGCCCTCGGTTGGGTTCTTTTCGACACCGTTGCCTTCCATCAGGGCAAAGCCCCAGCGAGCCTGGGCACCGCGGTTGCCTTTTTCGGCCCCTTGCTTGTAGTGGGCGGCCGCCGCGGCGCGATCCTGCGGGACGCCAAGGCCACGTTCCAGAACCATGCCGTAGAGGTAAAGTGCCGTGGCGAGGCCGTTTTCCGCGGCCTGCGACAGGTTTTTGATCAATTCTTCCTGGACACCGGGTTTACTGGTGTCGCGAGCCAGGACAAGGGCCCAGCCGAGCTGACCTTGCGGGCAACCGCCGGCGGCTGATTTTTCGTACCAGCGATCGCCTTCCTCGACGTTACGCAGGTTTTCCGGGCCGGAGGTCAGGATGAAGCCCAGCACTGCCTGGCCATCGGCGGAACCGGCCTCGGCGGCGCGTCTGGCCCATTTTGCCGCGGTTTGATAGTCAGGTTCGGCCGTGGACTGGCCGCCAAACAGGCCCGCACCGGTGCCCAGGCCGCTGTTGGCAAAACCCGGTGCCATGCCATGCAGACATAGCGTCGCCAACAGGGCTTGTGCCTCGACATAGCCCTTTTCCGCGGCGCGCTCCACCCACCGGACGCCGTCCGCCCTGCTGGGCGGAACACCCGCCCCTTCCAGGTAACAGCGGCCCACACGGAATTCAGCTTCGGGAATGCTGGCCCGGGCGGCGCGGGAAAGCAGTGCGAAGGCGCCCTTTGCGTCTCCTTTTTCCAGGAGCTGGATCCCCCGGCGCAGCGACGCGCCGGGGGAAAAGCCGCCGATGACCTTGTCGAATAAAGACATGTGCCGGTTGAGTCCTTTGGGTGCTGGGCCTTTACGGCTCCCGCATGCCTTCGGTGGCCAAGGGGATAAATTTCCCGAGCATGTAGCGCATGATGGTCTGCTTGCCGACGCGAATGTCAGCGGTAACCGGCATGCCAGGAGTCAGGTGGAAGTTGGACGGCGTATTATGCAGCGCGATGTCATCCAGCGTGACCCTGGTGCGATACCACAGCCCGTTCTGGTTATTCGCAACCGGCACGGCGCCTGTTGGATTGCGGGCTTCGTCCTGCGCGCTGAAGCTGTCGGGGCTGACGATCCGAACGACGCCATGGGCAAGACCATACTGGGAGTATGGGAATGTATCGAACTTGATGTCCACCGGGTCGCCGACACCGATATATCCATCATCCTTGCCGTCAACATTGGCTTCGACTTCCAGGGGCGCGTCGGTTGGCACCAGGGTAATCAACTGCTGCCCTGGATTGAGGACGGATCCCACCGAAACCTTGCTGACGGTCAACACCGTGCCGTCTTCCTGTGCACGCAATTCAACCAACTGGCGGCGTAGCTGCGCCTTGTTCAACGACTCGCGCGCATCCGACAATTTGCCAAGGGCATCCGTCAGCTTATCGGCGAGTTCCGCGTGCCAGCTTTGGATATAGCCGTTCCGTTCAGCGACCATGGCAGCCAGGTCACGCTGGCCGCCAAGCTGCTGCTGACGGGCGGTATCCAGGCCGGCCTGCATCTGGACCCGGGAGTCCATCGCCGCCAGCGTGTTGAGCTTGGAACCGACATTCAGATGTTCCAGCTCTTTGCGCATCCCTTCCAGGGTGCGGGCGTAATTCAGGCGGTCGGTGAAGTTGACGATATCGGAGTTAGCGCGGGCAATCGTGGCCGACAGGCTATCGATCTTCTGCTGATAGTTTTCGATCTTGAAATTGAATTCGGCTTGGCGCTGTTGATAGATCGAGGCCTGCAAGGCCATGTTGGGATCCATCCCGGTATAGCTGAACGGGCGGTTTTCCACCTCGGCCTGCATCCGGGAAACCTGCGCCTGCAACGTCGAAACCTGAGCGACGAGCGCCCCCATATCCGCCGTCGCGAAGGTTGGGTCGAGCCGCGCGAGGATCTGGCCAGCATGAACGATATCGCCGGCATGCACGTCGATGGAGCGCACGATCGCGGTTTCCAGCGGCTGCACCACGACGGTTGCCGCCCGAGCCACGACGACGCCGCCGGCGCTGACCACGCGATCGACTTTCACCACGCTGGCAACGGCGATGAGCATCACCACCATGCTGCTTAAAGTCCAGGTGAAGCCGCGCGCGATGCGCGGCATCGGCATGTTGATAATCGCGGTGGACGGAGACTGGTACTCCAGGATCGCCGGCAGGGTTGGATCCAGCCGGTCCTCGAGGGTTGTACTAATCGCCTTGGAGGAGGGTCGGGGCAGGAGCTGCATGACCGGTGCCTTCAGTTTGCATGTGACGGTTTTGCTGATTCCAGAGCGCGCGGTAGATTGCGCACCGCTCCAGCAGCACGGAATGGGGGCCGATATCGGCAAGCTTGCCGCGTTCCAGCACCATGATCTGGTCGCAGTTTACCAGGGACGACAGGCGGTGGGAGACGATGACCATTGTTCGTCCGCGGGCGATCCGAAGCAGGTTGGCGTTAACCAAAGCCTCTGATTCCGGGTCGAGCGCACTGGTGGCTTCGTCGAGGATCAAGATCCGCGGATCGGTGATCAGCGCACGGGCGATGGCGAGCCGCTGACGCTGACCGCCCGAAAGGTTGGGCGATCCTTCCTCGATATAGGTTTCGTAGCCGTTGGGCATACGCTCGATGAATTCTTCCGCCCCCGCCAAACGCGCTGCTCGGATTGCATCTTCCAGCGTCAGGCCGGGGCGGCCAGCCAGGATATTGTCGCGGATTGACCCGCGGAACAGGAAGTTTTCCTGTAGCACGACGCCGAAGCTGGAGCGCAGATGCCGAAGGTTGATTTCCCGCATGTCGGCGCCATCGATTTTGATGTAGCCGGAATATTCGCGGTTGATGCCCTGAAGCAGCCGTGTGGCGGTTGATTTGCCCGAACCGGAGCGGCCAACGAGACCGAGCATGGTGCCCGGCGGGATCGAGAAGCTGAGGCGGTCGAGTGCGGGTAGCTTGGTGCCGGCATAAGTAAAGGTCACATCTTCGAACGTGACCGCGCCGGCGAACTTGGGACGCAGTCCGCCATTGGCCGCGTCTTCCAGCGGACGGTTCAGCACGTCGGCCGCCTGTCCCATGGATGCGCCGACTTCTTCCCAGTCCTCGATCAGGCGGGCCAGGCCGACCAGCGGCTGGCTGACGCGCTGCGCCAGCATCATGAAGGCGAACAGGCTGCCGACCATGTATCCAGTGGTGTCGGTCAGGGCGAGCAAGGCGCCGACAAGAATCACGCCCATCCACATGAAGCGCTCGATCGGGGTAACCAGGGTTTGCGGCCAGTTCGACAACCGGCCCATCGCCATGCGCCATTTGCCGACCTCGGCGGTGCGTTCGTCCCACAGCGCCTTACGTTGCGGTTCGAGGGCCAGCGACTTCACCGTCTTGATGCCGAAGATCGTTTCGCCAAGCGCGGCGTTTTTGAGCGTTTCGGCGTTGATAACCTTGGAGAAAATGGTCCGCATCGGCCGGAGATAGGCGAGGATGATCAGCATGATCATTGTCGCGCAGACAAGAACGATCCAGGCGAGGGTAGCATTCAGCCAGAACAGCAGCGGCAGCAGGACGAGCAATGTGATCATGTCGAGCAACGTCGTCATGAGTTTGCCGGTCATAAACTCCCGGACTTTGTTCATTTGGCCCACTTTATACATGGTCTCACCAGCCGGGTGCCGTTCGAAGTAATCGAGTGGCAACCGGATCAGCCGGTTGAAAACATGCAGGCTGAGCTTGGCGTCTGTGCGCACGCCGACCACCAGTATGATCAGGCGGCGGGCGTAACCCAGCAATGTCTCGTAAAGAACGGATACACCGAGGATCAACGAAATCAAAAGCAACGTCGAGTAGCTGTGATGAGCCAGCACACGGTCCACCACCTGCATCACCAGAAGCGGAGGCAGAATAGTCAGTATGCTGATCGCGAACGAGGCGATGAGCAGATCGACAAGGTGCTTTTTTTCCTTCAGCACGACGCCGATAAGCCAGCGCATGGTGAACGGCGGATCGGCTTCGGCCTGCGACCGTTCGGCGCGCAGCAGCACGGCATCGCCGCTCCACACCTCGTTCAGGCGCATTTCGTCAACCGGGACCGGCGGATCGGCTTCAGGCGCGCGCGGGTCGCGGATCAGGACGACTTTCTGCTCCGCGTTCGCCCCGATCAGCAGGCCGGCCGAACCGTCCTTGAACAACAGGATAACGGGTCCATTGCCGCCCACGGTGAACAGATGGCGCCAGCGCAGGCGAAGGGCGCGCGACCACATGCCACTGTTTTGCGCCCAGGCGGACAGCGCGGCGGCGCTGGGCAGGGTGTCGCCGGCTCCGTTGCGGAATTCGTTGGGATCAAGGTCAAGACCGAAGTAACGAGCGGCCATCATCATCGCCAGCAGGCGCGGATGAATTGGGCCGCGTCCGTCTCCTTCGCTCGCGCCTGACATACCAGCACCCGTGGTGCCACCGCCGCCGCCGCTGGCTTCGGCCAGGGACGTACGGCCATTGCCCAATGGCCCGGGCGTGTATCCGTCAGATATATCCACGAGCTAACCCTTCTAGCGGCGTATCAGGCAGCATAAAGACCGGGGTAAGACCCGGACACTCTCGGCGCCTAGCCAAGTTGATAACACGGACGCGAGCCTGCCGCATCCACTGATGCCCTTAGCGAACGGGCTGAGATAATCGATGTTACCCCTCACGGTCGCCATTATCTCGGCGACCATTCGATCACGACTGCGAGTATGGCGAAGCGAGAGCCAAAAACCAACGAATTTCTTGATTTCGAGATCACATTAGCCACGATATCGAATTGACTACACGCCCTGATTGAAAGGCCGCGTGCGATAACCGCCGCGTCCAGGCAGCTTTTGCCACGCGGGCCGGCGTTTGCCAAACGATGAAAGGTTACAGTCGCGCGGGATGCTAACGACCGTCGTCATGGACACAATTTACGGCTATCCTGCCTCTTTGACCGCCAGGGGAAAACGGGATGGACATCCGCGCCGCGACGCTAGCCGACGTGCCTGATATTCAGGCAATCTATGCGCACCACGTCTTGCATGGAACAGGCACGTTCGAGGAGGAGCCACCATCGGTGGAAGAAATGACGGCCCGGTTCAGCAAAATCGTCGATCGCGGCTATGTATGGCTGGTCGCCTCGGACGCCACCGGCGTGCTGGGATACGGCTATTATGCACCGTTCCGGGAGCGTTCGGCCTATCGGTTTACGGTGGAGGACAGCATCTACGTCCGCGAGGACGTGCGAGGACAAGGCGTCGGCAAGGCGCTGGTGGTCAGGCTGATCGAGCTGGCGACGGCGGCGGGCCTGCGGCAGATGATCGCCGTGATCGGTGATTCCGAAAATGTGGGCTCGATCGGCGTGCATGCCAGCCTGGGTTTCCACATGATTGGCACGATGAAGTCGGCCGGGCTGAAGTTCGGGCGGTGGCTGGACGTGGTGACGATGCAGCGCCCACTGGGCAAGGGCGACACGACTCTGCCCGTCTGATGCGGATCGACCGCCAACTCGCGGCGATGGCGGCGTATGGGTTCGTCTCCGGCCTGCCGCTGCCGCTTTCCGGGTTTACCTTGCGGCTTTGGTTGGCGGACAGTGGCGCCGGGCTGGCCGTCATTGGGCTGACGGCCTGGATCGGCCTTGCGTATTCGCTGAAGTTTCTCTGGTCACCGCTGCTGGACCAGCCGCCTCCGCTTGCCATGCTGCGTGGGTTTGGGCGGCGGCGCGGGTGGTTGCTGGTCGTGCAGCCGTTGTTGGGTGTGGCCGCCGTCGCGCTGGCTTTGTCCGATCCCGGTGCGGCACCGATGGGGGCATTCGCTGCCGCCGCCTGCGTGGCGCTGCTGTCGGCAACGCAGGACATCGCGATCGACGCCTGGCGGATCGAGGTGTTTCCCCCGCTTCGCCAGGGCGTGGCGCTGGCGGTTTACGTCTGGGGCTACCGGGTCGCGTTATTGATTTCGACCACAGGGGCAATCGCCGCCTCAGCATCTATTGGGTGGCACGCGGCGCTGTTAGGCGTCGCCGCGCTGGCGGCGGCCGGAACGTTGGTGACGCTCGCGGCGCGCCGGGAGGAGGCGGGGGGATCAACGCCACGCCGAGGCCTGCGGCAGGCAGTGATCGAACCCGTTCGATCGTTCCTGGTTCGGCCGTCCGCGCTTCTGGTGCTGGCCTTTGTCGCCCTGTTCAAACTGGGCGAGGCCATGGCCGGAATCATGACGGCGCCGTTTTATCGGGCACTATCCTTCGACAAGGCGGCGATCGCCGGAACCGGGCCGTTTTCGCTGGCGGGTACGCTGGCAGGTATAACGCTGGGCGGATGGCTGGTGGCGCGCATCGGCGTTGGGCGCGCCCTGCTGGTCACGGGCTGGGCACAGACTGTCGCGATGGGAATGTATGTGGCGCTTTCGCTGTCAGCCGGCCAGCACGCGATGCTGTACGCCACGGTGACGGCCGAGGCGGTTGCCCAGGGATTGGCCGACGCCGCTTTCCTGACCTTTCTGTCGGCGCTGTGCGCGCGAGAATTCGCGGCAACACAATATGCGCTGCTGTCCTCGGTGCCGGCCCTGGCGATCCATACGATTGGCGGGGCGTCGGGCGCGATGGCCGGGGGGCTTGGATGGACCTGGTTCTATGTCGTCTGCATGGCCGGCGCGCTGCCAGGTATGGCGCTGATGCTGGTGCTGTTGCGACGGAATCCGGCCCCCGCCGGCTGATGGTGGCGGGGGCGAAGGCTCATCAGGTGGCCGGTTCAATCCGTACGATGCCCGGCCTCGGCGAGGCTGCGTGTTCCTTCAGCACCGCGTCCGTGCCTGGATCGATTTCCTTCATCAGCACATCGTAGCCCCACATATCCGCCAGGTGCTGCAGAACCAGACGCGCGTCCTTTTCGTCCAGCAATATGTGGTTCAGGGCGCGGTGATGTAGGATCAGGCGGCGATCCCCGGCCAGATTGACATCCACCACCTGGATATCGGCGGTGTTCCAAGAGACGTCATACTGTTTCGCCAGCGCCTGCTTGATCTTGCGGTATCCGCGTTCGTCATGGATCGCTTCCACCCGCAGGTTCGGCTCGTTGGCGTCGTCCAGCACGTGGAACAGGCCAAAATGGCGCACCAGTTTCGGGCTGAGATACTGTAGAATGAAGCTTTCATCGCGATAGTTCGCCCACACATCGCGCAGCACGTTCATCGGATCGTTGCACCCGGCGATGTGCGGAAACCATTGCTGGTCCTCGGCGGTCGGCAGCGTGCAAATGCGCTCGATGTCCTGCATCATGGCGAAACCCAGCGCGTATGGATTCAGGCCGGAGTAGCGCCGGTCGCTGAATTCCGGCTGGAACACGACGTTGGTATGCGATGACAGGAACTCCACCATCGCGCCATCGGTCAGCAGGCCCTTTTCGTGCAACCTGTTCATGATCGTGTAGTGGGTGTAGGTCGCGCAGCCCTCGTTCATCACCTTGGTCTGCGACTGCGGGTAGAAATACTGGGCGATGATGCGCACGATGCGCAGGATCTCCCGCTGCCAGGGCGCCAGGCGAGGTGCTGATTTCTCCAGGAAATACAGGATGTTTTCCTGCGGCAGTTCCAGCAGCGCCTTGCGCTGTTCGGCCGCTGTCGGGTCGTGGCGGGCGTTCTCCTTGCCAGGGACCGTGCGCCACAGATCGTTGAAGACCTTTTCGTCGTGTTCGCGCCGTTCCCGCTCCCGCTTTTCTTCCGACCGCAGATCGGCGGCACGCTTGCGCGGATATTTGTGAACGGCGTTGTGCATCAACGCGTGGGCGGCATCGAGCAGGCGTTCAACCGCCGTCTCGCCGTATCGTTCCTCGCAGGAGGTGATGTAGTCCTTGGCGAATTCCAGGTAATCCAGGATGCCGTTGGCGTCGGTCCATTGTTGGAACAAATAGTTGTTCTTGAAGAAGTGGTTGTGGCCAAAGGCCGCGTGCGCCATCACCAGCGTCTGCATCGTGGCGGTGTTCTCTTCCATGATGTAGCTGATGCAGGGGTTGGAGTTGATAACGATCTCGTAAGCAAGGCCCTGCATGCCTGCACGGTACATCGCCTCGTTGCGGGAAAAGTGCTTGCCGAACGACCAGTGCTTGTAGAACACCGGCATCCCGATCGACGAGTACGCGTCCAGCATCTGTTCGGTGCCGATCACCTCGATCTGGTTGGTATAGACTTCCAGACCCATTTCCTTCAGCGCGATCTTTTCGATCTCATCATAGCTGCGCTGAATCGTACCAAATTCCCAATCGGCCCCTTCGAACAGCGGTCGTTCCGCTCGGATTGACGTGGAGCTCATTCGGCTGCGGCCTCCACTCCGGTTTTCTTCGCGAACAGTTCCCGGAACACGGGATAAATGTCCCGGCGATGTCCGACCTTGCGCATCGCCATCGGGGCGCCGGCCTTGAT
>DAIEHR010000245.1 GCA_027353465.1 Acetobacteraceae bacterium | reverse complement strand
CCGAACCTGTCGGGCAAGTGGTTCCGCCCGGTGCAATACGGCGTGCGCAAGGACGACGGCTTGCTGGACTATGAGGAGTTGGAGCATCTCGCCCGCACCGAAAAGCCCAAGCTGATCATCGCCGGCGGGTCCGCCTATCCCCGCTTCATCGACTTCGCACGCATCCGCAAGGTCGCGGACGAAGTCGGCGCGTATTTCATGGTCGATATGGCGCACTTCGCCGGGCTGGTGGCGGCGGGCCTGTTCCCCAGCCCGTTGACCCATGCCCATGTCGTCACCACCACGACCCATAAGACCCTGCGCGGCCCGCGCGGCGGCATGATCCTGACCAACGACCTTGACCTGGGGAAGAAGATCAACTCGGCCGTGTTCCCCGGCCTGCAGGGCGGCCCGCTGATGCACGTCATCGCCGGCAAGGCGGCGGCGTTCGGGGAGGCGTTGAAGCCTGAGTTCAAGCTGTATCAGAAGGCGGTGCAGGACAATGCGCGCGTGCTGGCGGAAACGCTGAAGCAGCAGGGCCTGGACATCGTCAGCGGCGGCACCGACAGCCACCTGATGCTGGTCGATCTGCGGCCGAAGCGCGTCACCGGGAAGGCGGCGGAAGCCAGCCTGGAACGCGCCCACATGACCGCGAACAAGAACGCGATCCCGTTCGATCCGGAAAAGCCCGCCATCACCTCCGGCGTGCGGCTGGGTTCGCCGGCCGGCACGACGCGCGGCTTCGGGACCGAGGAGTTCCGCGAAATCGGCCTGATGATCAACGAGGTGCTGGAAGGTCTCGGCCGCTCCAACGACGGCACCAACACGACGGTGGAGCAGGCGATCGGCGAGCGGGTGAAGGAACTCTGCGCCCGCTTCCCGCTCTACGCGCACCGGTAAGTCCAGATGCGCTGCCCGTTCTGCGGATTTGACGATACCCAGGTCAAGGACAGCCGCCCGACCGAGGACAACGGCGCCATCCGGCGGCGGCGGTTCTGCGGCAACTGTGGGCAGCGTTTCACCACGATCGAGCGTGTGCAGTTGCGCGAACTGACCGTGGTGAAGACCGACGGCCGCAGGGTACCGTTCGATCGCGACAAGCTGGCGCGCTCCATCCGTGTGTCGATGCGCAAGCGGCCGATCCAGGAGGAGCGGATCGAACGGATCGTCAACTCCGTGGTGCGGCAGCTTGAGGCGTCCGGCGACAGCGACATCCCCAGCAAGCAGATCGGCGAACTGGTGATGGACACGTTGAAAGAGCTGGACAAGGTTGCCTATGTACGGTTCGCCAGCGTTTACCGGAATTTCCGGGAGGCCAAGGATTTCGAGGAATTCGTCGGCGGGCTGGGGCCGGTACCGGAGGAATAGTGACGTCCGACCTGGTATTCTCATTGGCGCCGTGGAGGGACTTGCGTCGTCCCGTCGTGGGGGGGCTAGCGGTATCCCGTTATCGTCGGGCTGCGGTTTCCCGCTGTCACCGGGCTGGCTTTTCCCGTCATGGCCGGGCGTGTCCCGGCCATCCGCGCTTCGGCGGTTCGTGCGAAGATGGCCGGGACACGCCCGGCCATGACGAGGAGGCAGCGCCGGTCTGGGCAGCGCCGGTCTGGGCAGCGCCGGGTGGTAGCGCGGCTGGCGATACAGCAATGGGCCGAAACATTGGGCATCACCAAACCAACCCGCACCCCGCCTATGACCGCTGACGACCTTCCCCACATGCGTGCCGCCCTCGCCCTCGCGCGGCGGGGGCTTGGGACGACTTGGCCCAACCCCTCTGTCGGGTGCGTTATCGTCCGCGACGGCCGTGTCGTCGGGCGGGGGTTCACGCAGCCGGGCGGCCGCCCACATGCCGAACCGGTGGCACTGGCGATGGCCGGGGATCAAGCGAAAGGCGCCACCGCCTATGTCACGTTGGAGCCGTGCTGCCACTGGGGCCGCTCCCCACCATGCACCGATGCGCTGATCGCCGCGGGGGTCGCGCGGGTGGTCGTCGCCACGGCCGACCCGGATGACCGCGTCAACGGCCAGGGGCTGGATAGACTGGAAGCCGCAGGCATCGCCGTCGAATCCGGCCTGCTGGAAGCCGAAGCACGCGAAATCCTGATCGGCTTCAGCACCCGCGTCGCCCTGGGGCGCCCGATGGTGACGCTGAAACTGGCCTCCACGCTCGACGGGCGCATCGCCACCCACAGCGGCGAAAGCCAATGGATCACCGGCACACCGGCACGCCGCCTCGGCCATGCCATGCGCGGCCGGCACGATGCGGTCATGGTCGGCGTCGGCACCGTGCTGGCCGACAATCCGGATCTGACCTGCCGCATTCCCGGCTTCCGCCCAACGCCCAACGTCCGCGTCATCGCCGACAGCCATCTGCGCACGCCGCTGACCTCCCGCCTGATGGCGACCGCGGCGCAGGTTCCCACCTGGTTCCTGATGCGCGAGGGCACCAATCTCGCCCGCGAGGACGCCTTCATCGGCATCGGCGCCAAGCTGCTGAAAATCCCCGGCGGATCGGCGGGCGTCAACATCGAGGCGGCCATGCGGGCCCTGGGCGAGGCCGGCCTGACCCGCGTGCTGGTGGAAGGCGGAGGCCAGCTCGCCGCGGCCCTGCTGCGCGCCGATCTTGTCGATCGCATCGCCTGGTTCCATGCTCCTTCGGTCATGGGCGGCGACGGCTGGCCCGCGGTTCAGGCGTTCGGCGTGGAGCGGCTTCAGGCCATGCCAAGGTTTCGCAGGGATTGCGAAACGGTTGTCGGCGACGACATGTTGAGCGAATACACAAGGCAACGATCATGTTCACCGGTATCATAACCGCCCTCGGGCACATCAAGACGCTCGACCCGATCGGCGAAGGGCGAGACATGCGTCTGGTGATCGAAACTCCGCCGGCATTCCTCGCCGATCCGCCGGTGGCGCTGGGCGCATCGATCGCCTGCTCCGGCTGCTGCCTGACAGCCGTGGACTTCGGCACCGACTGGTTCGCGGTGGATGCCTCGGCGGAAACGCTGGCCCACACCAAGCTGGGAAGCTGGACCGCCGGATCGCGCGTCAACCTGGAACGGTCGTTGCGGGTGGGCGACGAACTGGGCGGCCACCTCGTCTCCGGCCATGTGGACGGGGTGGGAACCGCTGTTTCCGCAACCCCGGAAAATGCCTCCACCCGCTGGGTCTTCCGTGTTCCAGCCGACATTTCCCGCTTCATCGCCGTCAAGGGCAGCGTTGCCGTGGACGGCGTATCGTTGACTGTGAACGAGGTGCGGGGCGATACCTTCGGCGTGAACATCATTCCCCACACAGCCTCGGTCACCGGATTCGGAACCCTGCAGCCGAACGACCCCGTGAATATCGAGATCGACACCCTCGCGCGCTACGTCGCTCGCCTGGCGGAGACTGCGTAATGGAAAACCTGAACGAGACATTCGCCACCACCGAACTGTCCAAGTACCTGTGTTCGGCCGAGGACCTGATCGAAGAAGCCCGAAACGGCCGCATGTTCATCCTGGTCGATGATGAAGACCGCGAAAACGAGGGCGATCTTGTCATCCCCGCCCAGTTCGCCACCCCCGATGCCATCAACTTCATGGCTCGGCATGCCCGCGGCCTGATCTGCCTGGCCCTGACCCGCCACCGTGTAGAGGCACTGGCTCTGCCGCTGATGAGCCAGCATAACGGCACACGGCACCAGACTGCGTTCACCGTGTCGATCGAGGCGCGGGAGGGTGTGACCACCGGCATTTCCGCCGCCGATCGTGCCAAGACCATCGCGGTGGCGATCAACCCCGACAGCACCCGAAACGACATTACCACGCCCGGGCATGTGTTCCCGCTGCTGGCCAGGGAAGGCGGAACGCTGGTCCGAGCGGGGCATACCGAAGCGTCGGTGGATATTGCCCGCAAGGCCGGGCTGAACCCGTCCGCGGTGATCTGCGAGATCATGAACGAAGACGGCACCATGGCCCGCCTGCCGGATCTGGTGACCTTCGCGCAGCATCA
>DAIEHR010000241.1 GCA_027353465.1 Acetobacteraceae bacterium | reverse complement strand
TTTTTCGATCCCGGCGGACCCCATTGCTTGCCCTTGCCGTGGCTCAGCAGCCAGTTCAACCGAGCACCGATCATCAGGACGGTGTCGCTGTCCTGGAGGACGGTGGAGCGTGCGGCGGCGGCGCATTGCGGATGCGTGTCGGGCAACAGGCCCTTCGCCATGCTCATGGGGATGTAGGGAATGCCGGATTTTTCGACCAGCGCGCGGATATCGTCGTCAGCCTGCGCATAGGCGGCGCCCTTGCCCAGGATAATCAACGGGCGCTTTGCCCCGCGCAGCACGTCCAGCGCACGCTCGACAGCGGATGGCGCGGGGATCTGCGCCGGGGCCGAATCGATCACTTTCACCAATGACCGGCGGCCGGCTTCGGCGTCCATGACCTGGCCAAACAGCTTGCCCGGCAAATCCAGATACACTCCGCCCGGCCGGCCCGACACCGCCGCTCGGATGGCCCGGGCCACGCCGATGCCGATATCGGCCGCATGCAGCACGCGGAATGCCGCCTTGCACAGCGGCTTGGCGATGGCGAGCTGGTCCATCTCCTCATAATCGCCCTGCTGCAGATCGACGATTTCGCGCTCCGAGGAGCCGCTGATCAGGATCATCGGAAAGCAATTCGTGGTCGCATTGGCCAGCGCAACCAAACCGTTCAAGAAGCCCGGCGCCGAGACGGTCAGGCATACGCCCGGCGACTTGGTCAGGTATCCGGCGATGGCAGCGGCGTTGCCGGCGTTCTGTTCGTGCCGGAATGAAATCACCCGCATGCCGGACGCCTGCGCCAGACGGCCCAGATCGGTGATCGGGATGCCGGGGACGCCATAGATCGTCTTGATGCCGTTCAGCATCAGCGCGTCGATGACCAGATGGAATCCGTCGGTCTGTTCGGCTTCCGGCTGTTCGGCTTCCGACATTACTGGTGTTCTCCCATTACGCGAGGTCTGAAAATGTCCGGCGGCGTGCCGGTATCGAGGAAATCCCCGTGGCGTTCCACATGTCCGGCGAGGCCCATTGTGTGATCGCGGACCAGCCGTTCGGCCCGGTCCGGGTCACCCGCCCGCAAGGCGGCAATGATCGCCCGGTGGTCCGCCACCGATCGTTGCGCGCGGTTATCCTGGGTCATGGTCACGGCGCGGACGGCGCGCATGTGGATGAACAATGTGTCGGTCAGGCTGGACATCAGGCCAATGCCGCCCAACCGGATGATTGCTTTGTGAAACGCCATGTTGGCGTCGGAATATTCCGTCAGATGGCCGGTCGGGTCTTCGTCAAACGCATCCATCAGCGTGGTCAGGGCCGCAATGTCGTCGGCTGTGGCCGAGGTCGCGGCAAGTCGTGCGGCCATGCTTTCGATTGCCGCCCAGACTGTGATCATTTCCACGATCTCCCGCTTGGTTTTGCGGACCACGACGATGCCGCGGCGGGGAATGGTACGGACGAAACCTTCCTGTTCCAGCACGGACAGGGCCTCGCGGATTGGCGTGCGACTGACGCCGAGGTCTTCGCACAACTGGCGCTCATCCAGACGAATTTCGCCAGCCCGGCCGTAGATATCCATCTCTGTGATCGCGCGCTTGATCGCCTCGCAGGCCTGTCGGCGGAGGCCGAGGCCGATATCGAGCGGTTCGATACGAAGACGCGGCTGGGTCTGATGCACCCCGGTGTATTCCTCCTGGTCCGTCCCTCTTGGTTCGGGGACTTTGTATTTTGTATGCCACGGCGTCAAGCCGCGCTTTTCGCCGCCATCGTCGGTGCCTTGGCGCATGGGCTGGCCATCGGAAATACAGAAGGTGGCGAGCCGCGAGAAAGATTGCTCATGGCTGCCTGAACCGTTAAGTTTGCGGTGTCAGAATGATTAGTCCCGCGGGTACGCGCTTTCGGCGGATCTTTACGCCGCATCGCCCGGGATCACGGGGAGCCCTGGAACGTGGTGCGGCAACAGTATGAGCGATAAATTCAAACGGCGGCGGCGGACCGGGTCCACAGCGGTGCGCTTCAGGCCCTCGCAGCTTGTTCCGGTTGAATCGGTTCCCGCGGCCAAAATGGGCAAAGCCGAACTCGCGGCCGGCGGCGCCGTGTCGATCGCGGCCCTGGCGTTGATCGCGCTGATCTGGATCGTGACAGGCCGGGTGGTGCAGGATCAGAACGCGGAGATCCGGGATCGGGCGGAACAGGCCCTGGTTGGGCAGGCCGCTACGGTCGCCGAAACTATCGGGCATGAACTGTCGCTGATCGACCAGAGTCTGTCGATTATCCAGGACGCGTGGAAAGCCGACAGCGATTCGGTGAATCTGGCCAAGTGGGAGAAGCAATTTCCGGCGCTGCTGGCTGTGGCTGACGACCTGTTCATTGCCGATGACCAGCACATCATTCGCCAGGATATTCTGCCAAGTGCGATCGGACAGGGTGTGGGGGCCGCCTACGTGGCGTTCCCGCACGGTTCGCTGGAAGAATATCAAAGCGACGGCACGAAGTTCAAAGACTCGCTCTTGCTGCAAGGCGATGCAAGCGGCTCCCCCATCGATGCCCGGCAGTTTCTGATGTATATCGTTCGGCCGTTGGATCACCCGAAGGGCTGGCTGGTCGGCGCGTCCTACCGGTCCACGGAGCTTCCGAAGCTGTTTGCCGAAGCATCGTTTGGTTATAACGCATTGGCTGCGCTGGTTGATACCAGGCGCGGCATCGTCCAGGCGGTGATTGGGCCAGCCGCGCGGCGGCCAAAGACCGATCTGTCAAAATCCATTCTGTTCGACATGATTGCCCGATCGGAGGCCGGGACTTGGCTGGGCGAATCCGAGATGGATGGGGTTCAGCGCTTGCATGCGTTCCATCGTGTCGCCCACCGCGACATGGCGGTGATCGTCGCGGCGAACTGGGCCGAGGTGATGGCACCGGCAGCTAGTCTTTCGGCTGGGGCACACTCCCTGGCGTTGGTTGCGTCGGCATTGGTGCTTGCGGTCGGCGGCATCGTCCTGGGGCAACTATATGGGCTCCGCACGAATGCCAGGAAAAAGCGAGTCGCTGAACGTAACAAAAAAGAATTGGATCGCCTGCGCGGCGAGGAGTCAGCGCTCATGGCCCGAGCGGCGTTATATGGAGCCCGGTTGCAGGCGGTTCTGAATGGTACGACGGACGGTTTGGCGCTGTTCGATTCGGGCCTCCGGTTAGTTCAGTGGAACTATCCGTTCTTCAGGGGGATCGGTATCGAGGTGCGCCAGGATATGCCGCTGGACACAATGCTGCGTCTCCAGATCGCATCCGGGCTATTCGGTTCCGCGGGGGAGCCCGAGTTGGAGATCTCTCGCCGATCCGGCCTTCTGCGAAGTGGGGATGCCGATGGGCTGCCGCAGCCGGGTCCGGATGGGGAGACGTTGATATTGCGGGGGCTGCCCATTGCCGAGGGTGGGTTCATGCTGATCCTGAACGGACTGGCTCGCTGGGAGCCCGCGCCGGTTCCGCCGGCGGAAGATGAGCGCGAGGCGCCGATGGCGGTGGACGCCGCGGTTGCCGCGGCGGCGGCGATCGAATGGTAGGTTCAGCTACAGCAGCAGCGGTACAAGGATTGCGGTAAGCAGGGCATTCAACCCCATCGCAATCCCGGCGAACGTGCCGGCGAGCGGATCGACCTGAAACGCGCGCGCGGTGCCGATGCCATGTGCCGCCAGGCCGGCGGCGAAACCGCGGGCGCGTTTATCGGTGATACGAAGCCCGTTCAGCAGCGGCGTCACAATGATCGCACCCATGATACCGGTCAGGATAACCAGCACGGCGGTCAGGCCCGGGTCTCCGCCCAGGCGTCCGGAAATGCCCATCGCTACTGCCGCGGTGACAGATTTCGGGGCGATTGAAACAACGATGGACGGCGCCGCACCCAGCAGGCGGGCGATCGTCACCGCCGAAACCAATGCGGTGGCGGACCCCGCCAGCAATGCGCAGAGCATCGGCAGGATTGCCCGCATCACCAGTTGGCGATTCTGGTACAGTGGAATGCCCAGTGCGACAGTGGCCGGTCCAAGCAGAAAATGGATAAACTGGGCGCCGTCGAAGTAGGTGGGGTAGGGGGTCCCCGACACCCGCACCAGCAGACCCACCAGGCACATCGACATCAGCACCGGATTGGCCAGCGGCGTGCGGTTCAGCGCGGCGGAGATCCGGTCGCACAGGCAATAGGCCAGGATGGTGACGGTCAGCCAGAGCAGTGGCGTGCGGGCGAGGTACACCCACAGCGCGAAGACGTCGTCATGGTTCATGCGACGCTGCTATCCAAGGTCACTCCGCGCGGCCAGCCCCAAATCACGACGCGCGGCCAGCCACGATCATTCCGCGCGGCCAGCCACGATGCTGAACACCCAGGCGGTGACCGCCAGGCTCAGAACCGTGGAGACAACCAGCGCGGCTACGATCGCCAACGCGTTGCCGGCCAGCACGTCAAACCGCTGAATCACCCCGACGCCGGCGGGGATGAACAGCAGCGACAGATGCGACAGGATGCCTCGGCCGGTCTGTTCGAACGTACCGTCGGTCAGTTCGACCGGCATGCGTCGGCTGAACCGATCCCGAACGAGCAATAGAAGCACGCACAGGACCAGGCCGATGACGGGACCGGGGACCGCCAGCCCGGTCCCGTGGGCGATCGCTTCCCCAACCAATTGGCACAGCAGGATCAGGCCGAGGCTGAGGACCATTTCGCCGATGCTTCAGACGCGTTCGATCAGAGCCGCGATGCCCTGACCAACACCGATGCACATCGTGGCGATGGCGCGCTTCTGCCCAAGGGTTTCCATCGCGTTCACCGCTGTCATGGCCAGCCGGGCACCGGACATGCCCAGCGGGTGACCCGGGGCGATGGCGCCGCCGTGCGGGTTGATGTGGTCGGCGCTTTCGGACAGGCCGAGCTGACGCAGGACGGCGATACCCTGGCTGGCGAAGGCCTCGTTCAGTTCGATGATGTCGATATCGCCGATCGATAGGCCAGTCTTCGCCAGTAGCTTCCGCACGGCGGGGGCGGGGCCGATGCCCATGATACGCGGCGGCACGCCGGCCGTGGCCATCGCGACCACGCGGGCTCGGGGCGTCAGGCCATGTCGCTTCGCCCCTTCCTCGGAGGCCAGGATCAGCGCCGCCGATCCGTCATTCACGCCCGAGGCGTTGCCGGCGGTGACCGTGCCGGGATCGCGGAACGGGGTTTTCAGCTTTGCCAGCATTTCCAGCGTGGTATCGGGGCGCAAATGTTCGTCGTGTTCGACGACCGTGTCGCCCTTGCGGCCCTTGATGGTCACCGGCGTGATCTCCTTGGCGAAGAACCCGCTGTCCTGCGCCTTCTTGGCGCGCTGCTGGCTGGCGTAGGCGAACTTGTCCTGGTCAGCGCGGGAGATCTGGAATTCCTCGGCCACGTTCTCCCCGGTTTCCGGCATGGAATCGGTGCCATAGGCCTTCTGCATCAGCTTGTTGACGAAGCGCCAGCCGATGGTGGTGTCATAGATTTCGGCGGAGCGTGCGAACGCCTCGGTCGCCTTGCCCATTACGAACGGCGCGCGGGTCATGCTTTCGACCCCGCCGGCCAGCATCAGGTGGGCGTCCCCCGCCCGGATCGCGCGCGCGGCACTGCCCACGGCGTCAAGGCCGGAGCCGCAGAGGCGATTGATCGTGGAGCCGGACACAGCGGTGGGCAGCCCTGCCAGCAGCACGGCCATGCGCGCGACGTTGCGATTGTCCTCGCCGGCCTGGTTCGCGCATCCCATGATGCAGTCGTCCAACGCTTCCCAGTCAACGCCGGCGTTGCGCGCGGCGAGCGCGCGAATGGGGTGGGCGGCGAGATCGTCGGCACGGACATCGCGCAGGGCCCCGGCATAGCGGCCGATCGGAGAGCGGGTGAAGTCGCAGATATAGGCTTCGGCCATGGACGCTGGTTCCCTTTACTGGTTGTACCGACGAATTCAGACCGTGTGTTTAGCCGGTCGGACGGCGGCACGCCAGAAGCCTATCCGGGAACCAGTGTCGGTCGTTGTTCCTGGCCGGCAACGCGCGGGTAACCGACAGCCGCCCGCCTGTGAAGCAACGCCCGGGCCTGTTCCACCATTGCCAGTCTCGCCCGGTGCAGGCGCCACCCGGGGGTCGTCTCTGTCGATACCGCCCTGCGGTAAGCCGAGTCGCGCAGCGCCTTGGCATCGCAGGCCACTTTGATCGGGTCGCGATAAAAGGCGCCAACTTTCGTCGCGTCCATTCCTGGCGTTTCCAGCCAGCGGGGTAAATGGACCCCGCAAAGTTGCTCGATATCCGTCAGCAGTCGAATGATGCCCATGCCGGTTGCCGGACAGGATGATTGGAAGGCGTCTCCAATCAACACCAAACCAGGCCGGGTCGCGTCTTTCGTTACGTATAAGTCGATCGGCCGCGCTTCGACCGGACCAGAGGCCTGATAGGGGCCTATCACAGCTTCAAGGCCCGGCAAATTTCGCTTCAGGCCAGCGTCTGGATCGGCCAGGAAGGATTTCGTCCAGGGGTCCTTGTAGTCTCGATAGGTAAAAAGATTCACGCGAGTGCGGCCCCCCATCGTGAAGGCTGCCAGATAATCGATTTTGTCCCGAATGTTCTCACGCTGATAAACGAGAAACGAGTCCTTGAACGAGGCAACCCCAGCCGGTTCGATCTGGAACCCAAACGTCAACGAGTGTCGTTCGCGGAGGGTGACGCGCCGAGCGCCCGCCTGCCGGCCCACGGCCGCGCCTTGGCCTGTTGCCAATACAATCAGCCGGCCAGTCACCACATCGCCGTTTGAGAGCGAGACACTCTGCAGATCGTCAGTCGTTTCGATTTTCGAAACACGGCCGACGACCCTATGAACATGCTCAGGCAGTGCCGATCGGGCCCTGTTTACAAGATTTTCGTAACGCAATCCGAAATTAACCGTGGCGGTCATGCCAATAACGCGCGCATTGCGCGCGATCGTAACGGTCTCGCCGCGAAACAGGCCGTCTGTCAGCTCGTCCAGGAGATTTAATCGCATGAGCGAGTCTATGATGCCACCGTCAAGATGTTCCGCCCGAAAATCCTTAGGATAGATCTCGTAACGATCGATCAGGCATACATGGTATCCAGCCCTGCCCAGAACCGTTGCGGCGAGTGTCCCGCTGAGGCCTCCGCCAATGATTATGCTATCAAATATCCGGTCCGCTTTCTCGAAACGATCGGTCAAAGAAGAAAAGCGCAAACTAAGACTCCCGAAAATCGGTGGATTATCGCCAATAAGTCCATTGTTTAATGCTAAATCGAGAGTCGTTTGATCAACACGGCATGATATTTGTTTCAATATAATACACAGCTCAAAACCGGGAGCTTTGGCGAGGGTCTGAACGCACAGGGACAGAAATGGTTTTCAGAGATTCGATAAACTCCCGCTGATTATGGCTTCGATACGGTTCCGGGTTGGGCGCCTTGGCGGTGGTTCGCCAGTGGCTTATCTAATGCCGATCGAAATGGGAGGGATGGACATGCTCGATATGACGGGGAAGGTGGCGATCGTCGCCGGTGCCGGGTCAGTTGGCGCGGTCGGCAGCAAAATCTGGGGCAACGGCAAGACGGCGGCGGTTTTGCTGGCGCGGCAAGGGGCCTCGGTTTTCTTGCTGGATATCAACGAAGAGGCGATGTCCGAAACCAAGGCCATCATTGAGTCCGAGGGCGGCACCTGCGCGACCCATCGCTGCGACATGATGGTGGCGGCCGATGTACAGGAAATGGTGCAGGCCTGCGTCAACCGGTTCAAGCGTATTGATATCCTGGTGAACAATGTCGGCGGCTCCGCACCCGGCGATCCCGTTTCCATGGCCGAGGAGGTATGGGACCGTCAGATCGACTTCAATCTGAAGACTGCTTTTTTGGGCTGCAAATACGTGCTGCCGGTGATGGTCGAGCAGGGTAAGGGTGCGATCGTGAACGTCGCCTCGGTTGCCGGGATACGAAACGATTTTCTCAGCGGGCGGTCCCATGTCGGCTATAGCGCGTCAAAGGCGGGCGTGATTCAGTTGTCGAGGTCAGTGGCCGGCACCTATGCCAAACAGGGTATTCGCGTGAACACGGTGGTGCCGGGCCTGATGCATACGCCATTGGTGGAATACCGTCTGGCCCGCACGGTCGGCGGCAACGATCCGCGGAAGCTGATCGACGCGCGTAACGGGGCGGTGCCGATGGGACATATGGGCGATTCCTGGGACGTGGCCCATGCTGTGCTGTTCTTGGCCTCAGATGAGGCGCGGTTCATCACGGCGACCGAGATCGTCGTCGATGGCGGCAGTACGGCGTTCATGCCGTAAATCAAGCGGTTAAGGCATGAACGCGCCGCCGTTGACGTGGATCGTCTGGCCGGTGACATACCGCGCTTCGCCGGAACACAGAAACCGCACCATCGCGGCGATTTCGTCCGGGTGTCCGCGCCGCCCCACCAGGGCATCCGGCAGCGCCGATCGTCCGTGGTTGCCGCCGGCGGCGGCGCCGCGAATGGTTTCGATGGAACCGGGGACGACGGTGTTGACGGTAATGTTGTCACCAGCCAATTCCTTGGCCAGCGCCTTGGTCAGACCGACGATCCCGGCCTTGGCGGTGACCGCATGCACACGCCCTACGGCGCCGACATGGGCGGAGATTCCCCCCAGGTTAATGATCGTTCCTCCCCCGGCGGCGGCGATATGTGGGGCGGCAGCGTGGGCGCAGTAGAACGCCCCGTCTAGCGTGGCCGCCATGATCTCCCGCCATTCCTCGGGCGTCATGTCGGTGAACTTGGTCTGACGGCGGACCGAGGCGTTGTTGACCAGCACATCGAGCCTGCCGAAATGCGATACCGCGGCCCCGATCAGGCCCCTGGCCTGCGCCGGGTCGCTGATGTCGGCCATATGGACCGCCGCGGAACCGCCCGCATCCTGGATCAGCCTGGCGGTTTCGGCGGCGTCCTGTTCGGAATGACGGGCAGTGACCAGTATCCGAAAGCCCTCTCGAACCAGATGCACCGCGATCGCTCGGCCGATATTCAATGCGCTGCCGGTGACGATGGCCACCTTGTCCATTTCCGTCATATCGAACCCCCTTGGATCGCGCGGATTGGACAGGGAAAGCGGGTTGGTGTGCAATGGGGTCAGGTTCAATCGACCGGAGGAAATGATGGCAAAAGCCCCCGCATCGGCAACGCCGATGGCAAAAGCTCCCGCATCGGCATCGCGCGATGCCGTCCGCAATACTGTCCCGAAGATGATCGAGGTCACCGAGAAGGTGTTGTTCGGCGACATCTGGGAACGCCCAGAACTGTCCAAGCGCGATCGCAGCCTGATCGTTTGTGCCGTGCTGACCGCAACGTATCGCCCGGAACAGCTGCGTGGTCATTTGCAGCGGGCGCTGGATAACGGCCTGACCAAGACCGAAATTTCCGAAATGATCACGCATGTCGCGTTCTATGCCGGTTGGCCGGCGTCGATGTCGGCGGCGAATATCGCGCGCGAGATTTTCGAAGCCAACCCATAAGAATTCTGTTCGGGGGAAGTCTCATGAAGGCGGGCTTTATTGGCCTTGGTACCATGGGTGCCAGCATGGCCGCGAATCTACAAACAGGTTTGCGGAAAGACGGCCATACGGTCGTGGTTCACGATGTCCGTCGCGACGCCGCTTCGGTGCATATCAAGAACGGTGCGATTTGGGCGGACAGCCCAGCTTCCGTCGCGTCTCAGTGCGAAGTGATATTCACCTCATTGCCCGGTCCGCCGGAGTTTGATGCGGTGTCCTATGGAGATAATGGCCTGCTGTCGGCGATCCGGCCGGGGACCGCGTATTTCGATCTGACGACGAATTCTCCTACCACGGTGCGTAAGGCGTATGCCGACTATGAGCAGAAGGGTGCCTTTCTGTTCGACGCCCCGGTCAGCGGTGGACCGCGCGGCGCGGCCACCGGCAAGCTGGCGATTTGGTGCGGCGGCAATTCCGAGGTGTTCGACAAATGGAAGCCGGTCCTGGATACGATCGGCGATGCGGCGAAATACATTGGACCGATCGGGGCGGGTTCGGTCGCGAAACTGGTGCATAATTGCTATGGCTACATTGCCACGGCAGCTGCGGCGGAAGTGTTCAGCATGGGCGTGAAGGCTGGGATCGAGCCGCTGGCGATCTGGGAAGCTGTGCGCCAGGGCGCAATCGGCCGGCGCGGGGCATTCGAGTCGATGGCCGACCAGTTTCTGCCGAATAAATACGAGCCGGCCGCCTTTGCGCTGCGTTTGGCACATAAAGACGTTTCCTTGGCTACCGCGCTTGGACGTGAGCTGAATGTGCCTATGCGACTGTCCAATCTGGCGTTGGCGGATCTTTCCGAGGGGTTGAACCGTGGGTGGGGGAATCGCGATTCCCGCTCGATCATGGTGCTGCAAACCGAGCGGGCGGGGGTGAAGATCGAGGTGGACCCGCAGCGGCTGACGGAGGCGCTGGAGAGGAAGACCGTCTAAGGCGCGGGCCGTCTGGCAGGCGGCTCGCCGCGTCTTTGTCCCGGCTTGGCTTGCATTTGGCGGCCTGTCGCAAATATGAAGGTCGATGGCCAGTCCAAACGAGAACATGCAGATGACATTACCCGACTCGCACCCGCGGCGCCGCGATGTCCGGTAGCAATTTTTTCGGCGAGGTTCGCCGCTTTGCCCGCACCTCCGGCGCGGTTGGTGGTATCGCCGCCCGCGTTGCCGGTGAACGGGTATTTGGGATCAAAACCGACCGCGCCGCGCATGCCGAGGATCTGAAAACGATCCTGGGGGGGCTGAAAGGGCCCCTTATGAAGGTTGCGCAGTTCCTGTCCACCGTGCCCGACGCATTGCCGGCCGAATATGCCGCCGAACTGGCGCAGCTTCAGGCCAATGCGCCCCCCATGGGCTGGAACTTCGTGCGGCGTCGGATGGCGAGCGAACTCGGCGCCAACTGGCAGTCGAGGTTTGCCTCGTTCAGTCAGGAAGCCTCGGCCGCGGCCAGCCTGGGCCAGGTGCATCGTGCCCGGTTGCCGGACGGCACCGATGTGGCGTGCAAGCTGCAATACCCCGATATGCCCAGCACGGTGGAAGCCGATCTGCGTCAGTTGAAGCTGGCGATGGCGGTCTATCATCGGATGGATAACGCCATTCAGCAGGACGAGATTTACAAGGAACTGCGGGAGCGTCTGCGCGAGGAACTGGAGTACCTGCGGGAGGCCGCGCAGATGCGGCTGTATGGGTTGATGCTGAAGGATCAGCCGGGCGTGCATGTGCCGGTGCCGATCGCCGCGTTCAGTACCAATCGCCTGCTGACAATGACCTGGCTGGATGGTCGTCCGCTGATGCAGCGCCTGGCCGAGGATCCATCACAGGACGAGCGGAATCGTATTGCGGAAGCATTGTTCAGAGCATGGTATGTTCCATTTTACCGGTATGGCGTGATTCATGGCGATCCGCATCTGGGTAACTATCAGGTGCGGCCTGACGGGTCGGTGAATCTGCTGGATTTCGGTGCTATCCGGGTATTCGATTCCCGTTTCGTTTCCGGCGTGATTGAGTTGTTTGAGGCGGTGCGGGACAATGATGACGACCGGGCCTATCAGGCCTATGCAGCCTGGGGCTTCACCGACCTGACGCGTGAAAAAATGGAAGTGCTGAACATGTGGGCTCGGTTTTTGTACGAGCCGCTGACCCAGGATCGCGTTCGCCGGATTCAGGAGGACGATGATGTCACCTTTGGCCGGGAGGTTGCCGAACGTGTGCATGCCGGCCTGAAGCGTACCGGCGGGGTTATGCCGCCCCGCGAGTTCGTTTTGATGGACCGGTCCGCCATCGGCCTTGGCGGGGTGTTTCTGCGGCTGAAGGCCGAATTGAACTGGGGCAAATTGTTCCAGGAGTTGATCGCCGACTTCAATGAGGCGGCGTTGGCGCAACGGCAGGCGGCCGCGTTAGCGGAGGCTGGGGTTCCGAGCGCCAGGTAACCTGGAAGGCGCCTGTCGCGGGTCGTCGAGCCGGTAGGCGTTGAGTTAAGATCGATGGATCCGCCGGATGCCGCCACGCCCTGACGGCCCCGGCGTTGTTGCGTAAACCCGGGTTCTGGCGGGTCGCACACCTTATCTTGTGTCGCATTTCTGGATCACGGGATGGACAACTATGGTCCGTTTCGTGACACAATAGGAATGATATGCAGATCGATTTTAGTTATGACTCCAGCGTGTCGTCCGCACCCGCGGGGTTTACCGCTGCTTTGGCCTATGCCGCGGGCGTCCTGGATACGCTGATTGCAAATCCCATTACGGTAACGATTCAAGTCGGCTGGAACGAAATTGGCGGCGTTCCGCTGGGGGCCGGTGATGTGGCGGAGGGCGGCCCACTGGCTGGGACCATGATGTCCTATGCCGCCGTCGTCGCGGCGTTGCGGGCGCACGTGACGGATCCGGCGGCCCAATCACTGCTTGCCAGCCTTCCAAACGTCCCGCCATCGCAAATTTCCGGTTATTATATCGCGCCAGCCCAGGAAAAGGCCTGGGGGATGTTGCCGCCAGCGGGGGCCGGGGCGGACGGTATGATTGGGTTTGGTTCCGGGTTTAATTATAGCTTTAATCCGAATGATCAGTCCGCCGCCGGGTTGTTGGCGTTTATCGGCGTAGCCGAACACGAAATCACCCATGCGCTCGGTCGCGTCGATGGCGATGGTCCGTTGGAGCTGGTCGATTACAGTGCCCCTGGCGTGTTGGCGCGAACAAATACTGGCGGATATTTTTCGGTTGACGGGGGCAATACCAATCTTGGTCAGTTCAATGGAATTCCGAATGGTGACAGTGCCGACTGGGCGGCGGCGTCCAGCGGCGACTCATTCGACTATGTAACAAACCCTGGTGTCGCCGGTATTATATCTACGTCGGACAGAACATTGCTGGGTGCCCTCGGCTATTCGATCAACCCGGCCGTGACGCCCAGCCAGTTCCTGATCGTTAACGAGTCCTCGGGCCAGGCGAGTGTCGATGACGGGGCGGCTTATGTCGGGCCGGTTACCGGGCTTGCCCATGAACTGTTGCTGACCGGGGCCAGCAATACGAATGTCACAGCGTTCGTGGCGAATTCCTTCATCCATACCGGCGCGGGCAATGATGCGATCGATGTCAGCGGCGTTGGGGGCACCAATGTGCTGGACGGATCTACCGGCAGCAATTTTCTGACCGGCGGATCGGGGTCCGACACCTTCTTCATTGATGACCGCAACCCCGCCGCGGCGATCTGGTCCACCATCGCGGGCTTCCATTCGGGCGACGCCGCGACGATCTGGGGGGTGACCCAGGCAGGGTTCACGATCGATTGGCTCAACGGGCAAGGGGCCAGCGGCGCGACCGGTCTGACCGCCAGCGTCACCGCTCCGGGGGCGCCGGCGGTTGACGTGACCCTGGCCGGATTTACCACCGCCGACCTGTCGAACGGCCGATTGGCGGTGTCGTTTGGCACCTCGCCAAACGAACCGGGGCTTGCGGGCAGCACCTACATGAACATCAAGGCCACCTGACCCGGTTGGTGTCTTGCCGATTTCGCCCGAACCGGCGACGATAACCCGGCAAGATAAAACGGGGGGCACGATGATCGATTTGATGATCCGCGGCGACACGGTGGTGACGCCTCAGGGCGTAGGGGCGCATGATATCCTGGTCTCGGGCGGCGTGATTGCCGCGGTCGCGGCCCCGGGCAGCATCGCTGTCCCAGATGGCACCAAGATCATCGACGCCACCGGCAAGATTGTCATCCCAGGCGGCATTGACCCGCATGTCCATTGCAAATGGCACCTGCCGGGCCCGGACGGCACTCCCACCGAAACCGCGCCCCCCGACGTCGTCAGCATGGCCGCGGTGCATGGTGGTACGACGACCATGCTGGATTTTACCCGCGCACAGCATGGCAAGGACGTTCGCGATGCGATTGAGAAGCGGGAGTTGGACTGGAAGGGCCACTCCGCCTGCGATTACGCCCAGCATCTGATGGTGGAGGGGGCGCTACCGATCGACCTTCCCGGACAGATTGCCGAGGCGATTCAGTCGGGCTTTCCGACGGTGAAGATATTCACCACCGACATCACCCCCAGCCGCAAGGGCCGGATGGTTGATTTCGGCGATATCTGGGAAATCTTCCAAGTGCTGGCGGCGAACAAGGGGCTTGGGGTGATTCACTCCGAGGACAACGACATTGTCATGCATATGTATGGCAAGCTGATCCGCGAAGGGCGCACCGGATTTGAAAATCTGGCGGAGGTTCATAATACGCTGTCCGAAGACGTGTCGTTCCGGCGGATCATCCGGCTGGCGGAAAAGGTGCCGGGTACGGCGCTGTATATGATGCACGTTTCGGCCGCGACGGGTGTTTCGGCGATCCATGAGGCGCGGCGGCGCGGGACACCGATCTATGGTGAGTCCTTGCACCAATACATGCTTTACAGCAGCGAGGATTATAAAAGGCCCAATGGGCAGATCTACCATACTTACCCGTCCTTGAAGGGGCCGGAGGATCATGCGGCGCTGTGGCAGGGAACATTGGATGGGTCGATCAACTGCGTCGCTACCGACGAAATCTGCTGTACGCTGAAGCAGAAGCTGCAAGGTGCCCGCATCGACGACACCACGGGCGGCAATGCGGGTGTGGAGCCGCGGATGGCGTTGATGTACACCGAAATGGTCGGCAAGCGCGGCTACTCGTTGCAGCGCTATGTCGATCTGGTATCGACCAACGCGGCGAAGATCATGGGCCTGTATCCGCGCAAGGGTGCGTTGGCGGCGGGTTCGGATGCGGATATCTGCGTGCTGGACCCGGCCGACAAGCGGGTGATCAAGGCGGCGGAACTGCACGAAGCGGATTACTCGCCGTGGGAGGGCCGCCAGATGGACGCCTGGCCATGCCTGACGGTGTTGCGCGGGAAGGTCGTGGTGGAGAATGGCACGTTCAAGGGCAGCCTGAACGATGGTAAGTGGCAGCACCGCAAGGTGGCGGATGAGATGTTCACCGCGCCGCGCCTGTAAAGTCTCATCCGTGATCTCCGACGCGCAGCTTCGGTCGCTGCTGCTGGACTGCCTGAAGCTGTGGGAGGTCGAGGGCAAGGTTTCGGTGGACGGCACCGGCCTTGTCCTTGACACGACGTTGGGCGAATTTTCAGTGTCTCGCGCAGGGGACGATCTTCGGCCGTTGCGATGGTTTTATCAGACGCCGGAGCGCGCGGCGGCGCAGCGGCCACCACGGGCGGCGCCTTCGGTGGTGGCGCTGCTGTCGGCGCTGCGGAACGCGATGGCGGGAAGTGGGGGCGATCGGTTGCGGGTTGGGGGTGGGTAGGCGCATACCATTGCGTCCAAGTGTCGTCTTTCCGGTTTGGCGTTCATACTCTGTTTACCTTCGGGTACCTAATATCGGGTGCCCATGAGGAAGACGATCATGCCAGATGTACCGATTGTTTTTTACCAGGCCCGCACTTCCTAGGGATATGGAAGCTCGTTTCGCCGTCCTGGAACACATTGCCAAGACCACTGCGGCCTCGCTGGAACGGCTGGAGCAGCGGCAGGAGCAAATGCTTGAGCGCATGGATCGCCGGTTCGATGCCATGGATCGGCGTTGGGTTATGCTCAGCCAGCACCACCGGCAGGATTTCCAGTGGCTGATCGCCATCCAGGTCGTCACCGTCGGCGGCCTGCTGACCGCCCTGGTCCGGGGCTTCCACTGGCTGTAACGCCCGAACTTGACATCGGCCGACGCAATGCCACCCTCCGACGCACGTTAGCAACTGGGGGAACGTCATGCGCTTCGGCCTTATGATCCGCGGTCAGTATCCGCTGGGCGACGACATGCGCGTGCGGCTGAAGGAAGACCTGCAGGCCGCCAAATTCGCCGAGGACCTCGGCTTCGATATGGTCGCCAAGGGGTCGCACTACAGTTCTCATCCGTTCCAGTACATCCAGCAAATCCCATTTCTGTGCCAGGTGGCAATGATCGCCCCCAAATTGCGGCTTTGCCCCGGCGTGGTGCTGCTGCCGCTGCACAGCCCGCTGCATGTGGCGGAGGAACTCGGCTCGCTCGATGTTCTGTGCAATGGCAAGCTGATCTTCGGCGCCGGCATCGGTTACCGGGAGGTCGAGTTCAACGCCTTCGGCACGACGCAAAAGCAATCCGGGCGGCGGTTCGAGGAATGTCTGACCGCGGTGAAACGTTTGTGGACCGAAGACTTCGTGTCGATGGAGGCCAGCTACTTCAAGCTGGATAACGCCAACTGCACCACCATGCCGGTGCACAAACCGATGCCGCCGGTCTGGATCGGTGCCAACGCCAATGTCGGTATCCGGCGGGCGGCGCGCATGGCGGATACCTGGT
>DAIEHR010000237.1 GCA_027353465.1 Acetobacteraceae bacterium | reverse complement strand
ATACACGCATTGAGCTATGCGCGAGTTCCCGTAAGTCCGCTAGCAGATGACCAATTTCATCGGTGGCCAGGAACAAGCCGGCCATAAATAGCCCCTGGTGGGCCTCGCGCCAGCGAGTGAGTAACCTTTCCACCCGTTCCAAAGGTAACGCGAGAAAAGCCCGCATACCAAGAAAGCCAAACAAGGCACCGAACAAAACGTCGCTTGGATAATGGATGCCGAGGTACACTCTGGGAATATCGACGACCAGGATTGTCCAGGCAAAGGCAATCACTCCAGCCGAGCGGTTGACTTGCCAAAGGCCGGTACCGAGAGCGAAGAAGAACATCGAGTGATCGCTGGGGAAGCTGTTCCAGTTGCTTAGGCTGCTTGCATTAAATGCGGTAACGGCAAAATTTAGCCCCAAGTTGGATAGCACCGGACGTTGATGAATGGGGAGGCTTACCTGCAGGCACCGGGACAATGCTCCCACTAAAATGGTACCGGCGAGTACGGTTACCAGGAAGGAACGACGATCTTTCGGCGGGAAAGCGGACCCGTCGTGCCGTTCATCGGCCCAAACGTACCAGAACAGGCACATCAACGCGATTCCCTTGAACATGTCCAAGCGAGAGAGCGCGTTAACCAGATGATCAAACAGGGGGAACCGTCCGGTAAAGCCCGTCAGGAAAACCAAAACCGAAAAATCCACTTTATCGAACAACCGAACCAGATGCATGCAGGTTTCACCCGAGGTCCAATGCACATATGCATTAAGTGCTAACGCCGTGGATGTCACATAACTGACATGGTCGCGCGACGCGGCACACGTTCATGCGACCCGCAGCTTTCGACATATCTCGGCGCGGCCGGGAACCGCGTCACCATCGCATCGAAGTCGGCTGGATCGGTAATGTTGTCGGCGTGTCCGTCATGATCAGCCAGAACCAGTTCCACGTTTGGCGGCGCATCGGCCAACACGACCGAACAGCTGTAAGGCACCAGTATGTCGTCCCGCGTGGCAATGACCAAGGTCGTTGCCTCAATCGTGCTGACGTCGATATCGAAGACTTCAACCGCGCTAATGCGGCGCAGCACGGTTTCGGCCGGAGGAAAATGCGCGATGCCGACGGCATCCTGTTCCAGCAGCCAATCCTGGCGATCGGCCAGCCACGATGCCGGATACAGAAACAGCGGCTGAGCGCGGACATACGCCTCCGGCCCCGTATCCAGCGGCAGATTCCTGCGGATGGCAGAACATCGTAGCGTATGGGGATGCGTTCTTGCCTATGCGTTCACCAATACCAAGCGGTCGATGATCGACGGCCTGTCCAGCGCCAGCCGCAACCCGATCAGACCGCCCCGCGCATGGCCGATGAAATGACAGCGGGCAACGCCGATCTCATCCAGCAACGCGCCCAGTTCCGTCGCCATATCGCCGATGGAATATCCATCCGGTACCGCCTCGCCGCTGCGTCCGGTGCCATGCTGATCGTAGGCGATGTCCCTGAAATCCCGCGCCAGCGCCGGGATGTGCGGCGCCCAGTAATGCGTGGCTCCCCGCAGGCCGGAGGACAGAACCACCGTCGGCGCGCCGTCTGTCCGGCCGTGAATTTCGTAATACACGACCGGGCTACTTCTTCCCGATATGTGCGATCGTCGCGATCTCTACCAACGCTTCCGGCTTCACCAGCCCGCACTGGATGCAGAACCGCGCCGGCTTATCGCCCGGGAAATACTAGGCATCGACCGTGTTCAGCGCCGCGTAGTCGACCCAGTCGCGGATGAAGATGGAATTGAACGTGACGTCCTCCAGGGTTCCACCCGCGGTTTCGACCACCGACTTGATCGTCTCCAGAACATGCCGGGTTTGCGCCGCCGCGTCGCCCGCATGCACGACGTTGTTGCCCTTATCGCGCGATCGGGGGTGCTGGTGGCGGGCGGCAGGGTAATGGCCTTGGGCATGACGTAACCCTATGTGCTGGTGGTTGGCGAGACCTGACCGATCGCGCCGCAGAAATCGGCGACGGTCGAGACCCAGCCGAAGAATTTCTCGATATTGTACAACGATGCCTGTTGGATGAAGTCGGGGCCCAGGTGATGGGTCGCGTCTTCAAGCACAACGCCGAAATATTCCAGGTGAAACGCATCGCGCAGGGAGGACTCGACGCAGACATTCGTCGCTACGCCGGTAAACACCAGGTTGCGGATGCCCCGCGCCCGCAGCACGCTGTCGATATTCGTATTGAAGAACCCGCTATACCGGGTTTTGGGAATGACGATATCGCCCGGCTGCGGTTGCAGTTCATCGACGATCGCATAATCCCACGTTCCCTTCGCCAGCAGCGTTCCCGCCAGTTCCGGCCGGGCGCGCATGGTCCTCAGGGCGTTGGATTTATGCCAGTTGGGGGAGCCTGGGGTTCCTGCCTCCACATAGTCCTTGTCCCAACCGTTCTGGAAAAACAACACCGTCACCCCGGCCGCTCGGGCAGCATCCACCACCATTTTTGTCTTGGTGACCGCCCCAGCCGCGCCGGCGACGTCGAAGCCGGCAATATCGACATAGCCGCCTTCCGAGGCATAAGCGTTCTGCATATCGACGACGATGACCGCCGTCTCACTGGGCTTCAGCCGCAACGCCTCGGGCCGAGCGGGCAACGTCACGCTTTCATTGCGTGTATCGGTCTGGGTGTATCCGGTCACAGTGCGATCTCCATGTGCTGGCGGGTTTTCATCAGCGGCTGGATACGGGAACCAAAATCCTCGGTTCCCTTGATGAAATCGCCGAATGTCAGCAATACGCCGTCGCAGCCCTCGACGGTGCCAACCTCGTCCAGCAGCCGGGCGACGGTTTCGTACGATTCAACCAGTGTGCCCATATTGATGTTAACGGCCGAGACGGGATCGGCCATCTGGCGAACATTGGTATCGGCACCGGACGACCTGTCCGCCTCGGACTGGCCGACCAGCCACACCACCGCCTCGTGATCGATGCCGTCCTTATAATGCTCCCATTTTGTCCTGGCGACGGCGTTGGTTTCATCGGCGATGATCATGAATAGGGCAAATACCTGCACATCGCGCCCCGCATGCTTGCCCCGTCCGCTTGTGGTGCCAACCACGGTGCAAGAACGGCGCCATCTGGGTTTCAGGAGAACTGGGAAAAGTCCGGCCTCCGCTTTTCGACGAACGCCTGGAACGCCTCCGCCGCCTCGGGGGAGCGCAGACGCTGTTTAAACAGCACCAGTTCCTCGGCGATCCGCCCGGGCACATCGTCGCGGCCGTTCTTGATCAGATCTTTCGTCATGCGCATCGCCGCCGGGGGCAGCGCCGCCATTCGGGTCGCGACATCGCGGGCGGCGGCCATCAGGTCTTCGTTTGCGACCACCTGGTTGACGAACCCCCAATCCCGCGCGGTTTCGGCATCCAGCGCGTCGCCCAGCAACAGCAGCGCACTGGCGCGCTGATGCCCCACTAGGCGCGGAAACAGCAGGGAACTGCCGGCCTCCGGGACCAGGCCCAGGCTGGTGAACGGCATTCGGAACGTCGCGGAACGCGCTGCGACGACGATATCGGCGTGGGCCAGCATTGTTGTGCCAACCCCGATCGCCGGACCGTTGACCGCCGCGACCATCGGCTTGGTCAAGGACGACAATGCGGTCAGGAATGGCGAATCATGCGTTTCCTCGTTCGTCGCCGCCCGGGTCTGGAAATCGCGGATGTCGTTACCGGAGGTGAACGTGTCACCGGTACCGGTCAACAGAACGGCGCGAATTGAGGAATCCCGATCCGCCGTCTGGAACGCATCCACCACGGCGGCGTACATCGCACGGGTCAGGGCGTTTTTCTTTTCCGGCCGGTTAAAACGCACTTCCAGTACCGGCCCGGTTTGGGTCACGAGGACGTCGCTCATTAATTTCCTGCCCATTTTTGATGTGGTGGATCCGCACCCCACCGCGATGATCTCGCGCCGGGGTCGGACCAATTTGTATCAGCCGATCAGATCATGCACCTGCTGTGTCATGGTGGCGATCAGATCGGTCATTTGATGTTGGACGAAAGCGAACTCCAGCAGCGGCTCGATACGGGCTTCGTCCATATACAGAGCCCTGGCGATTTCGATCTGCAGGACATGCACATCGTCCGCCGGACGCCCGTAATGCCGGGTGATATAGCCGCCGGCATAGGGATCGTTGCGGCGTACCAGATATCCCTTGTCGCTCAACACCGCCTCGGCCATCCGCGTCACGCGGGAGGCACAGGAAGAGCCGTGCAGATCGCCCAATACGAAATCGACCGGCCGCACGGTCAGCCGCCGGCCGAGGCTTGGAGAAGGCATGGAGTGGCAATCGATCAGCAGGCAGTAGCCAAATCTGCTGCGAATATCGGCGATCAGATGGGTTAGCGCCTCATGAAACGGCCGCCAGTATGTGATGACCCGGCGTTCGGCTTCCGCAAAGGACAATTTTGTCCCGTAGATCGGCTCCCCGGACGCAACGACTTTAGCAATGGTGCCCAGGCCGGCGCTAACCCGTGAACTGTTTGTATTGACCCATTCCGGCAATCGATCCGAAAACATGCCAGGGTCCAGTTCCCATGCTTCCCGGTTGGCGTCACACAAAGCTCGGGGGAAGTTGGCGGCGAGCAAGGTTGCGCCGTAATGTGGGGCAGCTCCGAATAAATCATCGACGAAGCAATCCTCGCTGCGTCGCAGGCTAAGCGGACACAGGCGAACCCCGGACATCAGGTCGGCAGAATATGCACGCCCGGAATGGGCGGAGGTGAAGATAACGGGCGCGAGAGGGCGTTCCGGCGTCAGAAGCCGGACGGGACTGGTTTCCTGGGTTATGGGCAACGCGGCGGGCAAATCCATCGACGCATCAAAGACGGTGTGGACCAAAATGTCACTATAAGGAATCTGGCAGGCGCCTGGATACCCAGACCTACCGAACCCCCTTGCAACAGCACCCGATTTTCGCGGAAAAGTGTCCATGGCCAATCACTACTACACTGTTACCTGGGACCAACTTCATCGCGATGCCAGAGCCCTGGCGTGGCGGTTAATGGGGCATGGCCCGTTTACCGGGATCGTCGCTATCACCCGCGGAGGTTTGATCCCAGCTGCGATCATCGCTCGTGAACTGGACCTGCGGCTGGTCGAGAGTATTTGTGTAGTCACCTATCAAGACGAACAGCGTGGCGAACCGGTGGTTACCAAGCCACCGGTCGCGGCAGGTGATGGTACCGGCTTTCTGGTGGTGGACGACTTGGTCGATTCAGGCACCACGGCGCGCGTCGTTCGGGCGCTGCTGCCGAAAGCGCACTTTGCGTGCGTTTACGCTAAGCCGGCTGGCCGTCCGCTCGTTGACAGTTTTGTCACCGAAGTCTCCCAGGACACCTGGATATTGTTTCCCTGGGATACCGAACCGCAATTCATCGAGCCACTGGCCCGTCGCAATACACCTTAATTATGCGCGGCCATACGTATCTTCTAGCCGGACGATATCGTCCTCTCCGAGATACGCCCCAGATTGAACCTCGATCAGGGTCAATGGGATCCGGCCAGGGTTTTCCAGCCGGTGGACGCAGCCCAGCGGCAAATAGACACTTTCATTTTCGCGAACGACCAGCGTTTCCGCATCCCGCGTCACCTTCGCGGTCCCATTCACCACCACCCAGTGCTCGGCTCGATGAAAGTGGCTTTGCAGCGACAACTGCCGCCCGGGTGTGACAACGATGCGTTTGACCTGGAAACGGTCACCCTGGATCAAGCTCTCATAATAGCCCCATGGGCGGTAGGTGCGGTTGTGGGACACCGCCTCGGATCGGCCGGCCGCCTTCAGTCGCTCGACGATCTTTTTGACGTCCTGCGCCTGCCCCCGGTGCATCGCCAAAACGGCATCCGCCGTCACGACGATGACCGCATCCTTCAGGCCGACCACCGCGGCCAACATGCCGTCGCTTCGTACGTAACAGTTCTCCGCCCCCTCCAGAACCACATCGCCTAGCGCCACATTGCCGGCCGCATCCTTGGCACCAAGTTCCCAAAGCGCACTCCAGCTTCCAACATCCGACCAGCCCAGGTCCGCCGGCACGACCGCCGCCCGGTGGGTCCGCTCCGCCACCGCGTAATCGATGCTGATCGACGGGCAGGCGGTGAACGCGTCGGGATCCAGTCGGATGAAATCCAGATCGGCTTTCCGTTCAGCAACAGCCCTGCGAACGGCCGGCAAAACATCCGGGGCGTGACGCTCCAATTCCTCCAACAATGTCCGGGCCGTAAAAACGAACATGCCGGAGTTCCACAAATGGCGGCCGTCGGCGACGAAGCGGGCAGCGGTTTCCGGGTCCGGCTTTTCCAGGAAGCGGGTAATGGAATAAACGCCTTCCGAACTAGGCAGCGGCGCACCAATCTCGATGTAACCGTAACCCGTTTCTGGTGCGGTCGGCTTCATGCCGAAGGTCACGACCAGTCCACCCAGAGCTGCTTCGACCGCCGTCGTCAGCGCGGTGTGAAGGGCCTGATTGTCGGCGATCGAGGCGTCGGCCGCCATCATCCAAAGCACTGCGTCGGGGTCTTCCTCCGCGACCAGCACGGCGGCGGCTGCGATTGCCGGGGCACTGTTGCGGCCAACGGGCTCAAGCAGAATCCGTGCCTTCGATATGCCGGCGGCGCGGAGTTGTTCCGCGATAAGGAACCGGTGCTCATTGTTGCAAACGACGATGGGCGCCGCGAAACCCGGAGCGTTCGCCCGCAGGGCGGTTTCTTGCATCATTGTCCGTTCCGATACGAGCGGCCAAAGCTGCTTGGGAAAGCTCTCCCGCGAAACCGGCCATAGACGGGTGCCGGAACCACCGGACAGGATAACGGGGACGATACGTTTCTCGTTCATTGGCCTGCATCCAGATTTCGCGTCTTTGTCGCCCATTGCAGCCATTGCTGCCAAGCGGGAACGATGCGGAAAAGGACGAAGAGCGCTCAAAAAACGCTGACTAAAATCGAATGGCCTCACTCCAGAGGTAATGATTTCTGTGTCGTCGTGGGGAGGTTTTCAACCAATACCCGTTGCAAAAGAGCATTACGTTGCGAAGGCTACAATTCAGCTAACGCGAAATTAATCACCTATTTGCCGGATGCACGCGGTTCTGGCATACGCGCGAAACGGCGCCGCGCGAAAGAATCGGTTGCCCGGCTAACGCCTGAACAAAACAATGAGGAGGGACGAACCCTAAATGAGTGCGGCGCATTTGCTGATCATAGCCTGCGGCCTCGCAGCGCTGGTCTATGGTCTGATCACCAGCCGACAGGTTCTTGCCGCGGATGCCGGAACGGCCCGCATGCAGGAAATCTCGGCGGCCGTCCAGGAAGGCGCCCGCGCCTACCTGAACCGGCAATACACCACCATTGGCATAGTCGGCGTGGTCATCCTGGTCATTCTGGGGTTGGTGCTGGGCATTCATACCGCCATCGGCTTCTTTATTGGCGCCGTACTATCGGCCGCCGCCGGTTTCATTGGCATGAATGTGTCGGTTCGCGCCAATGTGCGCACCGCGCAGGCGTCACGGCGCGGGCTCGCCGCCGGCCTGGATGTCGCGTTCAAGGCAGGCGCCATCACCGGGATGCTGGTTGTGGGCCTCGGCTTGCTGGGCGTTGCCGGCTATTATTTCGTGCTGCGCGCCGGCTACAGCGGCCCGATCACCGACGACCAGCTTCGCAAGGTGCTGGAGGCGATGGTCGCCTTGGGCTTCGGCGGATCGCTGATTTCCATCTTCGCACGGCTGGGCGGCGGCATCTTCACCAAGGGCGCTGATGTGGGCGCGGACCTGGTGGGTAAGGTCGAAGCTGGCATCCCCGAAGACGACCCCCGCAACCCGGCTGTGATCGCCGACAATGTGGGCGACAACGTAGGCGATTGCGCCGGCATGGCCGCCGACCTGTTCGAAACCTACGCCGTGACGATCGTCGCCACGATGCTGCTTGCAGGCATCTTCTTCACCGGCGCTGTGCGCGACTCCCTGCTGATCCTGCCGCTGAGCATCTGCGCGATCTGCATCCTGACCTCCATTGTCGGCACTTACTTCGTGAAGCTGGGCGCCGATAACGGGATCATGAAGGCGCTGTACCGGGGCCTGATCGTCACCGGAGTGCTGTCCATCGTCGGTATCGCCGTGGTCATTCTAATCACCACCGGGTTCTCGACACCGTTGGAGTTGGTTGGCGGCGGTTCCGTAAACGGATGGGATCTGTTCGTGTGCGCCCTGGCCGGCCTGGTGGTTACCGGGCTGATCGTGGTGATCACCGAGTATTACACCGCCACCGAGTATCGCCCGGTGAAGTCGATCGCGCAAAGCTCCACCACCGGTCACGGCACCAATGTGATTCAGGGTCTGGCGATTTCGATGGAATCGACGGCGCTGCCGGTGATCGTTATCAGCGTGGGCATCATCTTTACCTACATCGTGGCGGGCCTGTTCGGTATCGCGGTGGCAGCGACGACGATGTTGTCGCTGGCCGGCATGATCGTGGCCCTGGACGCCTATGGTCCAGTGACCGACAACGCCGGCGGCATCGCGGAGATGGCCGACCTGCCAAAGGAAGTGCGTGTCACCACCGACGCGCTGGACGCCGTTGGCAACACCACCAAGGCGGTGACCAAGGGCTATGCGATCGGGTCCGCGGGCCTGGCCTCGCTGGTGTTGTTCGCGGCCTATACGCAGGATCTGACGCATTACTTCCCCAATCTGCACGTCGAGTTCGCGCTGCAGAACCCGTATGTCGTGGTCGGGCTGTTCATCGGCGGCATGCTGCCGTACCTATTTGGTGCGATGGGTATGACGGCGGTGGGTCGTGCGGCCGGTTCGGTGGTGGTGGAGGTCCGCCGTCAGTTCCGGGAAATTCGCGGCATCATGGAAGGCACCGCCAAGCCGGAATACGGCAAGGCCGTCGATCTGCTGACCAAAGCCGCGATTAAGGAGATGATCTTGCCGTCGCTGCTACCGATCGGTGCGCCGATCGTCCTGTGGATCGTCATCGATTCGATTTCCGGGCGAGCGGCGGCTTTCGCGTCGCTGGGCGCGATGCTGCTGGGGACCATCGTGACGGGGCTGTTCGTCGCGATCTCGATGACATCGGGCGGCGGCGCGTGGGATAACGCCAAGAAGTATATCGAGGAAGGCAACCATGGCGGCAAAGGCTCCGACGCGCACAAGGCGGCGGTGACCGGGGATACCGTGGGCGACCCGTATAAGGACACCGCGGGCCCGGCGGTGAACCCGATGATCAAGATCACCAACATCGTCGCTTTGCTGATGCTGGCGATTCTGGCGGGCTGGCTGAAGTAAAGCCTCCTGGCTGGCTAACGAAAAGCCCCGGGCGCAGGTCCGGGGCTTTTTTGTTGGTCCACAGCCCTCTACACTCCTTGCAACCATAAACGAGAGGCGGAAACCGATGGCGACAGCTCCCTTGGACGGCATGCGGGTCGTGGATTTCACCACCACCATTGCCGGACCCTATTGCGCCCGGATGATGGCGGACCTGGGCGCGGAGGTCATCAAGGTCGAAACTGCCGAGGGCGACATGATGCGCACCCGTCCGCCGCTGCGAAACGGTGCATCGACATCGTTCGGCCAGCTCAATGCCGGCAAGCAGAGCATCGTCCTCGACCTCAAACGTCCGGAAGCGCAGGAAGTCATCCGACGATTGCTGCCGACCACCGATTTCCTGGTGGAGAATTTCCGTCCCGGTGTGATGCAGCGGTTCAATCTGGACTATGAAACGCTGTCGAAGCGGCATCCCACCTTGATCTACTGCTCGATTTCCGGATACGGCCAAACTGGCCCCTCGTCCGGACTGCCCGCCTATGCCCCCGCCATCCATGCCGCGTCCGGCTTCGATATGGCCCACATCGCCTATCAGCCGGGGCGCGACCGTCCGGATAACTGCGGAATTTACATCGCCGATATCGTCAGCGGCACCTATGCGTTCGCAGGCGCCATGGCCGCGCTCGCGCAACGGCATGTCACCGGACGGGGCCAGCATGTCGATGTCTCGATGCTGGAAACGATGCTCAGCCTGATGGTTGGCGAGGTCCAGACCGCTCAGTTCCCGGTGGCCCCGGCGGGACGCCCGATGTTCGGGCCGGTGCGGACGAAGGACGGTTTCATCATGCCGGCCGTCGCGAGCGAGAAGACCTTCCAAAGCCTCTGCCAGGCCGCGGGGCATCCAGAATGGATTACCGACCCACGCTTCGCCGCCTATGCCAACCGGCGGGACAACTGGGGGACGTTCGTCGATGAGTTGGAACTATGGTCAACCGCATTGACCACCGAGCAGTGCAAGGCGGCATTCGACGCCAACGGCGTACCGGCATCCCCGTATCGCACGGTTCGGGAGGTCATGGCCGACCCGCAGATCGCCCATCGTGAAGCCTTCGCCGAGGTTCAGGATAAAGGCGGCAGTTTCAAGGTGCTGAACCCGCCATTCCGGATGTCGGACGCCCGGGTCCAGGTAAGCGGATTTTCTTCCGCACTTGGCGAGCACGGGCGCAACATCCTGGAATCGGCCGGTTATGTCGCCGATGAGATCGACCGGATGGCGGCGGCCAGAATCGTGCGGCTGGACTGAAACCAATGGAGGGGCGCGGCGGCATGCAGGCCACCCCGGTCCGGCTTCTGCCCCGCAGCGAACAGCCCGGCAATCCGCCTGGCCGCCGCACCTTGGCCTTCCGGCAAACCGCTGGCATGGTGCCGAAATCGAATGTGGGAGACGACGATGAGTGAGTGGATACGGGTCGCCGCGAAAAGCGAAGTTGCAGAGGGTGCATGCATCGGCGTGCGGGTCGGCGACAAGGATGTCGCCATCTACCATCTGCCCGGCGGCGAATATTGCGCGACGGACAATATATGCTCCCACGAATACGCGCTGTTGTCCGATGGTTGGCTGGAGAATGGCTGCATCGAATGTCCGCTGCACGCCGCCCAGTTCGACATTCGCACCGGAAAGGCGCTGTCTGCACCAGCGGACGAGGATATCGCCGTTTACCAGGTGAAGGCCGAGGGCGACGATCTGCTGGTTCAGATTTCCGGATGATGTTCTCGCCGTCATGGCCGGCTGCGGCATCCTCTGGCAAGCCGATGTGCGGGAGCCCGTTTGGTCATGACGGTGCAGCCGACCCGGCGCAAGGAGCCAAGCCATGACCAATCCCGCGCCGATCGACTGCGACATCCACCCCGTTGTGTCGGGAATCGCAGCCCTGTTGCCCTACCTGGACGACCACTGGCGCGAGACAGTCATCCGGCGCGGGATCGACGACCTGACGACGATCGCGTACCCAACGCGGAATCCGCTTAGTTTCAAGCAGGAATGGCGCGATGCTTCAGGCCGCACCGTCACCGATGTCGCAACGCTGGGGCGGCAGGCGCTGGACCCGTTCGGCACGCAACTGGCGATCTGCAACTGCCTATACGGCGTTCAGGCGCAATATTCCGAAGATCTTGGCGCCGCGTTCGCCCGAGCGTTGAACGACTGGGTGGCGAAGGAGTGGCTGGATAAGGATGTTCGGCTGCGCGCCTCGATCGTCGTGCCGATGCAGAACACCGAAATGGCGGTGGACGAAATCAACCGCTGCGCCGCCGACCGCCGGTTCGTTCAGGTCATGCTGCTGGTGGGCAGCGACGTGACCCTGG
>DAIEHR010000235.1 GCA_027353465.1 Acetobacteraceae bacterium | reverse complement strand
CCGTGGCACCAGGTTTCATCGTGACGCCGATGACCGATGTTCTGGGTGAGGCGCAAAAGACCAGGCTGACCGACTCGATTCCCTTGAAGCGACTGGGTCAGCCGGAAGACATCGCCGCCGCGGTTGTATATTTGGCATCGGACGAGGCAGGGTGGGTCACTGGCGCCACACTTCATGTCAATGGCGGGATGGCGATGGTCTAGTATAAGGCATGGCCGATCGTCGGCCTTTCCCGTTCTTGGGAAAGCATGCTAAGCGCCCGACGCTATGTTTGGCGCGGGCTCACTTCGTGAACCGGGACAGGCGCCGGTCGCGGATAAAGCCGGACAACGAGTATAAACGAACAGTAGTTCAGGAGTAGCGGAGCCGATGAGCGAGATTGCTGACAAGATTAAGCGGATCGTCGTGGAACACCTTGGTGTCGATGAATCCAAGGTGACGATGGACGCGTCCTTCATCGACGACCTGGGCGCCGACAGCCTGGACACGGTCGAACTGGTAATGGCGTTCGAAGAGGAATTCAGCGTCGAAATCCCCGAGGATGCGGCTGAAAAGATCGCCACCGTTAAGGATGCGGTCGATTATATTGAAAAGCAGCAGCAGTAAGACCTGCTTCTGACCAGCGCGAAAGGCCTGCGGCGATGCGGCGTGTAGTGGTGACGGGCATGGGGATCGCCTGTCCCCTTGGGCTGGGCGTGGAACACGTCTGGCGCCGATTGATCAACAGCGAGTCGGGAATCGGCGCCATAACGGCGTTTGATGCCAAGGACTCGCCGTGCAAGGTGGCCGGTCAGGTGCCCGTCGGCACCCGTGAAACCGGCAATCTGGATATCAACGAGTGGATTCCGGTCAAAGACCAGAAGAAGATGGATCGCTTTATCCATCTGGCGATGGTGGCCGGAACTGAAGCCGTTGAGGATTCAGGGTGGGTTCCGGAAACCGAGGATGACAAGTGCGCCACCGGCGTGATGATTGGTTCGGGCATCGGCGGACTGGAAACGGTCTATCAGGCCTCGATCCTGGTGCACGAGGGCAAGGCTCGGCGTTTGTCGCCGTTCTTCATCCCTTCGGCGCTCAGCAACCTGGCGTCTGGCCATCTGTCGATCAAATACGGCTTCAAGGGGCCGAACCATTCGGTCGTGACGGCCTGCGCCACGGGTGTGCATGCGATCGGCGACGCCGCCCGCCTGATCGGGTGGGGGGACGCTGACGTCATGCTGGCAGGTGGCGCCGAAGCAACGGTCTGTGAGCTTGGGATCGCCGGATTCTGCGCCTCTCGCGCCCTTTCCACCGGCTTCAACGACCGCCCGGAATCGGCTTCGCGTCCCTGGGACAGGGATCGCGACGGTTTCGTGATGGGCGAAGGCTCCGGCTGCGTGGTTCTGGAAGAATACGAACACGCCAAGAAGCGTGGCGCGAAAATCTATGCCGAGGTGTCGGGCTACGGCATGTCAGGCGACGCTCATCACATCACCGCCCCGGCAGAGGGCCATGACGGTGCGTTCCGGGCGATGCGGGCGGCAATGCGAAGCGGCGGGTTCAGCCCGGCCGATATCCAATATGTCAACGCGCACGGGACTTCGACCCCGATGGGCGACGACCTGGAGCTGGAGGCTGTCGAACGTCTGTTCGGCGACTCCGCGCGTGGTCTGGCCATGTCCTCCACCAAGTCGGCGACCGGCCATCTGCTGGGCGCGGCCGGCGCGATCGAGGCTGTGTTCTCTATCCTGGCGATCCGCGACGGCGTTGCTCCGCCGACGTTGAACCTGGACAACCCCAGCCGCGAGAGCGTGATTGATCGGGTGGCGAAGACGGCGCAGCAACGCAAGATCAAGGTGGCCCTATCCAACAGCTTTGGATTCGGTGGCACCAACGCCTCTGTCATCTTCCGCGCCGCCCACTGATCCGGCGCAACCCGTTCGGCGTTGGCCGCGGCGGGTTGCGATTGGACTTGCGGTCATAGCGGGTCTGGCTAGTGCTGGCTTTGGCGGCGCCTTCTGGTGGTCCGCCGTGCTGCAACGGCCCGGCCCGCTTGCTGACGCGCGGGCGATCGTCGTGCCCCGCGGCGGTACGGTTCAACTTGCCGACTCACTGGCTTCCGACGGTGTGATCGCTCGGCCGCTGTTGTTTCGCGCGGCGGTTTGGCTAACCGAACGAGATGGCATCTTGCACGCCGCGGAGTTCGCGTTCCCGGCCCATGTGTCGATCCGTCAGGTACTGGCCATTCTGCGCACCGGCCGCCCGGTGGAACATCACCTGACCATCGCCGAGGGGCTGACAGCTCAGCAAATTCTGGGTGTAGTCCGCCGAACCGATGCGATGACCGGTGAGGTTCGGACGATGGATGAAGGGTCTGTACTGCCGCAGACCTACCAGTATGAATACGGCGCCGACCGGGCGGCTTTGGTTGGACGTGCCAAAATTGCCATGGACAAGGCCCTGGCCGCGGCCTGGGCCGCCCGAGCGCCGGGTTTGCCACTGGCCAGCCCGAGGGATGCGCTCATTCTGGCCAGCATCATTGAGCGGGAGACGGCAAAGCCCGAGGAACGACCGCACGTTGCCGCGGTTTACCTCAATCGGCTTCGCCGGGGCATGCGGCTGCAGGCGGACCCGACGGTGGTCTATCTCGCCAGTAACGGGGCAGGGGTGTTGGACCACCATCTGACCAAGTCGGAACTGATGCGGGATGACCCGTTCAACACCTACCGCAGCGTTGGGTTGCCGCCGGCGCCGATCTGCTCGCCCGGGCTGGATAGTATCCAGGCGGCGCTGCATCCGGCGGACAGTGATGACCTGTATTTCGTGACGGACGGGTCGGGCGGTCACACATTCTCCCACGGCTATGAAGCTCATGAAGCGGCGGTGGCCCGTCGTCGCGCCATGGTTCCCTCCGGTTCGCGCAGCACCTCGGATTAGGCATATCCCGCCTGGACACTTCCCGTCCCCACATCCGCATGCTTCGATGCGTCAAATAGTCGGGGGTCGCTTATGACGGGATCGACGAAGCCGACCGAGGCGCAGAGCCGTAAGGCAATCTATGCCGCGACGATCGGCAACGTCATGGAATGGTACGATTTCGGCGTTTTCGGCTTTCTTGCCGGGTCGCTGGCGGTGAACTTCTTCCCAAAGGGTGATCCGCGCTCCTCCTTGCTTAATACATTTCTGATTTTTGGCGTGGGGTTGGTGTTCCGGCCGTTAGGCGGGATCGTCATCGGGCGGATGGGCGATACGCGGGGTCGCAAGCCGGCGCTGATCCTGACGATTTTGATGATGGCGGTGGGGACGGTGATGATCGGCGTGCTGCCGACCTATGCCACGATCGGTGTATGGGCGCCCATTCTGCTGTTGCTGGCTCGGTTGCTGCAGGGATTTTCCACCGGCGGCGAGTGGGGCGGCGCGACCGCGTTCATGGCTGAATGGTCGGTGGAGGGTAAACGCGGCCTTTACACCAGCTTTCAGCAGATGTCGGTTGCCGGGGGCAGTCTTTTGGGCGTCGCGCTGTCGGCGCTGCTGACCTCGACGATCGGGGCGGGGGCAATCGACGAATGGGGTTGGCGCATTCCCTTTCTGCTGGGCGGCCTGTTCGGGCCGATCGGTCTTTGGCTGCGGCGGGAGGTCGATGAGACCCCGGCCTACCGCGAAGCGATCGCCGAAGGGGCGGCGGCGGAGGCGTCCACATTCGGCCACGCGGTCAAGGCGTTCGGCTTTACCGTGCTGTGGACCGTGTCGTTTTATGTCTTCCTGACCTATATGCCGACCTATACGCGGACGCAGTTGCATTTGACCGCCGCCCAGTCGCTGTGGGCTTCCACGGCGAGTTTGGTCGCGCTGGTGCTTCTGGTGCCGTCCATGGGCGCGCTGTCTGATCGGATTGGACGCAAGGCGCTATTGCTGGCGTCGTGCGCGCTGTGTTTCGTGTTGCCGATTCCCGCGTTCTATGTGCTGACCGGCGGCTATGGGTTTGCCAGTGTCGTTCTGGTCCAGATCGTATTTGCCTTCGCGATTTCGTTGTTCTCCGGACCAGGCCCGGCGGCGATCGCCGAGATCTTTCCGACGCGCGGCCGGTCTGCCTGGATGTCGTCGTCGTATGCCCTGGCGGTGGCGATTTTCGGGGGATTTGCGCCGTTCATCTCGCAGTGGCTGATCGACACGACGGGCTCGAAGATGGCACCGACGGCCTATGTTATGGCCGCCGCCGCGGTCAGTTTCATCACCATCGCCGGTATGCGGGAAACGGCCCACCGACCATTGCGATAGGTCGGTTTCCTCTGGCGCGCAGGCCGAGCCGGTGGCATCGACCGGGTTTGCCAAGCCTTGGCTTCGGCATGAGTCGCGACGAACAGGAGAACCATGGTTATGAAGTTTCGTTTCCACCTCGCGCTGCTGTGCGGCCTGCTGGTGTTTGTTGCCGCGGCGCGGGCGGACGAGGTGCGAGTCGTCAGTTCCGGCGGATTTGCCGCGGCGTTGAAGGCGCTGGCGCCGGCGTTCGAGAAGGAAAGCGGTGATAAGCTGGATCTGGCGTGGGGCCCCAGCATGGGCGACACGGTCGATGCGGTGCCGCAGCGGCTGAAGCGCGGCGAAAAGATCGATGTCGTGATCATGGTCGGCTACTCGCTGGGCGCGTTGATCGACCAGGGCAAGGTCGCTGCCGGCAGCCGGGTCGATCTGGCGCGTTCGGGGATCGGCGTCGTGGTGCGGCACGGGGCGCCGCATCCCGATGTCAGTTCGGTGGACGCGCTGAGGAAGGCGCTGCTGGCAGCGAAGTCAGTGGCCTATTCGGACAGCGCGAGCGGGGTTTATATCTCCCACGAGATGTTCAAGAAGATGGGTATCGCGGAGCAGATGGCTGGGAAAGCCCGCATGATCCCGGCCGAACCGGTTGGCGGCGTTGTCGCGCGCGGGGATGCGGAGATCGGGTTCCAACAGATCAGCGAGCTGAAGCCGATCCAGGGCATCGACTTGTTGGGGCCTCTGCCGGCCGAGGTGCAGAAATTTACCGTCTTCTCCGCCGGGGTTGTAACCGGCGCGGATCATGCCGGCGCTGGCGCGGCACTGTTGCGCTTCCTCGCTTCACCGGAGGCTCGGGCCACGATCGTCGCCACCGGGCTGGATCCGATGTCGGCGAAGTAGCCGTCCTGTCGTGCCCCGGGGTTGGTTAGGAGACGCCGCGCAATAAGCGGGTCGCTTGACGGATGTCACCGGCCTCACATCGTCATGGCGGGCGCAGGCCCGCCATCCATGCCTTGCGGTGGTGAGGCTCCGGGCGCCCGGCGCCTCGATCGAAGGAGTTGTTTCGCCGCGCCAAGGGGACGATGGCGGAGTTCTCCCCCGGAACGGACTTTCGCTAACAGCGTTGGTTCGGGTCGCATCCCCGATGCTGCTCTTGCTGGCGCGGTTGTTCTTGCTGCCGCGCCTGCGGTTGTGGCTGCCCTTGCCTGGGCTGGGGAACCCCAACGGGGGGAATAGGGCGTTGCGGTTGTCCTCCAGGATGGAACTCCCACGGCTGTGCGGCGGGATGGAAGCCCTGTTGTTGATTGGCCTGGGGCTGGCCGCGATATTGGTCGCCGCCCGGGGGCCGTCCTTGGGGCGAGGCCTGCGGCCGGCCCGGGCCGTTGGGGTGGAAATCGCCGCCGCCGTCCCGGCGGGCTGAGAGGTCGCGTGATATGCCTTCCGGGGCGCGGTGCCATTGACGATCATGGTCATAATAGCCCCATCCACCGCCGAAAAATACCAGCGGGACGGCGGCGCCACTGTCATAGAAAACCGGGGCTCCGTCGTTATAGCTGTAGCCGGGATATCCTGCGTACGGATCGTAACCCGGTTGCGGGTAGCCCTGCGGCGGATAACCGGGCGCCGCGTAACCTTGGGGCGCGTATTCCTGGGGCGCATAAGCGGTCGGTGGATACTCGGGTTGGGCATAGCCCGGTTGCGCATAGCCATAATCTGACGTGGCGGGGGGCAGATAACGGCCGCCGATCGACAGAAGGATCGGAACCAGCCAGAGGGCGCGGCGCATGAGGCTTGTTTCCAATGTGACGTATCACCGTAACGGATGGGCTATGATACAGGCGAAAACAAGGCGCTCGGTCAGGCCAACTGTCGAACCTTGGTACCTACGCATTTTTTGGCTGTAGATCGCGACCGTGGCGATCAGGCCGCAGGCCCCGGCGAACGCCATCCACAGGCCGGGGGCGGCCTTGTTGCCGGTGATTTCGATCAACCAGGTGGACATCATAGGCGTGGAGCCGCCGAACAACGCGGTGGCCAGCGCATAGGCCACGATGGAGGCGAAGATTTCCTTGGTGATGGGCCGGTGCTCGCGGGCCAGGAACGGGCGCTGCTGGTTGCGTCAAAGACCGTCATCTGCGTCAGATTCTTGCTTTTTCGCGACAGCCCCTACCACGGGATGCCCTGAGCCATACCCAGGCAGCGAGGCAAACAACCTCGCCGATCGGGATTGGGTGACAACCTCCTCCGCCCGCCGCAACGATGGAGGCTGGTTCGGCCGTTTCGTTGAAATCACAAAAGCCGCCGAGGCGGCTAAACGATCGCCGTGATTGCTTCCTCCACATCAAGCAGCCTGTCCTTACCGAAGTAGATCGCGTCGCCAACGAAGAAGGTGGGCGAACCGAAAGCACCTCGGGCGACCGACATTTCGGTGTTGGCGATCAGCCGGGATTTTACCGCCGGATCCTGGATCCGCGACAGGATCGCGTCGGCGTCCAGGCCAGAGGCGATCAGCGCGTCGCGGAACACGTCTGGCTCGTCCAGCTTTTTCGGTGCCTCCCACATGTGATGGAACATGGCGTCAACGTAGCCGGCCAGCCCGCCATCCATCTCGGCTGCCGCCGCTCCGCGCATCATCATCAGGGTGTTGACCGGAAAGAACGGATTGCGGACGTAATCCTCGATCCGATGTTTTCGCAGGAACCGCTCGGTTTCCAAGCGATCATACTCCAGCTTGTTACGAATGCCGCCGAACGCCTCGATCGGGGAGCGGTTGCCGGTGGCTTTGAAGACCCCGCCCAGTAGAACTGGAACGTAGCGAAACTGGGCCTTGGTGCGGGCCTCGATGGCGGGAATAACGCGGTGGGCGAGGTACGCGTTCGGGCTGCCGAAATCAAAATGAAATTCTGCCTGCATGCTCGTTACTCCCTAGGGCGTCGGGGATTCTACCTATTGACGGTGGGGTCGGTGATAACCAACTATCAACATCGTAGTTTCTAAGTGGGTGCTTGTAAAATGCAGCGCAAGAGTTTCAGCTCCATGCAATGTCCGATCGCGCGCGGACTGGAGCATGTCGGAGAGTGGTGGAGCATCCTGATTCTGCGGTATGCATTCCGCGGGCTGTCGCGGTTCGACGAATTCTCCGAAAGTCTGGGGATCGCGCCGAATATGCTGACTCGGCGCCTGACGGCGTTGGTGGAGGCGGGGCTGCTGGAGCGGCGGCAGTATAACGAGCGGCCACCGCGCGACGAGTATGTGCTAACCGAGCGCGGCCGGGATTTCCGTCCTGTGCTGCTGGCGATGATGGCGTTTGGCAACAAGCATTTTCCGCCGGACGACCGCCTGGTGCAAATCGTCAACGCTGAAACCGGGGAGCGCGTCGATCCTTTGCTGGTGGATCCGGCAACCGGGCGGCGGGTGGACGGCCCGGGTTATCAGGTCGTGACCACTCGGCTGCAACACGCATGAATCGCGAACGCACCTATAGCTGGACCGACCCGGCGCTGACCGCCGAGGCGAGCAAAGGCATGGCGGGGCTGGACCTTCTGCGGGGTCTGCGGGACGGAACAGTGCCGCCGGCCCCTTTCGCCTCGCTGATCGGGCTGACTATGAGCGATGTAGAGTCTGGCCTTGTGGTCATGCATCTGACTCCGGCCGAGTATCACTACAATCCGATTGGCACGATGCATGGCGGGATCCTGGCGACCCTGCTCGATTCGGTCATGGGCTGCGCGGTTCATTCGACCTTGCCCAAGGGACGGGCCTATACGTCGCTGGAGATCAAGGTGAACTACGTTCGGGCGGTGACAATTGCATCCGGTGAACTCTTGGCTGAAGGCAGGCTGGTCCACGGCGGCCGGCGATCGGCGGTTGCCGAGGGCAAGGTTGTGGATGCACGCGGCCGCCTGTGCGCGACGGCCAGCACGACCTGCATGGTTTTCGACCTGCCAGGCTGGGGTGGCGAATTGCCACGGCGTCCTGACTGATAACCGAGCCGCTAACGCCACTCATTATGGCGGGCGTAGGCTCGCCATCCACGCCTGCTACATCGCCAAGTCCACCCGGCGCCCCGCATGACACGCACCACGTCGATTATCGGCGGCGGCCCGGCTGGGCTGATGGCGGCCGAGGTTTTGGCGACAGCAGGCATCGCCGTCACGATTTACGACCAAATGCCATCGGTCGGGCGCAAGCTGCTGATGGCCGGACGCGGCGGCCTGAACCTGACCCACGCCGAACCGCTGCCGGTGTTCCTCTCGCGCTATGGAGCCGCCCGACCCTGGCTTGAGCCTATCATCGCGGCGTTCCCGCCCGAGGCGCTGATCGCCTGGTGCAACGGCCTCGGTCAGCCGACCTTCACCGGCAGCAGCGCCAGGGTGTTTCCAACCGCGATGAAGGCCTCGCCATTGCTGCGCGCGTGGTTGCGTCGGCTTGACTCGCTGGGAGTCGGCTTCAGGACCCGTCATCGCTGGCAGGGTTGGAACGCCGAGGGACGGCTGCATTTCGCCACCCCGGACGGTTGGGCCACCGATATGCCCGACGCGACGATCCTGGCGCTGGGCGGGGCGTCCTGGCCCCGGTTGGGGTCCGATGCGGGGTGGACGGACTATCTGCCCGGTGCGGTCGCGCCGTTCCAGCCCGCCAATTGCGGGTTCGCGGTCGAGTGGTCGCCGATCCTGCGGTCCCGGTTCGCCGGTCACCCGTTGAAGCGGCTGGCGATCCGGTTCGGCACCGAGACGGTGCGCGGAGAAGCGCTGATCACCGAAACCGGGATCGAGGGTGGGGCGATCTACGCGCTGTCGGGCCGGCTGCGCGATGCGATCCAGTCGGACGGTTCGGCGACGATCCATGTCGATCTGCGGCCGGACCTGACGCTGGCGGTGCTGATAGACCGTCTCGGCGGACCGAGAAGAAGCCAGTCGCTGGCGAATACGTTGCGCAAGCAGGCGGGCCTGACGCCGGAGGCCGTCGGCCTGGTGCAAGAGGCGTTGCATGCCGGCGCCTCCGCCGACCTGCCATCGTTGATCAAGGCGCTGCCCATCCGCCTGACCGCAACCGCGCCGATTGCCCGGGCGATCTCCTCGGCGGGCGGTGTGCGGATTGATGCGCTGGATGGGACGCTGATGCTGCGCGAGCGGCCGGGGGTTTTCGTGGCCGGGGAGATGCTGGATTGGGAGGCCCCGACCGGCGGCTATCTGCTGCAAGCCTGCTTCAGCACCGGCGTCGCGGCGGCCAAAAGCGCCCTGGCATGGCTGGGCTGACCGCGAACGGGTTGCACTACGCGGATCGATCGTTCAAATCAGTGGTTTCGACCGCATGAAGACAGTGACTACTCTTGGGAGCAAACATGTCCGCCAGCAGGCCACGCACCCTATTCGACAAGATCTGGGACAACCACGTCGTCGAGAGACTCCCTGACGGCACCTGCATCCTTTATATCGACCGCCACCTTGTGCATGAGGTGACAAGCCCCCAGGCGTTCGAGGGGCTGCGCATGGCCGGCCGCAAGCTGCGCCGTCCGGACTGCACGATCGCGGTGGCCGATCATAATATCCCGACGGTTGGCTCGCGCATACCGGCCGACATCAAGGAAGAAGACAGCCGCATCCAGGTCGAAACGCTGGAGAAGAACGTCAAGGAATTCGGCGTTCCCTATATCCCCATTCTGGATAAGCGTCAGGGCATCGTTCACATCATTGGGCCGGAGCTTGGGTTGTCGCTGCCCGGAACGACTATCGTGTGCGGCGACAGCCATACCTCGACCCATGGCGCGCTGGGCGCGCTGGCGTTCGGCATCGGCACGTCGGAGGTGGAGCATGTGATGGCCACCCAGACCCTGCTTCAGAACCCGGCGAAAAACATGCAGATCGACGTGTCGGGCACGCTGGGCTTCGGCTGTTCGGCGAAGGACATCGTGCTGGCGATCATCGGCAAGATCACCACCGCCGGCGGCAATGGGCATGTCATCGAATATACCGGCGACACGATCCGCGCGCTGGATATCGCCGGGCGCTGCACGGTCAGCAACATGTCGATCGAGGCCGGCGCCAAGGCGGGCCTGATCGCGCCGGACCAGACCACGTTCGACTATCTGCGCGGGCGTGACTTCGCGCCGAAGGGCGAGGCGTTAGAGCAGGCGGTGGCTTACTGGAAGACGCTGCCGAGCGATGCGGGCGCGCATTACGATACCATCGTGCGGCTGACGACGGCGGAGATCGCGCCGATGGTGACCTGGGGAACGACTCCGGGTCAGGTCGTTCCGGTGACCGGCGTGGTGCCGAACCCGGCGGACGAATCCGACGAGGGCAAGCGCGCCCAGTTGCAGCGCATGGTGGACTACATGGCGCTGAAGCCGGGTCAGGCGATGCAGGACCTGGGGATCGACGTGGTGTTCATCGGCTCCTGCACCAACGGGCGGATCGAGGATATCAGGGCGGCCGCCGCCGTGGCGAAGGGGCGGCGTGTGGCGGCTGGGGTGCAGGCGATGGTGGTGCCGGGCTCCGGCCTGGTGAAATTGCAGGCGGAGCAGGAAGGCTTGGACCGGATTCTGCTGGAGGCTGGCTTCGAGTGGCGGGATCCGTGCTGTTCGATGTGCCTGGGCATGAACCCGGACAAGCTGACCCCGGGGCAGCGTTGCGCCAGCACGTCCAACCGCAATTTCGAGGGCAGGCAAGGCCCGGGCGGCCGGACGCACCTACTCTCCCCGGCGATGGCCGCCGCCGCCGCGGTGACCGGCCGGCTGACCGACGTGCGGCAATTGGTGTGACCGGGCTTGGCTTGGTGAGCACGACGATCAGCGTAAGGAAGACGGCGGTCGCGGGGACTTTCTCCGCCGTCATGGCGGGCGAAGGCCGGTCATCCACCTCTCTCGTCATGGCGGGCGAAGGCCCGCCATCCACCTCTCTCGTCATGGCGGGCGAAGGCC
>DAIEHR010000233.1 GCA_027353465.1 Acetobacteraceae bacterium | reverse complement strand
GAAGACAATGCAAGGGCGCTAATGACCTGCGCCACCGTGCCGCCGCCGGCGAGGTATTGCTGGTTCGCCTGGATCCAGGCCGTGTCGTCTGAGGTCGCACTCCGGCCCTGGACGTTCTGGATGACGTCGTCCAGCACGGTCACCCCGGCGGAAGACAGCGCAATGGCGCTGATGACCTGCGCCAGCGTTCCGCCGCCGGCGAGGTATTGCTGGTTCGTCTGGATCCAGGGTGTGTCCGAGGCGGTCGCACTCCGGCCCAGGACGTTCTGGATGACCGACTGCACAGCGATTGTGCCCACCCCGCCAAAAGCGATAGCTGCCCGCAAAGCGCCAAGCGTCGCGCCACTTGCAAGATAAGATTTCGCCGCGGATAGCTCAGCAGCCGTGGGCGCTCGGATTAAAATTGCCGAAAATAATCCGTCAATCGCAGCGATACCTTGTGATGATGTCGCATACGAGGAGCCGCCAGGACCGATAGAATAGCTAGCACTGCCGCCTGTAGGCAACGAGCCTCCCAAGGGATCATAGGTACTGCTGGTTTGAAATCCCGGATCAGCTCCCTGGAAGGTGCCCGTGTACGAATTGTCCGCGTATGAATATACACTGAACGAGGATTGAGAGGTCATAACGCCCCGATATCATTATTATTTGCGAACCAGAACATGTATGTAATAATGAAGCAAATGGGTGGTTGAACGATCACCTGCCGATTTGTTTAAAATTGCACGCCAAGCCCCCAGGGGCTGAAACGTAGGTTCGAACACCCTGTAGGGGTCAAAGCGAGGACGCGGGACTCTGGCATGCACTAGTAGGCTGCTGAAAAAGCCCATTCCGCGCCCAGAGCACACACCATATAGGACGTTCCGACTGACGTGATGCCCTATATATTGTGGACAAACGGGTCGTTTCAGTTTTTTTTCTCATCTTCTAGGGAATAATGCCGAGGCGGACACCGGAGTGATCCGACACACCTTCAGTATCGAAATGGTGCCCGAGTATGATCTCAGCTATCGAATATCAATTTTTATTATCACTCATTTGTGATATAGGCCAGTTGCGTTCACGGCACGGATCCCAGGTACCTTCGTGGGTCGATTGCAGCATGTCCTGACCGTCGTTGTCCTTCCCATTTTGACAGTGACAGAATCTGCTGGTGATTCCAACCGGTACGGTCATCACAGAAGGCGCGCCCAGTCTGGTCTATCGGTCAGCAGTCGCACCCATTCGTGGCGTAGGCACGGGGCCGACATTGTGCCGTGGCAGGCGGCTACGAATGCGCTTCGCGTTGCCTAGGTTGCATCTAATCCTGCCCTTCGCCCCGCTACGCCGCCTCGGCCATGGTGGACCGCTCGCACGCCACCGTCGTGCGGTGCATATCCCGCACCTCCTTCGGGTCGAACGGCCGAGCGCGATGCATCGTCGCTCGGTTGTCCCACATCACCAAGTCCCATTGCTTCCATTCGTGCGCATAGACGAACTTCCGGTGGGTGGCATGTTCGATCAGGTCGCGCAGCAAAGCCCGCGCCTCCGGCACCGGCCAGCCGACGATTGTTCCGGCGTGGGACGCCAAGTATAGCGACTTGCGTCCGGTGGACGGATGGATGCGCACCAGCCGTTGCAGAACCGGCTTGAAACGGACGCGATCCTCATCGGTGAAATCCGCGAAACCGAGCTGCGCGCGGGAGTATAGCTGGCTGTGCTCGCAGATTAGATCGGCGATTTCCGCCTTCAGGTCATCATCCAGCGTGTCATAGGCGGCGCGCATGTCGGCGAATTCGGTATTGCCGCCGGCGGACGGAATTGATCGTGCGGATAGTAACGAATATTTCGCCGGCACCGCCTTGAACGAACTGTCGGAATGCCACAACCGGTTACCCAGGCTGAACAAACGCCTGCGGCTGTCACGCGCCATGACCTGATTGTCGTTATCCAGGTTGGAAATGTCATTCACCAGCGGGGAGGCGATCCGCCGAGCCTTGCCCCAGTTCAGGTCGCCGGATGCTTCTTCCAGGTCGCCAAAGTTGCGGGAGAATGCCAACTGGGTTTCGTCGTCGAAATGCTGGCCGTGGAACACCAGCACACCGTATTGGTCCATGCCCTTGTCGATCGCCGCCGCCTGCTCGCGGGTCAGCGGTTTGGTAATGTCGATGCCCGATACTTCACCGCCGAAGAACGGGCGGGACACCGGGTCGAGCGGACGAATGGAGAGGGTCATGGTCCGGTTCCTTCGATCAATGCAATTCCGCGAAGCCCATCGCCTGCCCAAACCGGCGCGACGGTTCCCCCGGATCGCCATATTTGCGGTGCATCGCGGTATGATAGGCGGCGGCCAGCAGCAACCGATCCCGGTCCGGCTGCCGGTTGGTGCCGAAATCCATCAGCATGCACTGGGCAATTTCCTGGTTGTGCGGGTCGTTGCCCAGCTTGCAGGAAGACAGGGCGATCCGCTGCACCAGCTTGTCGCGTTCGGACACGTTGTCGCAGTACGCCTGGACCCAGCCGATGGCCTCGGCGCCGTTGAGGGCGCAAATCGCAGTGTCGATGCGATCCAGCATTTGGTCCGCGCTCATCGCGCCGGCACCGGCGGGAACTTTCAGCGGTATGGGATGCACCTCGCCCAAGCCTTGCTGGTTATAGGCGACGCGATTGGCGAACATCGCTGCCACATACAGCAGCCGCAGGCGCCTGGGATGGTCGAAATTGTCCCAGAACCATGCCAGCGTATTGTGGTACTCGTAACAATGATGCGGCATGTTGAACGCGTTGGGGTCTTGCGTTTCCATCACGATCTGCCCGACCGCGATTTGAAGGACATCCAGGATTCGTCTCGGGTCCTTGCCGGCTTTCAACAGCTTGGTCAGGGCTTCCAGGGTTTCGATCTCGCCCTGGCGGACCACTGCTGTGGTGAGTTCGGCAGCTTCCTGCTGGTTGACTGGCTCCTGATTCCGAAGCATCGCGAGTTCGGCCTCGCTGACGCCGCCATAGGGGATGGCGCGCAGCGTTTCGCCCTCAATCATCATCTTGATGTAGTTGCAGGCGACCTCATACGTCGAATACCAGCGCGGCCCGACGGCGATATCCAGGGCACCGGCATAGATCACATTGTGGGCGTTTTCCCATCCAAGGGCGTTGCCGAGTTCAACCGTCGCGCGTGCGCGATAGGCTTTGTGGCCGGTGGTGTAAGAGCGGTTGTGAAGCACGCGGTCCTGCACATCGATCAGGCCGGCGAAGCACATCTCGGCCAGCACGTCCTTTCGTTCGGCTGGGTTCTGCATGTTGCCCAGGAACATGCGGTAGGCGTCGATGACCTGGCCGCGATGCACCTGGGTCATCCAGTTGTTCAATCGTTCCTTCAAGGGGCCGGTCTGCGCCAGCGGTTCCTGATCCGGCCAGTACGCCACGGGGGCGGGCGGGTTTTCCTCCACCTGATTATTGCCACGGTGGCGGGTGTAATGACCCGGCGCCTTGTCGATCTTCTGGTTCCAGATATCCAGTCCGGTCGGGATGTACCAGACGGTCTGCGCCATCGGCAGCATCGCCAGATGGGCGGGCAGCATGCGGGTCAGATTGATGGTGGCCCGAGCGGAGAGGAGGCAGTGGTCGTTGTTGACGAAATTGGGGTACCCGTCGTCGATCCGCTCGTGATACGGCACATGAGTATAGGGTGCGTGAATCCGCACGCCCTCGGCTACGATCTCATTCAGCGGACGGCCGGCACGGACCAGTTCATAGTAGACGTCTGACGCGCCCTTTTGGTCGCGCATCAGGCAACGGTCTTCCAGCCTGTCATAGAGACCGCGAACCTGTGGGCTTTGCGGCGCTTGGGCGACGTTCGTATCCATAGCTTGGTTTTCCTCCGACTGTCCGTCGATTGCGGTGATCCTACGCTTGACATGAAGCACCCGACAACCATCGTGCCGGGTCGAGGGGGGAAATCGGGATGAAAAACGGTGAATGGATCGTGCAAATCGTCGCTGGAACGGGCGAGCAGGGCTATTCCGGGGACGGATCGTCCGCGCTTGGCGCGAAGTTGAACAATCCGTTTGATATGACGTTTTCCGTCGATAGCAGCTTGATTTTTTCCGATACTTTCAATCATTGCCTGCGTCGTATCGATAGCGGCACGGGGTTGATTTCGACGATCTGCGGGGTTGGTGAGCGTGGTTTCGCCGGCGATGGCGGTCCGGCCACACGCGCGCAATTGAACGAGCCGTATGGCGTGGTCACTGATGCGTCCGGCCGGGTGTTTTTCGCCGATCGCCTGAATCGCAGGGTCAGGGTGGTCGATACCGACGGCGTGATCCGCACACTTGCCGGCGATGGAAGCGGGGTATTCGGCGGCGATGGCGGCCCAGCTTCATCCGCCGGACTGGCTGAACCGAACGGGTTGGCCCTAAGCCCCGACCAGTCGCAATTGTTCATCGCCGACGTCGCCGATCATCGCGTCAGAGTCGTGGACCTGCGCGCGGGCACCATCGCCACCGCCGCCGGAACCGGGGAGGCCGCCCATACCGGCGATGGCGCCCCGGCTGAACAGGCTGGGGTGTTCGGCGCCCGCGCCGTGGCCTTCGCCCCGGATGGGTCGCTGTATGTCATGGAGCGGCAGGGAAGCCGCATCCGCCGTATTCGTGACGGCATCATCGAAACCGTCGCCGGAACCGGCGCCCGGGGCTATGCCGGGGATGGCGGAGACGCACGCTTCGCTGTCTTTGACGCTCCGAAGGAAATGGCCGTCGATCCGGAGGGGAATATCTACGTGGTGGACACCGAAAGCCACGCCATCCGGATGATCGACGCCAGGACCTGGATCGTCACCACCATCGCCTCTGGCCTGGCCCGCCCGCATGGGGCGCTGGTGGCGCCGGATGGCAGCGTGCTGGTGGCGGATAGCGAGCATCACCAGATCCGCCGGCTTGTCCGTCGTTAGCGCGCGGTGACCGACCGCATGATCGCGACCGCTTCCTCGATCATCCCCGCATCAACATCCAGATGCGTGCAGGCCCGGCCGCGATAGGTGTCGGATACCGAGATCGTTACGCCATGCGGGCGCAGGCGGGCGGCGAACTCGGCCGCCGTCAGGCCGGCGGCCTTGGTGTCGAAGAACACCAGATTGGTTTCCGGCGTCTCTACCGTGATGCCTTCGATTTGCGCCATGCCGCGCGCCAGGGATGCGGCGTTGGCATGGTCGTCCGCCAGCCGGTCAACATTGTGTTGCAGTGCATAGATACAGGCGGCGGCGTTCATGCCACCCTGGCGCATCGACCCGCCCAGGCGCTGCTTCCATTGCCAGGCGGCACCGATAAAGTCCTTGGAGCCCGCCAGCACGGCTCCGAGCGGGGCGCCGAGGCCCTTGGTGAAGTCCAGCCAGACGGTGTCACAGTCCGCAACCACATCGCGCGCGGCAACGCCCAGCTTTACCGCCGCGTTCAGCACGCGGGCGCCGTCCATGTGGACCCGCATGCCATGCGCATGGGCGACATCGGCGACCGACTTCAGTTCCGAAACCTTCCAACATGCGCCGCCGCCTTTGTTGGCGGTCTGCTCCACCTCCACCAGCGTCTGCGGCGGGGAGTAACGGTTCACCGGGCGGATCGCGGCTTGCAGGGTTTCGGCGCTGAACACGCCGCGAGGGCCTTGCAGACCACGGATCATCACGCCGCTGATCGCGCCGGGACCGCCGGCCTCACTGGCCTGGATATGGGCGTCCTCGTGCGCCAGAATTTCGTCGCCGGGGCGGCAATGGGTCGCCACCGCGACCTGGTTGCACATGGTGCCAGAGGGCATGAACACCGCCGCTTCCTTACCCAAAAGCGCCGCTGCCATGTCGCACAGCGCCCACACGGTCGGGTCCGACCCGCCCTGCTCATCGCCCATTTCCGCCGCCATCATCGCCTCTTTCATGGCGCGCGAGGGCCGCGTGTGGGTATCGGAATACAGATCGATCCGGACTGGCTGAGCGAAATCCGCTCGGGTGGGTTCATAGCTCATATGCGCTCCTTCAACGCGGTCGTACCAGAACGGCCATTGCCTGCAAAGCCGCGCCGTCGGATGCTGCCGGAACCTTAGGAAGGGCGCCGGATGAGATTTTCGAACTTTCTGTTTCCCGACAGCATGTCGGCCGCCGACGATGGCCGGGTGATCGATGAGACGTTGCAGGAAGCCCGCCTGACTGACGCGCTTGGGTTCGATACGATCTGGCTGGCGGAACACCATTTCGACGGCATTGTCGCCTATGTCGATCCGGTGGCGTTCGCCGCCGCGCTGGCGGTCGCGACGACCAGGGCCCGGATCGGGTTCGCGGTGGCGCAGATGGCGTTGCATCACCCGATTCGGATGGCCGAACAGGTGGCGCTGATCGACCACATCAGCAAAGGGCGGCTGATCGTCGGCCTGGGCCGGGGCACTGCCTACAATATTTATGACTACCAAGGGTATGGCATCGACCATACGGAGGCTCAGGCCCGTTTCGAGGAAGCCGAGGCCATCATGTTCGAGGCCTGGAAGGGCAAGCCGGTTGAACACCACGGCCGGTTCTTCGATCTAAAGCTGCCGGAACTGCGCCCGGCGGTGTTTACCAAACCGCATCCATATGTGATTCGAGCCGCGGCGACGGAACATGGGATGCTGGACATCGCTCGGCGGGGCAATCCGTTCATGATGAACGTGCAGAGCAATGCGGTGACGGCCTCTCGCATGGAGCTGTATCGCCAGACATTGCGCGGATTGGGCATGGATGAGGCAACGGTTGCCGCCAAGGCGGACGAATGCTGGGTTTGGCGCAATGTCTTCGTCGCGGAGACCGATGCCGAGGCAGAACGCATCGCCGTGCCCGCGTTCATCGCAATGCACGAGCATCGCGTGGCCATGCGCAAGCGCATCTATGCCGAACAAGGGGCGTCCATCCTGCCGATGCCGCCGGAGGGCGCTGCTCAGCCGGCGCATGCCTCGGTGGAACATGCACTGGTTTACGGCTCACCGGCTACGGTGGCGGAGAAGCTGGCGCCGTTGCGGGCGAGCGGGGTCGGCGGGCTTATCATGCAGTTCCGGCTTGGGCCGATGAGCTACGAGCAAACCGCCGCCAGCCTGGCATTGTTCGCCGACAAGGTGATCCCGGCGATGGGCCAGCCCGCGCGATGAACGAGGATGCCGGCTCCGCCGACTGGAAACGCAACCTGTGGGTCTGCGTGTTTGGATCGTTCACCACGATCGTTGCGATGACGCTGCTGCTGCCGTTCCTGCCGTTATACGTGGAGCAGTTGGGGGTGTCCGACCATGCCGCGATCGCCGAATGGTCGGGGGCGGCGTATGGCGCCACGTTCCTGACCGCGGCGATGTTCGCGCCGCTGTGGGGGCGGCTGGGTGATCAATACGGGCGCAAGCTGATGCTGATCCGGGCGAGCCTTGGCATGGCGGTGGCGATGTCGCTGATCGGGTTGTCGCAGAACGTCTATCAGCTTGTCGCGCTTCGGTTGCTGGCCGGTTTGCTGGGCGGGTATTCCTCGGGGTCGATGATCCTGGTCGCTACGCAGACGCCACGCGCGAATACGGCCTGGGCGCTGGGCATGATGTCATCGGGCATCATGGCCGGGAATTTGGCGGGGCCGCTGATCGGCGGCGCATTGCCGCAGTTGATCGGTATCCGCATGACGTTTCTGGCGGCCGGGGCGATCATCTTCCTGGCGTTCCTGGCGACGACGTTCCTGATCAAGGAGGAGCCCAGGCCACGTCGGGCACCGGGGGTCAAGCACAGGGCTGGGCTGGGGTCCGTGCATAACAAGGGTGCGGTGCTGGCGATGCTGGCCACCGGCATGCTGCTGATGTTCGCGAACATGTCGATCGAGCCGATCATTACGGTGTATGTGGCGCAGCTTGTTCCGGACCCGGCGCATGTCAC
>DAIEHR010000195.1 GCA_027353465.1 Acetobacteraceae bacterium | reverse complement strand
CCGTTCACCCCGCATTTCACGGACGCCGCCGGGTTCCGCCAGCACTATGCCGATGAGGGCGCTGGCCGGCCGGTGCTGTTACTGCACGGCCAACCGACCTGGGGTTATATCTGGCGCCGGTTCATTCCCGCCCTGGCGGCGACTCATCGGGTGGTTGTCCCCGACCATATGGGTTTCGGCAAAAGCGAAACTCCCGCCGACCGCGCATACACACTGCGCACCCATGTCGCGAACCTGGCGGCGCTGATCGACGCGTTGGATCTGCGCGACATTACCCTGGTGATGCAGGATTGGGGCGGCCCGATCGGGGTGGGTTATGCGGCGCGGCATCCTGAACGCATCCACAGTCTGGTGCTGATGAATACGGTGGTGGGATATGGCACCGCCGGCCGCCGGGATCTACCGAACCCGATCGAGACGCCTTGGTTCCGCTGGATCCGCGACGGGCTGGCGACGGGACGGACCGAGGCGGTGCTGTCCCAGCTTGGCTCCTGCATTCTGTCGGTGATGCAGATCGTGGGGCTGGAGCGGCTGGACCGGGTCGATCCCACGTTCATCCGAGCCTATGCGGCGCCTTTCGCGACTCCGGCGGACTGCAAGGGGGCGATCGAGTTCCCGCTGGATCTGGCCCTGGGGCGGATCCGCGATTTCGTGAAAGAGGGTGCGGCCGGCGTTGCGGCCTTGCGCGACAAGCCGGCGCTGATGATCGAAGGGATGCTGGACCGAGCCATCCCGCCGGCATTGGCGCTGGCAGATTTCGCGGGGCTTTGGCCGAAGGCGCCGGTTATTCGTGTGCCAGGGGCGGGCCACTACATCCAGGAAGATGCGCCGGAGGTCGTGATTCCAGCATTGCAGACGTTCCTGGCCATGCTGGGGTAGGCGGCTACCCGGACGTTTGGGCCAGCCGGCGCTGTTCGGCGCGCTGGCCGTGAAGAAAGGTCAGCAGCACATAGCGGCTGCCGGCGGTGACGGGTGCGACCTCATGCAGGACAGAGGCGGAGAATATCACCCCGCCGCCGGTTGGCATTGCGTACCGGTGGTCGTTGTATTCCGGGAACAGCAGATCGCCGCCCTGGTAGTCACCGGCGTTGAGGTTGATCGATAGCGCGAACTCCCGGAACGCCACATGGGCGGCGGTGTTGTCGCGGTGGCGGCGGAACAGGCCGTCGGGTCCATCGTAGCGCGCCAGCAGAATGCGGTCGGTGAACGCCACGCGGGCTTGAAACGCCTTGGCTATCTCTGGCGCGCAGCGGTTCAGCAGCAGATCCCGTAAGATGGCGTGAAGCTGGCTGTCCGGTTCCAGCAGCATATCGCGCCGGTGTTTTTTGGCATGATCGACCACATTGGCGCTCATGCCGGCCGCATCGACCCGCGCGACGGCGCCGTCGATGGTCTGGCTGGAGTCGAACAGGGCGATAAGGTCCCGGCACATCGATGGTGGCAGCAGGTTTGGCAGGACGATCGCCGGGGCTGGCGTTCGGATGTCGCGGGGCGGTTCCACCGGCAGCGCGTCCAGACAGGCGAGGCAGGCCGCGGCGAGTGCGGGATGATCGACGGGAATGGCGCGCATCGCGATGCGAAGGTTGCGGTCAAGAATCAGTATCAGCGTGTCGCTTGAGCCAACCCCGCATCGGGCCAGGAACCCACCGCAGTCTATCGTTCGGATAGGAAGGGAGTCCGGCGAAGTAACCGCTTGGATCGTCGCACGGTCTGTAGAAACCGTCATGGCGGGGCGGCGGTGGGTCCCGTCAACCGGTTCGCTTGATCCGGCACCGCTCCAAAGCTTGCCGGCCTTCGGCAGGGACCGCGGATCGTCATCGACGATGACGAACATGTCGGCCCCGCTGGCAGCGAACCGGGGCCGGCATTGGGTCAGTTCGGCCAGGATGGCGGGCACGGCGCCGGTTGCCTCGGCACCGAGCAGGATCATGAGCGCGGGGCGACCGTATTGAGTCTCGGATGTGTAGAAGGTTCCATCGGCGTCCACGCCGTAGCATGGCGGCGCGGCATCGCCGACCTCCGACGGGAAACGGGGTTTATCCAGCATCGATCGTTTCCTCCTGATAGCGGTGGGAGGGTGGCGGCCAGTCGAATCGCCAACCTCCGTCGCCGGCGGGATGGAAGCCGTGTGCCGCGTACAGGTTGCGAACCGGCGTGTTGCGGTCCGTCGGCACGATGCGGCCGGTGAGTCCCTGCCCGTGTGAACCGGGGTCGGCGAGGACGGCGTCCAGCAGCGTGCTTTCCCCGCCCAGGCCGATGACACGGCAACTTTGGACGACGTTCAGGATCTCGCCGGCCAGCACGACGGCAGCGCCGACCAGGCCGTGATCGGCCAGTCGGTCGCGCATGCGCAGCACCACAACGCGCCCATTGGGGTCGGCGGCGATCCGGCGCAGCTCGTCCAGGCTGAAGATGCGGCCGGTGGCGTTGAACTGCGTGGTGCGGGCGATCAGTTCCACCACGCGGGCCAAGTCGGCCTCATGGTCCTGTGTCAGCCGTTCGGCTGTTGCCTCGACGCGCAGGGACGCGAGGAAGCTGGCTTCGTCCGCCATGGCCTCGCGCAGTTTGCCGCGCTCAAGCCGCGCCTTCACCAATGCGCTGCGGTCGCCGGACTCCTTGGTCAGGCGAACCTGCTGCAGCCTTGGGTCGGTCAACAAAGTGCGGCGCAGCGAGAACAGGTCCTTGCCCAGCACATCCACCTCCGGCAGCGCCTGCTGCACGCGCTGGCGTTCGCGTTCGCTGTCGTCAACGAACAGGAAAGCATCCAGGGCAAAGCCAAGCTCGTCGGCGATCGACCGGATGTTCGCCGCCTTGTCGCCCCAGTTGATCCGGGTGCAGACGAAATGGTCCGGCGTCAGCAGGCGATGCCCCGGATAATGTGGGCCGTAGTGCCAGAGCCGCTGCACGGTTTCCTGGTCGTTCTTGCTGACGCAGGCGAGCAGGACGCCGCGCCGGCGCAGCATCAGCAGCGCCTCGTGAATGCCGAAATACAGGCCGATGAACGAATTGGCGCTGCTGATGTCAGGTGTCCACGCGAAGGGCGCGCCGGTTTCCGCCAGGACGCCGGGCCACAGCACGCCGTCGAGATCGACGATGACGCATTTCTTGCTGCCGATGCCCAGCACCGTGACCAGCGCGTCCATGTGCGCCCTGGCCATGATGGTTTCGCGCCGGTAAGGATCGCCGCCGACTTGGTCCGCCAGCGGTTGCGGATCCGGAAACCGGTCGTGGACCGCCGCACGTTCGCTGGAGGGGCGTTGCAGCATCCAGCCGGGTGAGCCGAAATGGGTGAACGACACCAGCCCGTCGTCCAGCAACGCCTCGCTGCCGGCGTGGCCCAGTTCGGCGGCGGTATCAACCAGGAAGACGCCGGGGTGCCGTGCGGCGAGGTCGGCCAGCGCCAGGTTGGTGTGGCGGATGCGGTTGCGGTGGCTGTGGCGTCCCCGGTCGGCGAAGCCCAGTGGTTGCACGGTTGGTTCTGGAAGCCCGTCGATCAGAATCGGCGC
>DAIEHR010000168.1 GCA_027353465.1 Acetobacteraceae bacterium | reverse complement strand
GAAAAGTTCGGCCGCGATTCGATCTGGGAAACCCATCTGGCCGAACAGCTTTGGGGCACCGATGTCGAACTTTCAGTCGTGCTGGACGAACAGACGATGCGGCTGTCGGACGTGATCGACCTGAAACCTGGCCAGCGCCTGCTGTTGAACACCGCACCCGGCGGTGCGGTTTCGGTGCGGTGCGGGTCGGTGGCGCTGTTCGAAGGGCGGATGGGCCAGAAAAATAACAACGTCGCGGTAAAGATCGAACGCGAATTGGCGCGTCCTCAACATAACGACCGATTTTAGTGCGATCTCAACCTTTTGTTAAGGTTTGGCCGTCACGATGCCGAACATGGAATGGACCCTTGAGATCGTTTTGATGGTGCTGCTGGCGGCGACGCTGGTCCAGGCGATCCGTCTGGAACGCGCTTTGGGGGTGCTGAAACGCGACCGAGCGTCGCTGGAGGCGCTGGTAGCGGGATTCAATGTCAGCACGAACCAGGCCGAGAGCGGTATCCAAAAGCTGCGCGCGGCGGCCGACGGAACCGGACGCCATATCGAGGAGCAACTGACGAAATCCGGCTCGATGAAAGACGACCTGATTTACCTGACGGAACGCGGTGACCGCCTCGCGGACCGCTTGGAACGGCTGGTTCGCGCCACCCGTCCGCTCACCGAGGACCAAGCGGGAAACCGGCCCCAAGCGCAGGCTGGCACGCAGGTTGAACGCGACCTGTTGCAGGCGCTGCGGATGGCGCGATGAACGTCAAAATCCCCACGCCGCGCTTGCTGCCCGCGACAATCGCGGCAATGGCGGCACTGTTGCTGTTGAAAACCGGGATCCTGCTGCTGGCCGTGGTGACCCATAACGCTCGGGCGGACAGTGCGATCGTGGCTGTGGCCAACGCCGCGAGCACCGACGGCATCACCGAACGTGCGCCCGCACCGGCCGCGTCGCACGCCAAGCCGCCGCTGATAAACCCCACGGTGCCCGAGGGTCCGCCGCCGGTCAGCGAAAGCGAACGAGCGCTGCTGCAGGACCTCAGGCAGCGGCGCAAGGAGCTGGACGCCCGGGCGGAAGCCGTCAAGGCCCGCGAGTCTGTTCTGGCTGCCACCGAACAGAAGCTGGCCGCACGGGTGCGGGAACTGCAGACGTTGCAGAAGAAACTGGAAGGTCTGGATGCGGCACAGAAACAAAAAGAAGACAGCGGCTGGCAGGGGCTGGTGAAGCTGTATGAGGCGATGCGGCCAAAAGACGCCGCGACGATCTTCAACGATCTGCAGATGCCGGTTCTGCTTCAGGTGATGGACCGGATGAAGGACGCAAAGGCCGCCGCGGTCATGGCGGCGATGAATCCCGACAAGGCGCGGGACCTGACGGCCGGGCTTGCGCAAATGCGGACCGGGCGAAGCAGCCCGGCCGGCGGATAATTTCACAATGCGAAGGAGTGTGCGAAATGGCGATCGACAAGTCCATGAATGTTTTGATCGTGGACGATTACAAAACCATGCTGCGGATTATCCGCAACCTGCTGAAGCAGATCGAATTCAACAATGTCGAGGAAGCCTCGGACGGCGCCGAGGCGCTGGCGAAGCTGCGCGGCGGCAATTTCGGCCTGGTGATCAGCGACTGGAACATGGTGCCGATGACGGGCCTGCAACTACTGCACGAAGTGCGGGCCGACAACCGGCTGAAGGCCATGCCGTTCATCATGATCACCGCTGAAAGCAAGACCGAGAATGTGATCGCCGCCAAGGCCGCCGGGGTGTCGAACTACATCGTGAAGCCGTTCAATGCTGAGACGTTGAAGGACAAGATCGAAAAGGTCTTGTCCCATGCCTAATGCTTCTGATGAACGGACCGTGATCGGAATAGATGCGTTAAAAGTGAAGCTGTCGGCGATCCGGGCCAGCCAGCCCGAGGTCGAGCCGGCCATGGTAACGGAGGTTGTGCGGGCCGTGCTGACAACGATAAGCCACGAACTGACGGCAAAGGAAGCGACCCTGCTGCGGGAAGTGGAGGAGCTGGGACGCACCATCGCCGTCGCCAAATCCGAAATCGCCGCCCTGAGGGTGGACGATATCACCGATCACGACATCCCGTTCGCCACCGACGAACTGGATGCCATCGTCGATCACACCGCCCACGCGACGAACGCGATCCTGGAAAGCTGCGAGACGCTGGACGAGGTGTCCGCCACGATCAGCGGGGAGCCGGCGGCGAAACTGCAAGCCGCGGTCACCAGCATCTATGAGGCGTGCAGCTTCCAGGACATCACCGGTCAGCGCATCACCAAGGTTGTAACGACACTGAAGGCGATCGAAGCCAAGGTGGCGCACATCGTCGGCACATTCGGCACTTCCACCGAATCGGTGCGCCAATCGACGCAAAAAATCGCCAGTGACGACGACCTGCTGAACGGCCCGCAGTTGCCTGCGCTGGCCATGGACCAGTCCGACATCGACAAACTTCTGGCCAGTTTTGAGTAGGACCGGTCCTTTGCCGACGCGCTGCCCTGGCATGGTCGCGGTGCTCCTGCTGCTAGCGGCGCCCGCGCTGGCGGGACAGAACGACCCCGCTGCCACCATACGGTCCGGCAATCACCCGGATTTCGGCCGCGTGGTAATCGACAGCGGTGGCAGGACATCGTTCGTGCTGGACCACAACGGCGACCATGCAGTGCTGCATCTGCCGCACGGCATGCTTCTGGGGCAGGCGCCGGCGCCGCCGCGCAACGTATCGGCGCTATCCGTCTCTGGCGACACGCTGGACTTCGCGCTTCGGCCGGGCGCCACGGTGCATGCCAGGCGGATGGACGGGCGTGTCGTGATCGATGTGTTCGACCCGCCAACCGCGACCGTGAAGCCACCCCCGGCTCCCCCACCCAAGCCGCCCCTGAGCATGGCCCGCTCCCCTGAAATCGGCGGCCGGACACCGCCGCTTGCCGCCGAGCGCCCCGTGATTGAAGCACGGCCCCTACCCGCGCCCGCACAGACCCCAATGGCCGACCCCGGCGGCCCGGCGGTGGAAACCGAACACGAGCCCCCGCCCGGCCGTGACACCCTGCCGGAGAACGGGGGACCGTTAGATTTGCGGGTCCGGCGGATCAAACCGCCGAAGGAGTTGGAAGGAACCGCCATTTTGGTGCCGTTCGACGCCACCACCGGCGCCGCCGCTTTTGAATCCAACAAGGCCACAACAGTCGTGTTCGATGAGCGCCGGCCGGTGGACATGGCGGCGCTGGCGAACGACCCGGTGTTCGCGCCGGTGTCGGTGCGGCTGTTGCCGAACGGCACCGTGTTCACCATCCCGCACAAATCCGGCCAGTCCGTCGTGCTGACGCCACTATCGCGTGGATGGCGCATCGCAGAGGTAAGCGCGACGCCGAAGCTGGAACCGGTGTCGCCGTTACCCGCCGACGGACGATTGAATTTCGCCGTGGATCAACCCGGCGACGTCGTGTCCCTGGCAGACCCCGAAACCGGTGCCACGCTGCTGGTGGGAACCCAGCACCGCCCGGGACAGGGTGTCGCCTCCGGCCTGACCTCGACCGAATTCGTCCTGCGAACCACGTCGCAGGGCGTGGTGGTCGAACCACTATCCGACGCCATCGCCATGCGACGCACAGTTACCGGTTTCACCCTGTCCGGCGGACCCGCCGGTCTTGCGCTGTCCCCGTCCACCAGCCTGGCCGCCGCGCTGGAGCAGGCCGCCCATCTGACAACGCGGCTCCAACTGCCCACCATGCCGCGCGACGCCTTGCTGCGCCTGTCGATCCGCCAACTGGACGGCGCGGCAGCCGCGCCGCCTCTTGCGCGCGGGCCGATGCACCGCGCCGCCGCCGAATCGTTCCTGTCGCTGGGCATGGCCGCCGAAGCGCAAAGCCTGCTGAAGATGGCCGCCGAACAGGACCCGAAACAAGCCGCGTCGCCCGATACCGAAGCCCTGACGGCGATCGCCGCTTTACTGGCGGGGCGCCCGGAAGAATCCGGCGGCCTGGCCGATCCCCGACTGGATGGAACCGACGAAATCGCCCTCTGGCGGGCGATCCGTATGGCGATGCTCGACCAGGGCTCCCCAGCCGCCGCGGCCGGAATCGCCGCCGCCGCACCGCTCGCATTCCAATACCCCCAGCCGATTCGCGACCGCATCCTGCCGCTGATGACCGAGACAATGATCCAGGGTGGCGCGCTCGCCCCGGCCACGCAACTGCTGGCGCTGACAAAGGACGACCCGCATCTGGCCTTTGCCCGCGCCCTGATGGCTCAGGCGGAAGGCCATACCGCCCAGGCGCTGACCATGCTGGATGCGCTGGCCGCCGGCCATGACCAATTCGACCGCGCCCGCGCCGCCGTGCGCGCTGTGGAAATCCGCCTGGCATCCGGCGCGCTGGACAAGCAGCAGGCAGCCGATGCGCTGGACAAACTGCTGTATGCCTGGCGCGGCGACGGACGGGAACTGGCACTGCGCGAACGC
>DAIEHR010000157.1 GCA_027353465.1 Acetobacteraceae bacterium | reverse complement strand
GGCAGGTCCGAATGCCAAACGGCGGGGGCGACGCCGAAGCGGCGCTGAAACCGCTCGATCCATTGGGAGGACAGCGCGATCTCCGGCAGCATCACCAGCGCCTGACGGCCTTCGCGCAGGCAGGCGGCGACGGCTTCCAGATAAACCTCGGTCTTGCCCGATCCGGTAACGCCGTCCAGCAGGGTGACGGAGAATGATCGTTCGGTGACAGATTTGCGCAACGCCGCCGCGACCTCCTGCTGTTGCGCCGACAGTTCGGGGCCGATGTGGTCTGGGTCAGGGTGCTGGAACGGGGCGCTGGCGGCGGCGATTTCGGCGACGACCAGGCCGGATTCGGTCATGCCGCGCAGGATGGCGCTGCTGACGTCGGCTTCGCGCAACAGATCGGCGGCCGGACAGGGTTCTCGCCTGGCCAGAACGTCCAGGATGCGCTGGCGGGGCGGCGTGATGCGGGCTTGCGGCAACGGGTCCGCTCGGCGGTACAACACAACCGGCTTGATGGCGCCAGAGACGACCCTCAGCGCCATCGCCAGCACGTCGCCGGGCGGGGACAGCGTATAGGCCGCGATCCAGTCCACGAACCGGCGCAGGGATTCGCCCATCGGCGGGGTGTTCAGGATGCCGATGACCGATTTCAGTTTGTGCGGCGGCACGGCGTCATCCGGCGGCGCGTCCCAGACCACGCCGACTTCCTCGCGCCGGTTCAGCGGCACCAGCACGACGTCGCCCGGTTGGGGATCGAGTTCTGGTGGCACGCTGTAATCGAACGGGCCGGCGAACGGGTACGGCAGCAGGACCGGAATCCGGCGTTCCTGGCCCAAAGGCAGGTGTGGGTGGGGGGGTGACAACCTATATAACCGGCGTTATCGCGATCAGTGGCCTGATGGCTTAGCCGCAAAATGGAGTGTTGGCATGAAATTCTTTATCGATACCGCCGATCTGGCAGAGATTAAGTCCCTCGCGAGCAGCGGCCTGCTGGACGGCGTAACGACCAACCCCTCGTTGATCGCCAAGTCGGGACGCGACTTCAAGGAAGTGATCAAGGAAATCTGCTCCATCGTGCCCGGCCCGGTCAGCGCCGAGGTTGCCGGCACCGAGTATGAGCAGATCATGAAAGAGGCGAACGTGCTGCGGAAGATCGCCGACAACGTGTGCATCAAGGTGCCGCTGACGCCGGACGGATTGCGCGCCTGCCGCCACATCAGCGATGACGGCACGATGGTGAACGTGACGCTGTGCTTCTCCGCCGCGCAGGCGCTGCTGGCGGCCAAGAGCAACGCCTCGTTCATCAGCCCGTTCGTGGGCCGGGTGGACGATATCGGCTGGGACGGCATGCAACTGATCTCCGACATCGTCGAGATCTACCAGAACTACAGCTTCAAGACCGAGATCCTGGTGGCGTCGGTGCGCGGCCCGAACCACGTCATCGAGGCGGCGAAGATGGGCGCGCATGTGGCAACACTGCCGCCGGCGGTGCTGCGGGCTTTGTTCAACCATCCGCTGACGGATAAGGGGCTGGCGCAGTTCCTGAAGGATTGGCAGGGCACGGGTCAGTCGATCGTCTAAGAGGCTCTTTTCCGGCGGCAGGGGGCGGGGACGCCTACGCCCCCTGCCCTTTGGACCGTGCTGGCGGACCAGGTCGCGGCATGCGCCCTCGGCCAGCGGCGGCGCCAGATCCATGCTGCGCCCGGCGCCGCCGCCGTCATCGGGTCAAGGCATCTTCGACGGCAGTCTGATCGTCTCTCCATCCACCACGAACGTGCCGTAGCCCTGGTGATGGATCGTCTTCGGATCAGGCTGATTCGAATCAGTCCAGGCCTTCAACACCTCCAGCACGAACAGATTGTATTTGTTGACGAGACGCATATCGACGACCTTGCATTCCAGGTTGGCGAAGCATTCCGCGACCAATGGCGGTGCCACGAGTGCGGCCGGCACTGGTGTCAGTCCGATCGTGGCGAACTTGTCCACGTCGCGGCCAGAGCAATTGCCCACCGCTACGACTTTGGCGGCAAGATGTTTGGCTGGCACGGCGATCACACATTGCCGCGTCGCTTTCAACGCCGTGAAACTGTGATCGCCGTTGCTGACCACACAGGCGACCAGCGGCGGTTCGAATTCCACCATCATATGCCATGACAGCGTCATGACATTCGCTCGGTTTTTTCCCTTCGTCGTCAGCAGGACGACGGGTCCGGGTTCGAGCAACCGATAGACCTGGGATAGCGGCAGCTGCTCCAAGACCGTTCCGACCTCGATATGGCGCCAATGGTTCAACGCGCCATCAAAGTGACGGCAACGTGTATGCCTGTCGTTGTGCTGAATCAAAGCGACCGGGGCGCGGGCAAGCAAGTTTGCGGTATCAGGCAAGGAGAAATGCCGTGGAACTCAATGAAGCGATCCGTGGGCGGCGGGCCACGCGTCAATTTACCCGGGCGCAAGTGCCGAGACCGATCCTGTTGGAACTGATCGACGCCGCCATACAGGCGCCCAGCGCGATTAACACCCAGCCCTGGCATTTCACGGTCATACAGAACCAAGCCCTGCTGGACCGCATCGCAGCGGCCTCTAAGGCGTATATGCTGGATGCGATGGCGCATGTTACCGCGCCGGCACATCCGCGGGAGCATCTACAGAACCCCGATTTCCATATTTTCTATCATGCACCCGCGCTGGTCGTGATCTCCGCCACAGCCGGCGACTGGGCCGTGGAGGATGCCACCTTGGCGGCGCAGAATTTGATGCTGGCGGCTTGCGCGAAGGGTCTGGGAACCTGCTGGATCGGCTTCGCACAACGCTGGTTGGGCACCGATGAGGGGAAGCAGTCTATCGCTCTACCGCCGGAGATGCTGCCTGTCGCGCCGATTATCGTCGGGTATCCGGCGGTGGCGATGCCGCCGGTGCCTCGCACTCCACCTCGGGTCCGTTGGTTCGATTAAAGGGCCGGTTGATCATTGCAGCTACCGCACCACCGCCAGAATGATCTCCACCGCGATCATCACCACGATGATGATCTCCAGCAGGCCCGACCGAGCGCTGGAGGCTTCGTCGTAGAGGGCGGTGTAGGTATCGCGGATGATCGACAGTTTACGGTCCACGGCGGCGCTGACTGTCGGCACCCGGAACAACTCCAGTGCCGCGGTGTAGATGCGGGCCAGGTACACATCCTCGGTGACTTGCAGGGCGTTATCGACCTTTTCGGTCAGTTCGGTGACTTCGGCGACCATCGTGTAGAGCCGGCGGGCAAGGTCGGCGAAGCGGCGGGCGCCGGGCAGCGCCATATGCCGGCGCGTGGCTTCCACCAGGTCGTACATGCGCGGCAGTTCGGCATCCAGCAATTCGTCGTAGTACCGCATCTCCAGCAACTGGGCGTTGGCGACTTCCAGCACGTCGATCGTGTCGGTATCGCCCCTCGGCTCATAGATGAACGCCCGGTCCCAGGTCAGCACCACCAGATCGTCGGTGTAATAGGAATAGCGGTGGCGCAGCAGGTCGCGGCGCGCGCCCTCGGACAGCGGGCGTTGCTCACCGGACAGCAGCGGCACCAGATCCAGACGGGCGGCCAGCGCCTCCGCCGTCATCGGTTCATTGAAGCTGGTGACGACGCCGACAAGATAGTCTTCCTCCAGCGTTGACGGGATCGGGCGTTCCAGCGCGTCCCCCACGCCCTGCTTCACCCGGTCAAGTAATTCGGTCCAGAGCGCCGTTGCCGGCTCCTGCCCAACCACCAGGTCGATCGCATTGACCCGTTGAGAGAATGCGGTCCATGCCAGGTCGGTGACCGGCACCCGCATCGCGATGCTGACCACGCCGAAATCATACAGGCGCGCGGTAACGGTTGCCTGGACCGGGCCGTCGGGCATCGACAGGGGAAGCACACCCAGGCCGATCGCCAGTGGCGGCACTCCGAAGGCCACAGCCTTGGGCGGCGTCGTGGTCAGCCGCCCGCGGGAGCTTTCGGTGCGGACGGTACGCGCCCAGATATCCTCGGCTTTGCCTAGATCGATCGCATATCCGACGTCGAACAGGCGGTACGCCAGGATATATCCGGACGCGACGTCCAGGACGGCCATGCTAGGCGCCCTGGTTGTTCAGGAAGCCGATGGCATGGGCGGGGTCGATCAGCGCATGGACCTGGAAGGTCGCGGGGATGATATCCGCCCAGGCGTTCAGATGGGCATGCAACCGCTCGTTGGATGGCACATCGAACAGCACCACCGCCCCTCGCCCCACCTTGGCGTGAACCGATCGGACCTCGCCGGCATCGATCAGCGGTTGGATCCAGCTCCAGTAGGATTGCCGAGCGGCGGTGACGCTGGAGGGACGCTCCGGCCGCGGTTCGCTGATGACAAGAAACAGCATGGTTGGGTTCCCCCGTTAAGTTCGGATGGCGGGCGGGCGCCGTAAGGCCCAGAACGCCACGCTTCCCGCCACATAGAACACGATCGACAGCCCGAACGCGACCCGGTAACTGCCGGTGGTATCGAATACAAAGCCGGCGAGCCACGCGCCGGCGGCGGCACCCAGACCGGTTCCGATGGTAATCACCCCCAGGATCGCGCCCAGGTTCGGGCCAGGAAACAGGTCAGCGGTCTTCGCGGTGATGGCCGGGCCGCGCGCGCCCCAGGTCAGTCCGAAGAAACAGGCATGCATCCACAACAGCGCATGCTGTTCTGGGGAGGTGATCATCAGCGCGAAGACAACGCCCAGGATGGAGGTTCCGTAGGTGACCACGGCCGAAACCTCCCGTCCGACATAATCGGACAGGGTGCCGGTGATGATGACGCCCGGCAGCGACAGGAAGGCGCCCAGCCCAAGCACGCCAGCCGCGTACAGCCTGTCGAAGCCGATATCGATCGCGAATGCCAACTGATGCAGGGCGACCAGGAAGCTACCCAGTCCGGTGAACAGGTAAACCGAGAACAGCAGCCAGAAATGCGGCGTGCGCACAGCCTGACGGACCGTCCAGCCCTCGCCATCATGCGTCCGGCGGTGACCGGGCTGGGCGATGCCGCGAAACATTGACGCCAGCGGTATCACGATCACCGCCATGAAACCGCCCTGCCACAGATAGGCACCGCGCCAGCCAAGACCCGAAATCATCAGCGTGGCCAGCGGGGCGGAGAATGCCCGGGCAAAGCCGTTCGCCGATTGCACGACCGACACGGCCATGCCTCGGTTGCGGACGAAATATCGCGACAGCAGCGGCACGAACACCACCAAGCCCAGGCAGTTCGCGCCGAGCGTCATCACCACGCCATACAGCAGCACGACGTGCCATAGTTCGGTAGCGAACGAATTCGCCGCCATCCCGATGGCCAGCAAGACGCCACCCATCAGGATCAGCCTGGGTGGCCCCAGGCGGTCCACCAGCCACCCGACCAGCGGTGAACTGACGCCGGTCACCACTTGCGAAACCGAATACGCCAGCGACACTTGCGCTCGGCTCCAGCCGAACGCCTCGATGAACGTCACCAGGAACACGGTGTAGGAGTGCATGAAGCCGGCACCGATGGAGAAGGTGCCGAAAGCGGCGGCGAGCAGCAGCCACAGGCGCGTTGACGTTAAGGATTTTGTATCGGACATGGGACTACCATGTCCGCCGCACGCCATGTTGCCCAGCCCTTACGGGCTTAGCGCCAACGCAGCCCTGCTATTCGCGCGCCGTCATTGCCGGTATCAGGGCTTCGGCTGCTTCGCAAAGACCATGGTGTCGCCGTCGGTCGTCAGTCGCAGTTCGCTGCCGCCCTTCCGCAGTTCATAGCGGTCGGTTTCTTTCTGGGCCTTGCCGTTCCGCATTTCCGCTTCGGTGGGCGTGAAAACGAGCACGCCGGCGTGGTCGCTGGATGTCGTCTGGGTATAGGTCCCTTTCATGCGCCGAACGACCGCCTTGTGCTGCAGGGTCTCGCTGCTCCAGCCGCCATCCGGGGTCACGTCCATGGTGATGGTGATGCCCTGTCCCATATCGGCGCGCCAAGCGCCCGCCACTGTGGAGTCCGCCAGCGCGGCGCCCGTTGTCAAGGCGACCAGAAGTGTTGCCGCAAAGAATGCACGCAAGGCGTTCTCCTTTATATTCGCAGTTGCTTTATGAGCCGGTTAGACGACTAACGATCGTGGCGCAAACGCGTTGCCGGAACAGCAAGCGAAAAGTGATTTTCTGACAGATGTACACGGAACCAGAGTGTCTATAAATGGTTTGCTATCATCTGACAGATAAGGGGCATGGTATGAGGAAGCAGGCGGTCGCCGCGATGGCGGCGTTGGGGCTGGCCACGGCGGGATACTCGGCGCCCGCACATGCCATTGGGTGCATCAGTGGCGGGTTGGCGGGCGCTGTCGCCGGTCACATGGTGCATCATGGCGTGCTTGGCGCCGTGGGCGGGTGTATCGCCGGGCATCATTACGGTAAGCAGCAGAAGCTAAACCAGCAAAGGAGCGGGTCGGGAGATCCTGGTTCGGCACCCCCGTCGCAGGGAACGATTGATCACTGATTTCAGGCGTTCATCGCGGGGGCATTGATTTATCAATCTTCAGACAGGATTTCAGAACCGATACGGTTTCGGAATACTCATCGGTTTGTTCCCCCTCGTTTAGCCCGTGCGATTGCCAAGTCTGCTATGGCAGTGCTTGGCTGGGGCAAACGGGGAAACGGAGCCGCCATGATACATAGTCACTCGCAATGGGGCCGGGACGACCAAATCGGCGCGGGCAATCTGCTTACGGTTGAAAAGCGATTGGCGGCGCTCGCCTCGGTCAAACGGGGCCATATCTTCGATGTGAGCCACGAGATTGGCATGGGTGCGCCGTATATGCCGCCCAACCAGACGCCTTACCTGATGTCGATTTTCGGATCCTGGCGCGATACCATCAAACGCCGCCGCAAGATGGGAGCGACCAACGACGCGGGAACGAATTTGGAGCGCATCGAAATGACCGCCCATGTCGGCACCCATATCGACGCGCTGGGCCATTTCTCCAAGGGCGACATGCTTTACAATGGCAACGCCGCCGCCGACGTGGTGACCGACTGGGGACTGGACCGTCTGGGGATCGAGCATGCACCGCCGATGATCACGCGGGCCGTTATGTTCGATGTCGGCGGACCGTCGCATCTGTCGGCCGGCCATACGGTCACACCGGACGATTTGAAGCGTGCCGCGGACGCTGGCGGCTTCGGCGTGGAGTCGGGCGATATTGCCCTGATCCGAACCGGCTGGGGCCAGTTGTTCGGCACCGACAACGCCCGCTATGTGACCGGGGAGCCCGGGATCGATGTCGCGGCGGCGAAATGGCTGATCGACCAGGGGATCGTGGCAATCGGCGCGGACAATATGGCGGTCGAGGTTCTGCCCAATCCCGACAAGGGCCTGATGATGCCGGTGCACCAATTCGCCCTGGCCGAATCCGGCGTGTACCTGATCGAGAATCTGGCGCTGGAGGAACTAAAAGCGGCCGGAATTCATACCGGGTGCTTCATTCTTCTGGCCACCAAGCTGCGCGGGGCGACCGGTGCGCCGGTGCGGCCGATCGTGATGGTGTAAGCGGACATCAGGCGGCGATCCATTCATCCTCCCGCTGGACGACGCTTTCCAGCATCCGAATCACATCGCTGCCGGTTGTTGCCCGACGTCCGCCGAAACTGGCATCCGCCAGCAGATGGGCCAGCGGGTCAGGCGCGCAGGGCGCTGGCTTGCCGCAAAAGCCCATGGCCCAATCGGGGAAACTTCGGCGCTCTGTCGGCGTGAAGCTCAACACGGTTACATCGCTGTGCCTTGGATCGGCGCCAATTCGTTCAAACAGGGCTTCCACCACTTCTCGCGGGCCTTCCAGGACCTGGGCGAAACCCAATGCCGTGAACAACAGGGCGCCAGTGACGTTACTGGCTTTGTTGCGTATCCGCGAGGCGGCCAGGATGGATCGTATCTCTCGCTCCAGCCCTTCGGGCGTGGACGCTTCGGGCACGACACGGGCAATCATGTTCCGGCTACAGTAAACCAGCCGGTATAAAGTCCCTGCCCTCAGCGGCTTTTTCATATGGAATACGCTCTCATGCATTAACGGTATTGTATCGACGGATCAATGCGTCGATCTTGGAAGGCGGAACGGGCCGGCTGATCAGAAACCCCTGGATGTCGGTGCATCCATCGGCCCCGACCGCCGCGGCCTGTTCGGCGGTTTCTACCCCCTCCGCCGTCGTGGTCATGCCGAATCGGTTGCCGATCGCCGCTATTGCCCGGATTACCGCCGCGGCATCCGCGACGGGGCCAGGGCAGTTGCCCGCCCGATGGTCCAACCCAGCGATAAACGAGCGGTCGATCTTGATTTTGTCGAATGGAAACGCGCGCAACTGGCCAAGCGAGGAGGAGCCGGTGCCGAAATCATCCATCGCGATGCGAATGCCCCGATCGCGGAAGCCATGCAGCATGGCCAGCACACCCTCGGTTTTGGCCATCAGCGAGCTTTCGGTAATTTCCAACTCCAACCGATCCGGGCTGAGGCCAGAGGCCGCCAGCGCGGTATCGACCGCGCGGACCAGCCGTTCGGTGTTTTCCATCTGCCGTGGGGAGACATTCACCGCCACGGTCAACGGCGCGCGCCATCGCGTGGCCTCCTCGCAGGCGGTTTTCAGCACCCATTCGCCCAGCGCCGCGATGCAGCCAATTTCCTCGGCCACCGGAATGAATACATCGGGGAGCACCGAACCGCGCACGGGATGTTTCCAGCGCAACAAAGCCTCGAATCCCGTCAGGGTCTGTGTCGCGACATTTAACTGCGGCTGATAGACAAGACTGAGCTCACCCAAGGTCAGTGCCCTGCGCAGATCGATTTCCAGGTCGCGCCGGGTTTGCGCCTGTTCGGCCATTGCCGGGGCAAACATCCGGCACATCCGCCGGCCGCCGCCTTTTGCGTCGTACAACGCCAGGTCGGCGTTGCGCATGATCGTCTCGGCGGTGGCGCCATGGTCGGGAAACCGAGCAATGCCGACGCTGGCGCCGATATGAACGAGTTGGCCTTCTACCACATAGGGCCTGGACAAAATCTCAACCACACGGTCCCCCAGCGTCTCGGCGCTCCCGCCGCCGGACACCAGGATGGCAAATTCGTCGCCACCCAAACGCGCCAGGAGATCTTCCTCCCGCGTCTCCCGGGCGAGGCGTTGGCTTACCAGACACAACAAGGCGTCCCCGACTCCGTGACCCAGGGTGTCGTTGACTGACTTGAACCGATCGAGATCAATCATCAGCAGCGCCACACTGGCCGAGGCTTCCGTCATTTCCCGCAGCATCTGGTTGAAATGCCGCCGGTTACTGAGTCCGGTCAGTGGGTCCAACCAGGCATCGCCGTGACCGCCCTGGCTGCGTGCGGACGTTCCGAACATGCGTCCGTCATCGATGATCAGCATCCATTTGCGGGCATCGATCCCGCGCACCTGAAGGCCCACCCGACGATCCCGCCCCAGCGATACCCGCAAAAAACTCTTGGGCTCGCCGCGATTGGATGCTTCCATCGCATCCCTGACGAAGGCGGCGATCCGATCCCGCTGATTCGGCAAAAGATGAGGCATCGAGGCCAGTATGTCGGTCAGCGGTGGGGTATCGACAGCCATGGCCGGAGGCAGGCCGAACAGATCGGCTGCTGCCTCGTTCCAGTAATGAACGCCAAGATCCGCATCAACGATCGCGATGGCCAGTGGCAACTGCACCAGCAATGCATTGGCGATACCCACGGTCAGGCGCGCAGGCCGGCGAACCGTCGGCTGGGTGGCACCGGCCAAGCCGTCCGGTGCGTATGTAAACGACGGAAGCTGCATGTCTGTCTCCACGCTGGTACGGGCCGGAAATTAGCTTGCGACCATTACCGAACCGTTAACGGCGGTGATTTTTTTGACGAAATCGTCACAACCGGCGCGAACGAGAGGGCGATCGCTTGACCCCCCCGCCCATGGCGCCCTAAACGCGCGATATGAGCGAAGAACAAACCCACGCCGGCGACATCGCGGCGGCGACCCAGCAGGCCCATGTCCTGGCGCAGGCCCTGCCGTTTCTGCGCCGCTATGCCGGGGCGACCGTGGTGGTGAAGTACGGCGGCCACGCGATGGGCGAAGAGCATCTTGCCCAGCAGTTCGGCAGCGACATCGCCCTGCTGAAGCAGGTCGGGATCAACCCGGTCGTGGTCCATGGTGGCGGACCGCAGATCAATGCGATGCTGAAGCGACTGGCGATCCAGTCCACGTTCATCGATGGCCTGCGCGTAACGGATGCGGCGATGGTGGAGGTTGTGGAGATGGTGCTGGCCGGCACCGTCAATAAATACGTCGCCGGGCTGATCACCAAGGCCGGGGCGATGGCCGTGGGCATTTGCGGCAAGGACGGTGGCATGATCCGTGCGCGCAAATTGCAACGCACGCGGAAGGACCCGGACAGCCACATCGAAAGCGCCTTGGACCTTGGGTTTGTGGGTGAGCCGGTGGCGGTAGATGCGAGGGTTATTCACGCGCTGACCGGCGGCGGCCTGGTGCCGGTGATCGCACCGATCGGCGTGGATGCGGACGGCCAGACTTATAACATCAACGCAGACACCGTGGCCGCGGCCGTGGCCGGGGCGCTGAACGCAACCCGCCTGCTGATGCTGACCGACGTGCCGGGTGTGCTGGATAAGGACAAGAAGCTAATCCCGTCGTTGACATTGTCCGAGGTTGAGGAGCGGATCGCCGACGGTACGATTACCGGCGGAATGATCCCGAAGGTGGAAAACTGCGTGGAGGCGGTGCGCCAAGGTGTCAGGGGCGCGGTGATCCTGGACGGGCGCGTGCCGCACGCCTGCCTGCTGGAGCTGTTCACCGAGGCCGGGCCAGGTACACTCATCAAGCGATAGCAGCCTGTCAGAGCCGGCGCGGAGTCCATGTCCGGGCTTGCGGCCGCGCTCGGGCCGCAGCCGGCAGGCCTGAGGCTGTCATCTCTCGCCGGACGCTTCCGGTAATCTCCTCCAGCAATTTCCGCGCTCGGTCTGGCAGGCGCGGCCGATCGATCAGCGCTGCCTGCCATGCGGGTTGCTCCTCCGCCCGGACCGTCAGCATCTCCAGCGTGGCCGGCTTTATTCTGGCGGTTCGGTTGGCCAGCAAGGCGGTCACCGCCTCCGGCCCCGCCGATCCGACGATCGCATCGGATATTGCCTCATTGATTCCCGGACGGCTGGCGACCGCCAGAAACGTAAAGGGCGGCGGATCGGATTCGACCAGGTCCAGCAGGTCCTGCTGCGTCAGCAGCGGTGAAAGCCGGATCACCGGCCCGCACACCACCGACGCCGGATCATGCGCCAGTCGCAGGACGATTTCCCTCGGGCCGTCGGGCATATCCTGGACGGTCTGGGCGATATGAGCGCGGATCCGTAATCCGGCCTCAGCAATTATCGCGGTCAGGCTGGCCACAGCGGCCTGCCGCGTGCTGATGGGGCTGGACCGCGGCGGGGGCCGACGCATCAGGGCCCGAACCCGCACATCGGTGTCGGCGGACAGGATTTCCGCTGCCCGGGCCGGCAAGGCCGGGTTCATGGCCACACTGGCGCGCACTGTGACGGACGGGTCGGTTGCCAGGGCCAGCAGAACATCCGGCGGTGTCGTTGCATTGGCGCCCTGGCGCACCCGAACCGCCTCATCCTGGATCATCCTTCGCCCTCCAGCAGGGAAACGCGCCAGTGGTGGCGGCCACCACGCTTGACCTCATACATTGCCATATCCGCCCGCCGGGTCAGGTCCCCGATCGACTCGTGGCTGCCGGGGCCGCGCATGGCGATACCAATCGATACGCCCAAGGCAAACGCCTCGTCGGGCAGTAATGCGGGCAGCTCGATTTTTGCGGCCTTGCATAGTTGATCCGCTCGCTCCGCCGCCGTCATGCGGTCCGCGCCGCTGAGCCAAACCGCGAACTCATCGCCGCCCAACCGAGCGACCAGGTCCGAGGGGCGCACCATCCGGCGCAGCATATCCGCCAGATGAATCAGCACCGTGTCACCCGTGGCACGGCCCATTCGGTCATTAACTGCCTTGAACGCGTCCAGGTCGATATACATCAACGTTCCGGCTTCGGATTCGCGATCCAGACGGGCGATGTTGCGTCCCATTTCCTCCATGAAGGCGCGCCGGTTCAGCAGCCCGGTCAGCGGGTCGGTGCGTGCCTGATGCGCCATCTCCCGCTGCACCGCCTCATACTCCAGAATGATGCGCACGACCGCGACCGCCGAGGCCGCCAGCAGCCTGTCCTCCGGGTCCCATTCGCGCCCATCCGTTCGGCGCCAGATCGCCAGCCCACCATTGGCGTCCAATCGTGTTCGGCACCGCACCATCAATACGGACCGCCCCTGGGGCGTGGTGGTCTGGGCCGAATCCTTGTTCGGCTGGGACAGAAGCATTACGACCGATGGCAGCACGGCCGAGGCACCGGGGCCGCATTCATGAAGGATCTCTGCCGGCCCGTGCTCCATCATTGCGCCGATCACCGCCGCGCCCTCGGCCCCCAGCGCCTGGATCAGCGCCCAAATCGCCGCGTCCAACATCGCGTCGGCGCTGGTTTCGCAGGCGACACACGACAGAATTCGGTCCAACACCTGGCCGTGCCGAAGCCGTCCGGCGATGTCAGAGGTCTGGCTGTCGGCATCGCCGATAGCCACGCCGACGCCGCGCGCACCGATGATCGCGCCCGAGGCGTCACGCAGCGGCACCGCCGAGATGTTCATCGTCGCCAACGCCCCCGAAAAGGACCGCAGCAAGGTCCGGTGCCGCCGCAACTCCTCGGCGGGACGAAACGGGTTGACGATCTCAGTGGTCCCGTCGTCCCCGACCAGGCGTTCTGATGGCATTCCGACCAGCGCCCCGGCCGGCCACCCGAGCGCCGTTTCGGGAATGACGAGGACGAACCGCCCGTTGGCATCGGTTTCGAAAGCCAAATCGGCGGACAGGCTGACGAAGTGTCGCCAGCGGTGGAGGCCGGCGGATCGGGGGTCCGCCGGCGGCAGCGCCATAGCGGGCGGTTCGAGAATGGAGTCGGTCATGCGCGGCGCGTCCCCGAGAGGCTGAACCGCTATCAAGCGCAGAAAAAGGTTAATGAAAGGTTGAAGCCGGGGAGGAAATCGGCCCGGTGGATGGCTAGGGTTTGTCGTGGTGACAGGTGCTTTAGCTGCTCCCGCGTAGATGGCCGGGGCTTCGCCCGGCCATCGCGACGCACCAGCGGGTATCGGCGCCGCTGGGTGTTCTACCGGCGCAGTATGGTCGCCCCGGCGTAGCGCGCGGCTTCAGCCAGTTGGTGCTCGATGCGGATCAACTGGTTGTATTTCGCGGTCCGATCGCTGCGGGCCAGGCTGCCGGTCTTGATCTGTCCGCAGTTCGTCGCCACCGCCAGATCGGCGATCGTGGAGTCCTCGGTCTCGCCGGAACGATGGCTCATGACCGCTCTCCAGCCGGCGCGGTGGGCTATTTCCACCGTCTCCAGCGTTTCCGACAGGGTGCCGATCTGGTTGACCTTGACCAGGATCGCATTCGCCGACCCCGCCTCGATGCCGCGGCGCAGGCGCTCCGGATTGGTCACGAACAGATCGTCACCGACGATTTGGACCTTCTTGCCCAGCGTCTCGGTGAGCAGTTTCCAGGTCTCCCAATCGTCCTCGGCACACCCGTCCTCGATAGAAACGATCGGATAACGGGCGCACAAATCGGCGTAGTAGCGGACGATGGCTTCGCCATCCAGCACTTTACCCTCGCCCTCCAGGTGGTATTTGCCGTCCTTGAAGAATTCGGTGGATGCCGGGTCCAGCGCGAAAGTGACGTCCTCGCCGATGCGGTACCCGGCCTTTTCCACTGCCTTGGAGATGAAACCGAGCGCCTCGTCCGCCGACTTCAGGTTGGGTGCGAAGCCGCCTTCGTCGCCCACATTGGTGTTCAGGCCGGCATCGTGCAGGCCCTTCTTCAGGGTAGCGAAAATCTCCGACCCCATCCGCACCGCGTCCGCCAGCGTGGGGGCGGAGATCGGCTGGATCATGAATTCCTGGATGTCGATCGGATTATCGGCGTGCTTACCGCCGTTCAGGATGTTCATCATCGGCACCGGCAGGGTGCGGGCATAGGCGCCGCCAATGTAGCGGTACAGCGGTTGCCCCTGGTCCGACGCCGCGGCCTTCGCCACCGCCAGCGACACGCCCAGGATGGCGTTGGCGCCCAGGCGGGACTTGTTCGGGGTTCCATCGAGATCGATCATGATGTTGTCGATGACAACCTGTTCGGTTGCGTCGATCCCACCCAGCGCCTCCAGGATTTCACCCTCGACGTTGGCGACGGCGTTCAGAACGCCCTTGCCGCCGAAGCGCGACTTGTCGCCGTCGCGCAACTCGACCGCCTCATGCGCTCCGGTGGACGCGCCGGAGGGCACAGCCGCCCGCCCCATCGCGCCGGATTCCAGGATAACATCCACTTCGACCGTCGGGTTACCGCGGCTGTCGAGGATTTCGCGGGCAGTGATATCGGCGATCGCGGCCATGGGTGGCGTCTCCTGAATGGGTCTTCGATTTCCCCGGCTGCCTAACACCTTGGGCGCGATGTTGCCAGCCCAGGCGCCGACCCCGCCTGGGAGATGCTATCCCCCGACCCGTTCGTCGGAATTAACCCCCAGTTGTTTCAGCTTCCGATGCAAGGCCGACCGTTCCATACCGACGAACTGCGCGGTGCGGGAGATGTTGCCGCCGAAGCGAAGCAGTTGGGCGTGCAGATACTGTGTTTCGAACAGATCACGAGCTTCCCGAAGCGGCAGCGACATGATGTCGGCGGTTGGGTCGATATTCAGCAGGGCCGGCGCCCTGGACCCGATTTCCGGCGGCAGCATGTCCGCCCGGATCGGATCGCCGACGGCGCCGGGTGCCATGATCAACAGCCAGTCCATCAGATTGCGCAACTGACGCACATTTCCCGGCCAATCATAGGCCTGCAAGGCGGCCAGCGTATCGGCGGACAGCGCCCGCACGGGAATACCGGAGCTTTCGGCCGACCGCTCGATAAAATGCAGCGCCAGGACCGGCACATCTTCACGCCGCTCCCGCAGGGCGGGTATTCGCACCGGGACGACCGCCAGGCGGTAGAACAGATCCTCACGGAACCGCCCGGCCGCGATTTCCGATTGCAGGTCCCGATTGGTGGTGGATAGGACGCGCACGTCAACCTTCACGCGCGCCGATCCACCCAGCCGCTCGAACGTCTGGTCCTGCAATGCCCGGACGATCTTGCCCTGGGTTTCCATCGGCATGTCGGACACTTCGTCCAACAACAACGTGCCGCCATGCGCGCGTTCCAGCACACCCGCCCGGCGTGGATGCGCGACGGGATCGCTGCCCGCCTCCATCCCAAACAGTTCTTCTTCGAAACGTCCAGGATTCAGTGTCGCGCAGTTCATCACCACGAACGGACCAGTGGCGCGGCGGGAGCGCGCATGGATCATACGCGCAACGACCTCCTTGCCGGAGCCGGCGGGGCCGGAGATCATTACCCGTGACCCGGTTGGCGCCACGCGATCCACCTGCGATCGCAATTGGGCGATCAGCGGCGAATCACCTGTCAGTGTTGCCTCGGGACCCGCGCGCAGCCGCAATTCGGCGTTTTCCCGCGCCAGGGCCGCCGCTTCCAGCGCCCGCCGCACGACCAGCAGCAGGCGGTCAGACTGGAATGGCTTTTCGATGAAATCGTAAGCGCCTTGCTGGATCGCGCCGACCGCCATCTCGATCGTGCCGTGGCCGGAAATCATCACCACCGGCACATGCGGTTCTTCGTTGTGAACGGTTTCCAGAATGCCGATCCCGTCCATGCGGGATCCCTGCAGCCAAACATCGAGAATCATCAGCGAGGGCCGTCGCGCGCGGAATGCCGCGACCGCTGACTCCGCATCGCCGGCGCCGCGTGTGTCATAGCCCTCATCCCGCAGGATGCCTTCGATCAGCATCCGAATATCGGGCTCGTCATCGACGATCAGGATGTCATGCGTCATGCAGTATCTCCGGCGCGGTGGCCATCACCCGCGGCAGCACCAGGCTGGCAACCGCCCCCGGCCCGTTTGGCTGATCCCCAAGCAAAAGGTCGCCTCCATGGTCTTCCATGATCTTTTTCACGATCGCCAGTCCCAATCCGGTTCCCTTCGGCTTGTGCGTTACATATGGTTCGGTCAAGCGGGCTCGGTCTTCTTTCGGCAGGCCGACTCCGTCGTCACCTACCATGATACGAATTTCACCCGGCAGGTCTTGCACCGTCAGCGCGATGTGACCAGCGCCTTCGCGCATGGCAACGGCATCGGCGGCATTCTGCAACAAGTTGGTCAGCGCCTGGCGCATCATCCGCCGATCGCAGGGCGCAACCGGACCGCGTTCGGGAATATCCGTTATCCACGCGATGCCCGGGCGCGCGGTTTTCTGCAAAACCAAGGCTTCCCTGGCGATGCGGCCAACGTCCTCCGGCTTGATCACCGGTTGCGGCATCCGCGCAAAAGCCGAGAATTCATCTACCATTTTGCCGATATCGCCGACGTGGCGGATGATGGTATCGGCACACTGGGAGAACGTCTCGGGATCGGATTGGATCTCTTTGGTGAAACGGCGTTTCAGCCGTTCCGCCGACAACTGGATCGGGGTCAGCGGGTTCTTGATTTCATGCGCGATACGCCGTGCGACGTCGGCCCAGGCGGCCTTGCGCTGGGCCGATTGCAATTCCGTGATGTCGTCGAATGTGACCACGAATCCGTCGGTGCGTCCGCCCGAAAGCTCCGCCCCGATTCGCACCAGCAGAATGCGCCGGTGGTTTGCTGGCCCGGTTTGAATCTCTGCCGTGCGGGCCTTTTCGGGCGATGCGGCGACGTCCTTGAACAGAGTCGCGAATTCGGGGACGATCTCGGCGAGTGGGTGACCTGTCATGGCCAGAAGGTCGAGGCCAAGAAGTTCGTCCGCCGTGCGGTTGGGCAATTCTATGCGGCCCTGTGCATCCAGCCCGATCACCCCGGCGGAAACACCGGCCAACACGGTTTCGGTGAACCGCCGCCGCTCATCGATCTGGCTGTACGCGTCCATCAGTTCGGCCCGTTGCGCGCCAAGCTGTCCGGTCATGCGATTAAAGGCACGCGACAGGCCCGCCAGTTCATCACCGGTCGCCGCTTCCTGCACGCGCACGGACAGATCGCCGCTGCGCACCCGTTCCGCCGCGCTGATCCGCATGCCCACCGGACGGGCGATCTGATTGGCGATGATGAGGCCGATCAGCCCGGCCGCCAGCAGCACCAACAGGGCTACGATGGCGAAAATCCAGGCGAACGCGACCTGCAGCCACGACCGGTTCTGGTCCAGGCGCTGATACTCTGACACCGCCTGTTCGGTGCGTTGCATGTAGTTCAGGATTGTTGGGTCGATCGGCCGACCAATCATCAGCATCAGCGCCGGGGTCGATTCCAGGCGCACCACCGCGCGCACCCGCGTGCCGTCGCCGGCGTTCAGAATCGCCACATCGCCGTTCATCGCCTGATCGGTGGCCGATTGCGGCGGGGGTTCCACGCCCATGCCGACAAAGATGCCGGCCGCGGCCAGCACCTGGCCGGTGGTCGGTTCGTAGATCACCGCCTCGGTCAGGCCGCGCAGCGTTGTCTGGGTGTCCAGAACCTCGGCGAAAACCGTGGGATCGGCGGACAGGAACCGCCCTGCCCTCGCCAGATCGTTCGCCATCTCCAATGCGACCGCGCGAATATTGTTGCGATGTTCTTCAAGATAGCCGCGCGATACCTGTAACGATTCGGCCAGCGATTCGCGCACCGGATCGTTGAACCAGGACTGGATGCCGAAATGGAAGAAGGCAACCGCAAAGCAGGCGACAACGATGGTGGGCGCCACCGCGACGCCACTGAACAGGAACACCAGCCGCACATGCAGCCGCGATCCGGCGGATCCACGCCGGCGTTCCACCCATACCCGCGTCAGGCGGCCGGCCAGGATCGCACCCAACAGCAGCAGGACGGACAGGTTGGCCAGCACCAGGCCAACGCCAACGCCGGGCCGCCATCCCAACGGGGAGCCACGGGCGAGGATGATGAACGTCGCCAGACCGACCATCAGCGCCAGCCCGGTCAAGGCCAGCGTCATGCCCTTGCCAAGCATGATGTCGCCCAGCCTGCCGGCGAACGACAGCCTGGGTTCGGAGATGACGTCGGCCGTCACCTCTTTGCGATCAACGCTTCGGGTCGGGAGTTTCACGCCGTCCGACATACCGCGGTGGTCTTTTCAAGTGTCACGGGCGGGCTTGACCGGTATCCCGTATGCCCGATCGACCATTCCCGGCCGTGACACGTGGGTGCCGTCATTACATCAGCCCGCGCACGACCGGAATTTCCAGGTCGCGGATCTTCTTGCGCAGCGTGTTGCGGTTCAACCCCAGCATGGACGCAGCCTTGATCTGGTTGCCACGGGTTGCCGCCAGAGTCAGTCGGATCAGCGGCCGCTCCACCTCGGCGATTATCTTGTCATAGACATCGGTGACACCCATGCCGTCGTTATGCGCGGCCAGAAAGTCTTTAATGTGGCGTTCCACGGCGCTGGTCAGCGTCTCTGGGCCATTGCCGGCCTGCGCGGACGCGACAGGGCCCGAGGCCGGCAGCGGATCGGCCAGTTCGGTTTCGATGATCTCGGCGCTGATGACTTCCTCTGGGCACAAGGCGGCCATTCGGCGCATCAGGTTTTCCAGCTCGCGCACATTGCCCGGCCAGCCGTGCTGCTTCAGCCGATCGACGGCGCTCTGATCCAGGCTTTTGGACGGCAATCCGTCCTCCCGCGCCCGTTCCAGGAAATGCCGAGCGAGGAGCGCAATGTCCTCGACGCGTTCGCGCAGCGGCGGCAGGCGGATCGGCACCACGTTCAACCGGTAGAACAGATCCTCCCGGAACTGGCCCTGGCGGATGGCGTTACGTAGGTCGCGATGGGTGGCGGCGATGATCCGCACGTTGGCCTTGATCGGCTGACGCCCGCCGACGCTGGTGAACTCGCCCTCTTGCAGCACACGCAGCAGGCGCGTCTGCGCTTCGGGGGGCATGTCGCCGATCTCATCCAGGAACAACGTGCCGCCGTTGGCCTGTTCGAAGCGGCCTTGTGAACGGTTGGTGGCGCCGGTGAAGGCCCCGCGCTCATGCCCGAACAGTTCGCTTTCGATCAGCTCGCGCGGGATCGCCGCCATGTTGATGGCAACGAATGAACCGGTCCGGCGTTTCCCGTAATCGTGCAGCGCTCGGGCCACGAGTTCCTTACCGGTGCCAGATTCACCGTTGATCATAACGGTCAGGTCGGCGGTCGTCAGCCTGGCGATGGTGCGATAGATTTCCTGCATCGCCGGGCTGCGGCCGATCAGCGGCAGGCGTTCCTCGGTGTCCTTAGGCTCCACCGGGCTGAACGTGGGCTCCGACGGCGCCGCCAGCGCCCGGCCGACCACCGAGAGCAGTTCCCGCAGGTCGAACGGTTTGGGCAGATATTCGAACGCACCGCGCTGGGTCGCTTTGACGGCGGTCATCAGGGTGGATTGCGCGCTCATGACGATGCAGCGCAGTTCGGGGCGGATTTTCTTAATCCGCGGGATCAGGTCCAGGCCGTTTTCGTCCGGCATCACCACGTCGGTGATGACCAGGTCGCCTTCCCCGTCCTCGACCCAGCGCCACAGTGTCGCGGCATTGCCTGTGCTGCGCACCTGGTAGCCGGCGCGCCCGAGCGCCTGGGTCAGAACGGTGCGGATGGAGCGGTCATCGTCCGCGATCAAAACGGTGGGCAGGGTCATTGGTCGGCGTCTTTCTCTGTGACGACCGGCAAGTGCAGTCGAAATTCAGTGCGGCCAGGGCGGCTATCGACCTCGATCAAGCCGCCGTGATCGCCGATGATCTTGGCGACGAGGGACAGGCCAAGCCCGCTGCCGGTGGGCTTGGAGGTAACGAAGGGCTCAAACAGATGGGGCCGGATATCCTCCGGGATTCCATGCCCGTTGTCGCGGATCACCACGAATAACGGCAGGTCGAGGCGTCCGGTGCTGCCGGGGATGGCGACGCGCATACCATGCTGAAATCCGGTCGTCAGGGTGATTTCCGGATGGTGGACGCCTTCCTGCGTCACGGCTTCGGCGGCGTTCTTCACCAGATTCAGCACCACCTGGATCAGTTGGTCACGATTGGCCCAGACCGGCGGCAGCGATGGATCGTACAGCTCATGGAACTTGATGTGGGCGGCGAAACCGCTTTGCGCCAGCTTGCGGACATGTTCCAGCACGCGATGGATGTTCACGGCGGTGCGGGCGATCGGCTTTTCCCCGAACGCTTCCATCCGGTCCACCAGGTCGCGGATGCGATCGGCTTCGTCGCGGATCAGTTCCGCCAGTTCCCGGTCCGCCGAACCGACACTGCTTTCCAGAAGCTGTGCGGCGCCACGAATCCCCGACAGCGGGTTCTTCACCTCATGCGCCAGAATCGCGGCCATGCCGGTGACGCTACGGGCCGCGCCGCGGAACGCCAGTTGCCGGTCCAGCGCCCTGGCCGCGGAGGCATCCTGCATCACCAGCAGCACGGACCCGGGCTCTTCCGGCAGTGGCGAGCCCTGGACGGTGATCCCACGCTTGTGCAGCCGCGGGCTTTCGAGGTTCAGATCGTGGTCGGAGATGGTTACCTCGGTGCCGCGGACCTGTTCGATCAGCATGAACAGCGGATTGTCCGGCGGCAGCAGATCCTCCAGCCGAAGCTGTGCCAGACCCACGGCCGAAATGCCCAGGAACTGTTCGGCGGCATGGTTGACGTGGCGAAAGCGGTTGCCGTGATCGAGCAGCACGACGGGGACCGGCAAAGCACCCAGGATAGCCGCCGGGTCGGCCAGCCGAACGCCCTTGCCCCCCAGCAAACGCGTCGCGCGAGCGACAACCGCGCTCATGCGGCTTCGGCCGTCAGCATGTCGTTGCGATCGGTCGCGTTCCGGCACACGCCCTGTTCTATCAACGGGTCGTAGAACCGGTCGATCAGGGACAGAACCTGATCCGCCTCTGGCAGCCGGTTCATCGTGGCGCGAAACTCCGCCGAACCTGGCAGGCCGCGGGAGTACCACGACACATGCTTGCGCGCCAGGCGCACGCCGGGGCCGGTGCCGAACTGGGTCAACATGGCTGCGTAATGCCCTAATAGTATTGCTTTTTGATCGGCCAGGGTCGGCTCCGGCAGTTTGATGCCCGTTCGCAGGTAATGTGCCGCCTGTGCCAGGAACCAGGGACGGCCGTAGCAGCCGCGCCCGATCATGACCCCGTCGGCGCCGGATTGCGCCAGCGCCTCGGCCGCGTCCTCCTCGGTCAGGATGTCACCATTGACGATCACAGGCAGCGCGACCGCGTCCTTCACCTTGCGCACAAACGCCCAGTCGGCGGTGCCGGTGTAGAACATCTGTCGTGTGCGCCCGTGCACCGTGATCGTGCGGATACCTGCCTCCTGCGCGATTCGCGCCAGGTTCGGCGCATTCAGGCTGGCGTGGTCCCACCCCATGCGCATCTTCAACGTCACCGGCACGTTTACCGCCCTGACCGTGGCTTCCAGGATCGCCGCGGCCGCGACTTCATCGCGCATCAGCGCCGACCCGGCAGCCTGCCCGACGGCCACTTTTTTCACCGGACAGCCGAAGTTGATGTCGATCAGATGCGCCCCTTTATCGACCGCGACCTTGGCCGCGCCAGCCATGGCCCCCGGGTCGCAGCCGGCAAGCTGTACCGCGGAAACCCCGCCGCAATCGTCGATTTCCGCCATGCCCAGGGTCTTTTGATTCTCCCGGATCATCGCCCAGGAGGCAATCATCTCTGACACCACCATGCCCGCCCCGAGTTGCTTGGCGGTACGCCGAAACGGCAGGTCAGTGACCCCCGACATCGGCGCGAGGATGACCGGCGTGTCGATTTGGACGCCTCCCCCCAGATCGATTGATCTCAGAGCAGTAGGTGTGATGTGTGAATGACAGTTGCCCATGATTTGGGCAATCTAGCGATACGCTTCGCCGCGCGCAATCGGAGATCGAGGTACAGCGACCTCCTGAGTTTCGCCTTTCGGGGTCATGGACCAGGGTGGCGCCGCCCGGTGGAGAATGACAACGCAACCGAGCCGACCCGTCAACCGTTTGGTTGCCTACCCAATGTGAGGCACGCGCATGGCCCGCCCCGCCCGCGACACCACGATCGAAACCTATCGCAAGAAGCGCGATTTCAC
>DAIEHR010000143.1 GCA_027353465.1 Acetobacteraceae bacterium | reverse complement strand
GATGTCGGCTCGTCCAGCACCAGGAATTTTCGTTCGAGATAAAGCTGTTTGATAATCTCGGTCTTTTGCCGCTCGCCGGCGGCGAGACTGCCGACTTCCACCTCCAGCGGCACCTTGAACGGCATGCGTTCCATGAACTGCTTCAGGCCGGCGATCTCGGATCGCCAGTTGATCACGCCGGGCACGTTCTGCCGCGACATCACCAGGTTTTCGGCGACCGTCATCGATGGAACCAGGGTGAAGTGCTGATAGACCATCCCCAGGCCCAGCGCATCGGCGTCGGCGGGGCGTTCGATCGAGGCCTCGCGTCCATCGACGATGAAGCCGCCATCGTCGGCTTTGTAGTAGCCCAGCAAGCACTTCACCAAAGTCGATTTGCCGGCGCCATTTTCGCCCAGTAGGCCGTGAACCGTCCCCGGGGTTACCTTCAACGACACGTCGGACAAGGCGTGGAAGGAGCCGAAATGCTTGCCGATGCCGACGGCTTCCACGCCGATGGCATGCGTCATGGCAGGCCCGCCAGGAGTGTCGCGCTGTCACTGACGGCGCCGAACACGCCCCCCTGCATCTTGATCATGTGCAGCGCGGCGGCGTGGTTGCCCGGATCGGTGGCACCGCAGCAATCCGATAGCAGCAGACACTCGAATCCCCGGTCGTTGGCATCGCGCATCGTGGTGTGGACGCAGACGTCGGTGGTGATGCCGGTCAGGATAATGTTCGCGATACCCCGCGTGCGCAGGATCAGTTCAAGATCGGTGGCGTAGAAACTGCCCTTGCCGGGTTTGTCGATGACGATTTCGCCTGGCAGCGGCGCCAGATCGGGAATGATCTCCCACCCCGGTTCGCCGCGGGTCAGGATTCGGCCGCACGGACCCGGGTCGCCGATCCCGGCACCGATCTGGCGTGAGCGCCAGCGCTTGTTGGCCGGCAGGTCTGAAAGGTCCGGGCGGTGGCCTTCCCGCGTATGGATAATCGTATAGCCCTTCGGCCTCAGCGCCGCCAGCAACGCCGAAATCGGCCCGATCGGTGCTCGCGTCAGCGATAGATCGTAGCCCATTTTATCGACATATCCGCCGACGCCGCAGAAATCGGTCTGCATGTCGATGACGATCAGTGCGGTATTGTCAGGCCTTAACGACCCGTCGAATGGCCAGGGATAGGGTTCGGATGCAATGGCTGCCATTGTTACCTTCCGATCGATAATTGCCCGGGCATGCCGCGCAGGGATTTTCCGCCTCGGGCGGTGATGATCAGCACCACAAGCGTGAAGATGTAGGGCGCCGCATAGAACAGGTAGTAGCCCCAGGTGATGCCGACGGTCTGCAATGATGGTCCAAGCGCACCGGCCGCGCCGAACAGCAATGAGGCGTAGATGCAGTTGATCGGATTCCAGCGGGAAAACACCACCAGGGCGACGGCCATCAGGCCCTGGCCCGAAGATAGGCCCTCGTTCCAGCTTCCGGGATAATACAGCGACAGGAAGGCGCCGCCGATTCCCGCCAGGGCGCTGCCGCAGGCGGTTGCCAGAAAGCGTGTCCGATCGATTGGCAGGCCCAGCGCCAGGGCCGCGTCCTGGCTGTCGCCAACGATGCGAACGCGCAGGCCGACGCGGGTGGCGTTGAAACACCAATGCAGGGCGACGGCCGCTGCGATCCCCAGCAGGAACAGCGGGCAGACCGATAATGCGTTGCGCACCTGGGCGTTGTCCGACCAGAACCCAAACGGAATGCCGGACAGCAGCGTGGCGCTCGGTTGGACATAGGGCTTGCCGAAAAAGAACGCGATGCCGGTGCCGGCCAGCATGATGGCGATGCCCATGGCAACGTCGTTGACCCTGGCGAGGGAGCAGATCGCACCATGAATCCCACCAAGCAGCAGACCAGATACGGCGGCGGCGGCGACGCCGGCCCACGGACTGCCTGTTTCATAGGACGTTGCGTACGCAACCATCGCGCCGAGGACCAGGACACCCTCGTTGCCCAGGTTAATGCGACCTGATTTCTCGGTCAGGCATTCGCCCAGGCTGACGAACAGGAACGGGGTGCTGACGCGCAGACTGCCGGCGAGCATGGCCAGCAGGACGGTGCCGATCGCTTCCATCATGCGCCTCCACGCGGCTGGAACCAGCGAAAGCGCCCATACAGCGTGTCACTCGCCAGGATGGACACGAAAATTAGCCCTTGCAGCACCTGGATCGTGGCGTCGGGCAGGCCCATGCGCCGTTGCAGCAATCCGCCGGCGGCGCCCAGCCCGCCCAGCAGGATGGCCATCGGCATGATCGCCAGCGGATTGAAGCGGGCGAGGAAGGCGATCAGGATTCCGGTGTATCCGTATCCGGCGTTCAGGGACGCGTTGGCGCGGCCGTATTCGGCGGCCACCTCGATCGCACCGGCCAGGCCGGCGCATCCGCCGCCGATGGCGCAGGCCAGCAGGATCAGCTTGGTCACCGGCAAGCCCTGAAGCTGCGCCGCGCGGATATTGCCGCCGGTGACGCGGGAGGCGAAGCCGAAGCTGGAGCGATAGATCAGCACCCAGCAGATCAGGCACGCCAGGATGCCGACCGGCAGGCCGGGATGGACATCCAGCCACGGCACGGTGTCGAGCATGTTGCCGTCGCCGATGCCATAGGTAGAGGGTTTGTTGAGGCTGGCGGGGTCTCGCAGCAGGCCTTCCACCAGATGATTGAACAGCGCGAGCCCGATATAGGACAGCACCAGGCTGGCGATGACCTCGTTGACGTTCAGCCTGGCGCGCAGCCAGCCGCTGATGCCGATCCAGAATGCGCCCATGGCCGATCCGGCAACCGCCATGGCTGCCCATACGATGATCGGGCTGGTGTTCAGCAGCGGCAGGGCGGCGACGGTGGCGGCGAGCCCACCGAGCACGACGGCCGCTTCGCCGCCGATGATGACGAGGCCGAGTTGGCCGGGGATGGCGACGCACAGGGCGGTCAGCAGCAGCGGGGCCGCGCGCTGCACGGTGTTTTGTAACGAAAACCAGCTTCCGAACGCGCCGCGCCAGACCAGATCGAGGAAATCCGCTGGTGAGGCCCCAAGGAACAGCAGGAACACGGAAAATAATAACGCGGCCGCGGCCAGCGCGGCGGCCGGCGCGAGCAATGACTCCGTCGTGCGCCGGAGCGGATACCATCGATCGGTGGCCTGCACCGGCGCGGACGCCGGTGCGGTTGTCAGGGTTGCCGTCGTGCTCATGAGGTCGAGCCGACGACCCCGTCGACGAGATAGTTGCAGGATTCGAGTTCGATCGCGGTTTCCGGATAGGCTTTTCCGGCTGGGACGACGACGTTGCCCTTGTTGTCCTTCAGCGGGCCCTTGAAGACCGAATACCCGCCTTTCATGATCTCCGCCTTGACCGCGGTGACGTTCTTGCGGCCGGCTTCGGACAAGGCCGGGCCGAAGGGGGACATCTTTACAAAGCCTTCGGCGAGGCCGCCGCGGGTGAAGTTCGGGATCGGCTTGCCGCCCTGCGCATCGGCGATGAACTGCTTGTAAACGGTGATCCAGTTCCATTCGGCGCCAGTCAGATATCCCTTCGGTGCCAGCTTGGATTGATCGGCGTGGTATCCACAGGTGTAGATGCCCCGCCGTTCGGCGGTTTCCATGATCACCTTCGGGCCGTCCACATGGCAGGTGACGACATCGATGCCCTGGCCGATCAGGCTGTTGGTGGCTTCGGCTTCCTTCACCGGCATCGACCATTCGCCGGTAAAGATCACCGAAGTGGTGATGGTCGGATCGACCGACCGTGCGCCCAGCGCGAAGCTGTTGACGTTGATCAGGACTTGCGGGATCGGCTTGGCGGCGATGAAGCCCAGCTTCTTTGTCTTCGTCGCATGGGCCGCGGCGATGCCGTTCAGATACTGGCACATGCCGATGTAGCCGAAGTAGGACCCAGCGTTCATGGGGTCCTTGTTCGTCCACAACCCGCCGCAATGGCGAAACTGGATGTCTTTGTACTTAGTCGCCATTTTCAGCACGTACGGGTCGAAATAGCCAAAGCTGGTCGGAAATAGCAGGGTGGCGCCATCCAGCTTGATCATGCTCTCCATGGTCTTGGAGACATCGTCGGTTTCGGGAACCTTTTCTTCCTCGACAACCTTGATGCCGGGCATCTTCTTCACCATCGCCGCCGCTTCTGCGTGGGCCTGATTGTAGCCGTAATCATCCTTGGGGCCGACATAGATGAAGCCGACGGTCAGGTCTTTCGCCGCGCGGGCTTGTTCCGATGTCAGGCCAATCGCGGCGAGACCAGCCGCCCCGGCGGTGCCCCGAAGCAGGCGGCGGCGCGACAAAGATGTGGGATTGGGTGGCTTCAAGGACGTGGTTTCCCCTTCGAACGATGAAGCTGAACCAGCCAGCGATGGGCGCGGCTCAGGTGCCTGGGCGGACGGCCCCGGCTCTCAACCTGGTTACGCAAAGGGTGTGCCATCCGCTCAAACGCTTGGCCTTCGGTAATTTTTTGCTCCGATGGCGGCGACTTGCTCACGAAAGCGGCACCGTGACGAAAAAGAGGCGAGGTGCGCCTTCGATATTACCTCCCCTGACCAGGCGGCATGGGATGCGCGTCGCTATCAAGCGCTGACGGACCGACATGGCCGCGCATGATCAATTCATTTTAGGCGGCCGGAGGCACCAGAAGGCCGATTGTTGCCATTCTGCCGCAGTGTGACGGTCTCGGCATGGCGCTGGGGTGATGCGGCGGCGTTGGCACATCGATTGCTGTCCTAAATTTTGTGCGGTGCAACTATACCCGCGCCGTCATGAACTGGCGGCCATTGGAACCTTGGGACTAAAAAAAGGACACATGATGAAGCTTAGACATTTACTTTTCGCCGTAGCCGCGGTGGCGCTGACGGCCACGCACGCGCAGGCCCAGGGTTTCAGCGATACTTGGATGGGTGTCCGCGACGCCACGACAGTCTCGAACCCCGGCGAGGAGAAGGGTGGCCGCAACGTCAATAAGATTATCACCAACCTGGGGCATTTCGATGCCGGCGATTACGGTTCAAATTTCTTCAGCGTCGACGGCTTGTTCTCCAACGCCAACGAACCCGCGAACAATTCGGCCGGTGGCTCCACTGAATTCTACGCGGTGTATCGCGGGCAACTCAGCCCGGATAAGTTTCTCGGCCTGAACACGAAATTCGGCCCGTTCCAGGCCATTACCTTCGAATTCGGCGGGGACTGGGAAGCTGAAAACTCGCAGTTCGCGCCCAACAAGAAGGCTTTGGTGGCCGGTCCGAATTTCCACTTCGATGTGCCGGCCGGTTTCCTGAATGTCGGCGTGCATGCTTATCATGAGTGGAACAACAACGGCATCTGCAATGGCAGTACGGCCCCTGGCTCCTGCATCTTCAACGGCGGTCACGGCGGACCGGTGAACTTCGACACCACGGCTGAATTCGAGGTGGTTTGGATGTTCCCGCTGACGTTCACCGGCCTGCCGCTGGACTTCCGTGGCTTCACCAACATCATTCTGCCCAAGGGCAAGGATGGCTTCGGCAACCAGACCGCGACCGAAGTGCTGGCCCGTCCGTCGCTGTACCTCGATGTCGGCAAGATGGTCATGAACAAGCCCAACAAGCTGTATGCCTTCTTCCAGGTCGAACTGTGGAACAACAAGTTCGGCAACGACCATACGCTTGCCGGAAACTCCGGCTCGCAGGAAGTGTCTCCGGTGTTTGGCGTCGAATACCACTTCTGATAGTGCTGTCGCGGCGGTCCCCGGACCGCCGCGTTTTGTAGCCTCAAGGGAAATACCGATGATAGATCTGTTGCTTGACTGGATCAGCCTGCTGGTCCGTTGGACGCATGTCATCGCCGGTATCGCCTGGATCGGATCTTCGTTTTACTTCATCGCGCTCGATGCGGGACTGACCCCGAACCCCCGGCTTGACCCCCGCGTGAAGGGCGAAGCCTGGCAGGTGCATGGCGGCGGCTTCTACAACATCCAGAAATTCTCGGTCGCGCCCGAGTTCATGCCGGAACATCTGACCTGGTTCAAATGGGAGGCGTATGGCACCTGGATTTTCGGATTCGTGCTGTTGGTGCTGACCTATTATCTGAACCCCAGCGTCTATCTGATCGATCCGTCGGTGATGAATATCGCCCCGGCGGACGCGGTTCCCGCCGCCGCGGCGTCCCTGGTGGTCGGCTGGTTTGCCTACGATCTGCTGTGTAAGTCCTGGTTCGGGCGGGAAACCGGGCGCCTCGCGGTTTCCGGCTTCGTTCTGTTCCTGGCCGCTGCCTATGCCTATACACATGTCTTCAGCGGCCGCGGGGCGTTTATCCAGGTCGGTGCGCTGGTTGCTACCATCATGGCGGCCAATGTCCTGGTGGTGATCATTCCCGGTCAGCGTAAAGTCGTGGCATCGCTGCTGAAGGGCGAGGTGCCCGATCCGATCCATGGTCAGGTCGCCAAGCAACGATCCGTCCACAACAACTATCTGACGTTGCCGGTCGTGTTCACGATGCTGAGCAACCATTACTCGTTCACCTATTCCTCGCCAAAATGGAGCTGGCTGATCCTGGCCTGCATCTTCATCGCCAGCTTTTTGGTGCGACACTGGTTCAACACGATGCACGCTGGAAAGAAGCCCGACTGGCGGCTGTGGCCGGCGGCGGCGGTGCCCGTGGCGTGCGCGATCGGCCTGGGCATCCTGGGGCAACCGCACGTGCCGGTCGCCGATGCAGGCGCGGCGCCGGTTCGCTTTGCCGAGGTGCGGCAGATCGTCGATCAGCGATGCCATGTGTGTCATGCGGCCAAGCCGCAATTTCCGGGATTTGCCGAACCGCCGAAGGGCGTGATGTTCGATACGCCGGCCCAGATCCAGCGGCAGTCGCCGCAGATCATGGCTCAGGCGGTCAAGACCCATACGATGCCGCTGGGTAACGTGACAGAGATAACCGATGCCGAGCGGTCGGTGTTGGGATCATGGATCGTCGCGGGGGCGCGGCTGAACTGACCGGCGAGAGATGAACAGCACCGATGGTCAAGACAGATGTATGACGGCCTGCTTACCGAATGTTCATCATGCTATCTATTGGACAGGGGATGACTAATAGATAATCGGCCCGGGAAGCCAAGCCGATTTGGGCCTTGTTTCCTCGTTGACCATCTCGCCGAACCTGTCGTTAGCTTCTGGCCTAGACCGCTGCACCAAGGAATGACGACCGAAAGGACAGGCAGCGCGATGCGCGACGCGATTCACTTCCGCCTTGGCACTGAAGACCGGACATTGCGGGACATCGATCCGACCATGACCGTGCTGGAATATCTGCGCGGCCCCGAACGTATGTGCGGCACCAAGGAAGGCTGTGCGGAGGGCGATTGCGGCGCCTGCACGGTTGTATTGGTGGGTGCGGATGGCCGGCACGACGCGGTGAATGCGTGCGTGCTGTTCGTTCCGGCCCTGGATGGGCGGCAACTGCTGACGGTGGAGCATTTGGCGGGTCCGGACGGTGCATTGCATCCGGTGCAGCAGGCAATGGTGGACCGCCACGGCTCGCAATGCGGGTTCTGTACCCCCGGGTTCGTGATGTCGCTCTATGCGTTGCGCACCGAAGCTAAACCGGATCGCGCGGCGGTTAACGAGGCGCTGGCGGGGAATTTGTGCCGCTGCACTGGCTACCGCCCGATTGTCGATGCCGCGATGGATGTCTGCACCGGTCAAGACGCCCCGATGCCGGTGCCGTTGCCGCCAACCGTCGGTACGCTAGCGCTCTCCTATGGCGGCAAGCGGTCGTTCTCACCGCGGACCGCCGACGAACTCGCTGGCATTCTGCTGGACTATCCGGATGCTACGATCGTGGCCGGCGGAACCGATGTTGGCCTTTGGGT
>DAIEHR010000142.1 GCA_027353465.1 Acetobacteraceae bacterium | reverse complement strand
TTGAACGAGTTGGCCGGCACGACCTCGCCATCGAGAATGTACCGGCTGGACTCGTGGGTTTCCATGCGGGTGCCATCGCCGAAATTGCCCATTTCGATCTCGCAGGGCGTGGAGTAATAGACCCCGCCGATATCGTTCGTGTCGTATTTGAGGGCTTTCAGCTTGTTCTGCTTGACATGATCCTGAGGCACCGTCCCGAACATGTCGAACATCTGATCGAAGTGCGTGTTGGTCATGCCGTTCGGCACCGTGATCGTCAGGCCATAGAAATCTTCGAGTGCCTTCTTGTAGGCGTCATTCTTCTGCTGCGCGGATGGCGGCCCCTCCGCATCACCCATAACGTCCTTGATGGATTTTTGCAGGCCACGGACGTGCTGGATCATTTGGTCGGCCCGCTTGCGCAACGCTGTGTAGGCATTGTCGCGCTTGTTCTCGTCCTGCTCGCTACTCACGGTCTCGGCCCGGGTGGCAAGGTCGTCGGCATCGGCCTGCATCTGCGCGGTGTCACAGCCCAGCAGGTCAACCTTGCCGATTTCGTCCTTGAGTGTCCGCAGCTTCGCCTCGAACGCCTCGTCCTTAACAGTGGTCGTCGAGGACTGAGTCGGCTGTATAGGGGGCGCCTTCTTTTTCTTGAATCGGGAGAATAGCGCTCCCACTTCATCTATGATCGCCTTGATCGGGTTCTTCCCCAGCACCGCGCCCGGTGGTGGCGGCCCGTCCGCTTCGGTCTCGATGCCCAGTGTGTTTCTCAGCCAGGCAGCCTGCTCGCGCACGCCGTCAGTCATGGGCGACTCCGCCAACACAGCGTCGTTCATGGATGTACCGAGCCCCAGGCGTTCAGCTGCTCCTCTTGTCTGACTGAGGTTTCGAGCACCTGCCGCGCAATTCGCTGAATCTCCGGATCCTTGCCGTGTTCCAGGGCGATCCGCGCTAGCGCCGCGGTACCCTTGTTGTAGGCAAGGAGCAACGACGCGAAATCCGCGTCAGGATTGCCGGTATAGGCAATGCCCATGGCCAGTTGAAGTTGCAGCCCCGCTTCCTTGTAGGCGATCGTGGCGGCAGTAGGCGGTGGTGGCTTGTTCATTCCGGGACTCCCTGGCATGAAAGATGTTTCCCGCGGATGGTCGTCCGCATTGGCACCGTGAAGCGCGAACGCAAAAACGGCAGCGAGAACGACGCCGGAAAGGGTACGAATGGGACGACGCAAACCATTTACCTCATTATAACCGTCGTCACACCGATATCCGCGGCCAGACCCGCGCCGCCGCGTTTGGATCTGGCCGTCTGAACGCAGGCACCACGTCTTCGGCAGCCGCGAACCTTACTAGAGGTTTTTTAGCAGCCTGGATATCTGCTGGGAAGCGGAACATTCCCGGATCGCGCGGATAAACGGTCAATCCGGCTCGTGCCCTGGGGGCGGTACGTCCCTTTAGTACGACTGAGTTGCCTGGTTGTCGGGGTACAAAGGCTGACGGGGTGACTGTAGATCATCGTTCAACGGGGCAATTGTTTCAAAGCTCATGTATCGCGCCATCTGGACGGCCCGTCAGGCCTGTTGCGAATTTGCAAGCATGGCTTTGCCTAAGCTGCTGCCCGCCGCACGGGCCGAACCGAACGGGCCATCCGCCGGAAGATGAACACCACCAGCAGCGTGGCTGTCACCACGAATACCCAGTGCGCGGGGCGCAACCCGTGGGCGATCGACTCGTTGGCCGCGATCACGCGCCACGGATTGACCTTGGTCGTCAGGCCATACCAGCCGAACTCCATCCCCGCCGTCACCAAACCGGACAGCACCTCCAGGCCGCCATACACCGCCGCGGTCAATGCGATGTCCTGTTTGCGGCGCCACGTCTCGGGAAGCAGGCGCCAGGCCATAAGCCAGACGAAAAGGCCAGAGACGAAAACCGGTTCCGAAACATTCAGCTTCGATTGAATGTAGTAGTGCAGCAGGCCGACGACGCCGACCGGATAGGCCAGCCGGTGCAGCCGTTTCCAGTTCCGCCCCAACTTCTTGACCCAACCATCGGTGGAGGTGATCGCCAGTGCCAGCAGGACCAGCAGCGCCGCGAAGCCGATCGTCAGGTAGAAGCGAAGCGCGATCTCTGACACCACCGTCAACAAGCTGAAGTTCTGATCGACAACGTAAAGGCAAAGATGGATGACCGCATAGCAAGTGGCGGCGACCCCCACATTACGGCGGACCAGCAGCAATCCCGGCCAGTCCAGCGCCCGCGCGAACGGGGTAATCGCCAGGGAAATCATCAGTAGGCGGATCGCCCATAGTCCGGTGGCGTGGACCGCCTCTATGATTGGGCGGCCACCGAGCTGACCGGTCGCCAGCCAGACGGCATCGAGAAAGCCGGGGACGAACAAAAGGGCCAAAACGACGGCCTTGAACGGCAAAAATCTCCCGCGCCTGTCCCGCCAGGGTACGTTCATGCAAGTGCCTCCGTTTCAGCTACCATATGGCAAGATAGGGCGGTTGGTCAGGTTAAATAGGGGAAAATTGCCGGTTAGGCTGGGCCGATCCTAGCCGGCGTTGCCTGGAAAACTTGCAGCGATGCGCGGACAGGGCCACGATCCCCCCAGAATGATCCAAGCAAGGGAGACCAACCGATGTCAGCCGCGTTGCAACTGAAACCGGGTATGTCGGAAGCCGAATGGCACGCCCGCTGCGAGCTCGCCGCGTTGTATCATGTGATCAACGACCTCGGCTGGACCGATTTGATCAACACCCATATGTCCGCCCGCGTCCCCGGGGAACCAAACCACTTCCTGATCAATAACTACGGGGAGATGTTTGACGAGATCACCGCGTCATCCCTGGTGAAAATGGACATGGACGGCAATGTCCTGTCCCCGGGCGGCAAGTTCAACAACGCCGGCTTCATCATCCATAGCGGTGTCTATAAGGCTCGGCCGGATGCCAATTGCGTGCTGCACACGCATACTCGGGCCGGGGCGGGTGTGTCGTTGTTGCGCCGGGGGCTGCGTCCGATCAGCCAGGACGCGCTGCATGTCATCGACGATGTCGTGTACCACGAGTACGGTGTACCGGCGACGGTGGAAGAATGCGACGCGCTGGGCAAAAGCTGCGCCACCGGAAGCTGCGTGATCCTGCTGAACCATGGGTTGTTGACCCTGGGGGAGACGATCCACGGCGCGATGATGCGTTTGTATATGCTTGAACGCGCCTGCGAGCTGGAATTGATCGCCCGGCAATTGGATGAGCCGCCTGTGATCATCGATGAATTCGTCCAGCGCAAGGCCGCGGAACGGATGTCGAAGATGCGCAAGACCGAAGGCTATGGGCTGAACGAGTGGAAGGGACTGGTCCGCACGGTCGAGCGCAAGGGGGCTGATTTCCGGCGCTAGGCGGGGCGTGGCAGCCGCATCCTGCGACGCGGGTCGCGAAGTAGCGAATTCGTGATGATGTAACCGCGGGCCTCAAGCAAAGCTGATTGGGCGTCGCCCGGACAAGTCCTTACCTGTCCTTTGCGATGACAGAACCACTTTGCCTCACCGATCTGCAACAACCGGTCGCCGGCAAGCGCGACGCGGGCCTTAGGCTGCCAACACCGCGTGGGTTGCTTCACCTCCTCCGGCGCGCGGTTTTTCTGGGCACCGCGGTGGTGAGGACATTGCCGCACGATGTTCTTCTTTTGATAAAGAAACGACATACCCTGCCGACTCGCATGGAGGACGGATACGAGCCGGGCGTTGGCGCGGAGCGGATCGCGTTGTATGTGCATTACTCCGCCAATGGGCTGGTTTCCGGCATGGTGCGGTACCAACTCGATCTGCTGCGGCAGGCGGGGTTTGCTACCGTGTTCATTTCGATGGCCGCCACGATCCCGGAGGCCGATTGGCAGGCGGTTCGGGGCCTGTGTGCCCTGGCGATACAGCGTCGGAACTTCGGCCGCGATTTTGGCGCCTGGCAGGACGTACTGCCCGAGGTGCGGCGTCGGTGGGGCGTTCCCGCGGAACTGATGTTGGTAAACGACAGCGTGCTGGGCCCGATCCGGCCAATGGCGCCCGTGCTGGAGGCGATGCGGGCCGGCGGGGAGGGCTTGTTCGGCCTGACCGAAAGCCTCCAGGGCGGGCCGCATCTGCAAAGCTACATGCTACTGGCGCGCGGTTCGGCGGTCGTCGCCGATCTGATGCGGTTCGTGGAGACGATGTTCGTCAGCCACTCCAAGTGGCTGTTGATCGAGCTTGGGGAAATCCGTCTATCGCGATGGATGCGGAAGCGGGGACACCGGGTTGCCGCGCTGTTCGGCTACGACCGGTTGGTCCAGGCGGTGCTGAACGATCCAAATGAGCGGGAGCGGGTGATGGCGTCCAACCGGCATTTGCGCGGGTTGGGCCGGCTGTCGGATGATCGTTGTGCGGCGCTGCTGCTGGACTGGCCGCTGAACCCGACACATCATCTGTGGCATATCCTGGCCGAGCAGTTCGATTTCCCATTTCTGAAGACCGAGCTGGTCGCACGCAACCCCGGGCATCTGCCGGATGTTGGGGAATGGCCGAGTGTCGTCCGGTCTGATTCGCCGTGCCCGGTACCCATGCTGCGAGCGCATTTGGCGAGCGTCGGCGCGGCCTGACGAACGACGAACCTTGACCTGAACCGATTGAAAACCTATCGGTTTAGCTGTGGCGGAAACGGAACAACACGTATTGGATGACGATTCTGGGGGAATGCCGGCTTCGGCGCCCGCGGCAGACGTTACCATTCTGCTCTCTACCTTCAACGGGGTTCGGCATCTGGCCGCCCAACTGGACAGTATCGCCGCCCAGACCCGCACCGGTTGGCGGCTGCTGTGGCGCGACGACGGGTCCAGCGACGGCACCCCGGATGCGATCGAACGCTTCGCCAGCTTGCTGCCGACGGGACGTGTCGTGCGGTCGTCCGGTTCCGGGGTGCATTTGGGGGTGTTCGACCGCTTCCTGGCGCTGCTGGGTGAAGCAACCGACACGCCGGCCGTCGCCTTGGCCGATCAGGATGACGTCTGGCTGCCGGAGAAGATGGCGCGTGCGTTGGACGCCCTGGCGGCGGTCGATCCAGGCAAGCCGGCACTATACTGTTCCGGACTGACCGTGGTGGACGAGGATTTGCGACCCATCGGCATGTCCGTGCCGTTGCGGCACGCTCCAGGCTTTCCAGGCGCGCTGCTTCAGAACATCGCCAGCGGCTGCACGATGGTCCTGAACCAAGCCGCGGTTCGTGCCGTGCTGAAGGCCGCTCGCCCGTATCATGGCCTGCATGATTGGTGGATCTACCTGCTGGTCACCGCGATCGGCGGGGAGGTGCTGTTCGATCCGGCGCCGTCGATGCTGTATCGCCAGCATGGCGCCAACGCGATCGGTGCGTCGTGGTCCCGTTCTGTCTTGAAACGCGTGGCGGGGACGTTAAGGCGGGGGGCGGGGCCACACAATGCCATGCTGCAACAGCATCTGGATGCGTTGCGGCGGAACGAGGCAATCCTGGCGCCGGGTGTGGCGACGGCTGTGCGGCGGATCGAAGCCGGGTTCGCGGGTCCGTGGTGGCGCCGGGCTGGGCTTCTGCTGATCCCCGGATTCCGTCGCCAGACGCCGATCCAGACTGTGGTTCTGGCGTTATGGATGCTGCGCGGCAGCCGGCCGCTGTTTCGCCGGGTGCTTGGGTCGCAAGCCGGCGGCATCTGACCGGTGTTTCTTCTGGCATGACCGAACCCCTGTTGTTGTCCGACCTGCGGGAGGGCGGTCCCGGATTGCGCCGTGTCGTGCATGGCTATGGCACTGCCGGCAGCTGGCGCCGAGCGCTCCGGCGGTATGGGGCGGTGCTGTGGGAGGTTTTGACGGCGCTGCCGCGTGATCTGATGGCCCGGGGCGGGGGGACGAAGCGGATCGAAGCCGGAACCGACCCCGCGCCGAACGCGGTGCGTGTGGCGTTGTATGTCCACTACGCGCCGTCGGGGCTGGTGTCGGAGATGGTGCGTTGCCAGTTGCTGGCGTTGCGTCAGGCGGGTTTCGCGGTCGTGTTCATCTCCTCGGCCGCCGTTATCCGCGATGCTGATTGGCAGGCGGTGCGGGGTATCTGCGCGCTGCTGATGCAGCGGCGGAACTTCGGGCTGGATTTCGGTGCCTGGCACGACGCGGTGCCCGAGGTTCGGCGTCGTTGGCCTGCTCTATCTGAATTGATGCTGGCGAACGACAGCGTGCTAGGGCCAGTCCACCCGATGCAGCCGGTGATCGCGGCGCTGCGTTCGGGCGGGGACGGGCTGTTCGGTCTGACCGAAAGCCTGCAAGGCGGGCCGCATCTGCAAAGCTATATGCTGCTGGCCAGGGGGCGAACGGCGGTTGTCGATCTGTGCGGGTTTCTGGAAGCGCTGGTGCTCAGCCACTCCAAATGGTTGCTGGTGCAACGGGGGGAGCTGCGGCTGGCACGCTGGATGCGCGGCCGGGGGCACCGGGTGGCAGCGGTTTATGGGTATGAGCGGCTGGTCCGGGCGGTGCTGGCCCGACCGGAGGAGCGGCGCTGGCTGGGGGACTCGGAGGGGAGTGTCGAGCAACTGATGGATTGGCCGGTGAACCCGACGCAGCATCTGTGGCATGGGCTGGTGGCGTGCCTGGGCGCGCCGTTCATCAAGACGGAACTGGTGCGGCGTAACCCGGCGCATCGGCCGGGGGTGGAGAAATGGCCCGATCTGGTGCCAGCGGATGCGCCGTGCGGCATCGCGGTGCTGCAGGCGCATCTGGCGGGGATGAAGGCCGGTTAGGCGGCCTTTTTTACCAGCAGGTTCATCGCGATCATCGTTTCGGCGATCTGCACCGCGTTCAGCGCGGCGCCCTTGCGTAGATTGTCGGATACGCACCAGAACGACAGGCCATTTTCGATCGTCGGGTCCTTGCGGATGCGGCTGACGAATACCGCATCCTCACCAGCGCATTCCAGCGGGGTGACGTAGCCGCCGTCCTCGCGGATATCGACCACTTCCACCCCCGGCGCGTCGCGCAGGATCGCTCGGGCTTCGCCGGCGGTGACGGGGCGTTCGAACTCGACGTTCACTGCTTCGCCGTGGCCGATGAAGACCGGCACGCGGACGCAGGTGGCATGCACGGCGATGTTGGGGTCGAGGATCTTCCTGGTCTCGACCGTCATCTTCCACTCTTCCTTGGTGGCGCCGTCATCCATGAAGCTGTCGATATGCGGGATGCAGTTGAAGGCGATTTCCTTGGTGAATTGCTGCGGCGGCGATTGTTCATGCACGAAGGACGACTTGGTGTGGTTGAACAACTCGTCCATGCCTTCCTTGCCGGCGCCGGAGACGGACTGGTAGGTGGAGACGACGACGCGCTTGATCTTGAATTCATCGTGCAGCGGCTTCAACGCCACGACCATCTGGATGGTGGAGCAGTTGGGGTTGGCGATGATATTGCGCTTGGCGAACCAGCGCAGGTCTTGCGGGTTCACTTCCGGCACCACCAGGGGGATTTCGGGGTCCATGCGGAAGTGGCTGGTGTTGTCGATCACCACGCAGCCGGCGGCCGCGGCGCGCGGGGCATGGATGGCGGAGATCGCCGCACCTGGACTGAACAGGCCGATATCGGTGCCGG
>DAIEHR010000131.1 GCA_027353465.1 Acetobacteraceae bacterium | reverse complement strand
CCGTTGCGGGCCGTGGTAAATCACCGCTTCGATGGACGCACGATCCATGGCCATCGTCATGGCGGGCGCAGGCCCAGAGGCGTCAATATAGGTCGGCCGAAACACGGCCTAACGCATCCGTCGTGGCCGTGCTTGTCGCGGCCATCTTCGCACGAACCGTTGAAGCGCGGATGGCCGCGACAAGCATGGCCATGACGATGAGAGGCCGGTGGCTTCCATCAACGCTTCGCCTATTTCGCCGCGAATACTTACGGCGTCCCAGCCTCCCCCAAATCCCACCAGATCCCGGTATAGGCCGCCAGCCCCTCGCGCGCCGGGCCGGTCAGCAGGTGCTCATCCGGCCCGTGCTGCTTGCAGCCGTTGTAGCTGTGCGGAATCCACACCAGCGGCACGCCCAGGTAGTCCACGAACACATCCCCCGGCAGGCCGCCGGAGGAGTTCGGGATTACCTGCACGCGCTTGCCCAGCGACCGCTCCATACTGCCAACCGTCCAGCGCACCCACGGGTGCCCCGGATCGGTGCGGCTCGCCGGCATGCGAACGTAGGAGTTTTCGACGCGCACTTCGGGGAACCCGCTCTCTGACAGATGCGCCCGCAGGGCGGCGTCGAATCCGGCGGGGTCGCTATCCACGGTGTAGCGGATCTGGCAGTGCGCCCGGGCATTCGGGGCGACGGCATTGACCGGATTCTCCGGCCGGCCGGACAGCATCGAAAGCACGATGAAGCTGTTCCAGCCATAGATTTTCTCGGCCGGGGTAAGGCCAGATTCGCCCCAGTTCGGGTCGATGCTGGCGGACTCGCCGCCGCCACCGACCGGGCACCCGTCCAGCACCGCGCGCACCGCCGCCGGCACGCCGTTCTTCGGCAGCCAGTCGCGCACCAGGATTTTGCCGTGCCGGTCCATGATGGCGGCCAGCGCGTGGCTCAGCACGATCGCGGGGTCGGCGGTCAGACCGCCCCAATGGCCGGAGTGAACGCCGCCCGGCCGCAAATCCACCACAAGATCGAAATGGTAGGTGCCCCGGGTTCCGGTGGCGATCGTCGGGACGTCTGGCATCACGCGCGGCCCGTCGCTGGCGATCAGCACATCCGCTGCCAAGCGGTCGGCGTGTTCTGCGACGAATTCGCGCAGGCCGATGGAGCCGCGTTCCTCGCTGGTTTCCAGGATCAGCTTCAGGTTGAAACCCAGCCGACCGCCGCGTTCAGCTAGTACCGCCTCCAGCGCCGTCAGGTTCAGCGCGTGCTGGCCCTTGTTGTCGGCAGTGCCGCGGCCGTACCAATGGTCGTCCTCCTCAGTCAGGGTCCACGGCGACAGGCCGGCGCGCCATTGGTCGTCCAGGCCGCGCACCGTGTCGCCATGCCCATAGGTCAGAATCGTGGGTCCGTCCGGTCCCTCCAGCCGTTCGGCGAACAGGATCGGGCCGAAGCCTTCGTGCGGGTTGGGATGGATTTCGACGCTGAATCCCATGCGTTCCAGCCAGGGCTGGATGGCGTCGGCCAGGTAGCCCTGCACGTCGGCCTGGTGTCCGGGATCCTGTGACGTGCTGGGGATCGCCACCAGCGCTGCGAGGTGATCGCGGAAGCCGTTGGAGTCAAAATACGTCAGCGCGCTTGCAATGGCGCCTTGCCGAGTGCCCATCGATCAGTCCTTCCCAAGTGACAGGATATCCGCCGCACTGTGGCCGCGCGACCGGAACAAAGAAAGGCGGGTGGTAGCGATACGGAGTGTGCTGCATGAATTTTAGCCAGTGTCGAGACGGACGCTGAGTGTGGATTTTGCAGGCGGCGCGACGCTCGCCAGGCCGAACGGGTCAATCCCGGGCTTTCGTTCCGCGTCGTCTGGTCGTGGTCTCTGGACAGGTGGTCTGGAGATGGGCCGAATCGATCATCCTGAGACCTGCTAACCGTCCGGAGCTTAATAAACCGATATCGTAACAGTCTGATTCGTGAACGTTTGGTTCACACTCTTTTGGCCCTCGCCTTCCAGACACCCCCCAGGCGTCGCGAAAACACGAAACGGTGAACATATCAGGGAGTTACACGTTGCTTAATATTTCAGCAGCTGGATAAAGACGCGATTTGCCAAGAGGTTTGACACTGTAAACCATGGTCGTCCCCAGAGTTATCCACCGCTCCGGTGGGTAACAAATTCGTCAGAGTGGGTTGACAGCGTATATTGGCCCGCTGGCCACGATGAGGCAGCGCTGTCTCTATCCAGCCAATTCACGGCGTCAACGCCCGCCGTTCCGCGTGGCGACATTGCCGGGCGCGCGGCCTTCGTCATCGCCGTCGCCAACGGCTCGGCCCGCGCCGCGCAACTGACCGATCTGAAGGCCAGATGCGGTTCGGCCGCGGCCCGCGTTCACGGCGCTTGTGGTTCGGGTTGCGCGGTCAGCATCGCGCACTCGATTCGTCGGTCACGGATCGGCTGCTTCAGCCGCTGGGCGAGACGGGACCCGGCGCAGTCGCGGTTTCAATCGCGGATTACCCAGCGATTGGACAATAAGAGGTCTTCAACGCGAAGAAATTCCCGTCGGCGGCCAAATAATACCATGATGTGCCAGGGCCGGAGCAAGCAGTGCATTCGGGTTGACCGACGCCATCGCCAGCGCGGCCGCCGGGTCTGCCAACCCCCAGGCGACGACGTTACGCACTGCCTGGTCCATCGTCAGGGCCGACCCGGCCAGCGTGGCGGTGTTCGGTACCCGCACGGACCCGTCGGCGGTGTGTTCGATCGTCATCCCGGCGAACGCATACAGGCCCGGTGGCGCGGCGGCGGCGGCAGTTGCATCGGTCACCAGAATTGACCGGGCAGGGGTCTTTGCTCGGATCAGCACCTTCAGCGCCTCGGGCGGAATGTGGATGCCATCGGCGATGAAGCTGGCGCTCAGCCCGTCCGCGGCAAGCTGTGCCATCAGCGGATTGAGGAATTTGGGCTGCGGTTGCGGCAGGGCGTTGCCCAGATGGGTGCTGAGGGTCACGCCCGCCTAGACCGCGGCGGCGATGGTGGTCTCGCCGGCCGCCGTGTGCCCCATGGCAACGACCATTCCCTTTGCCCGCGCATGGGCAACCAGCGCCAGTGCCCCATCCCGTTCGGGGGCCAAGGGCAGCAGCAGAACGGGGCGGCGAAGATCGCGGGTCACGCGGTCCAGCATGGCGGTGTCCGGCTGGATCATCGCCGCCGGCGGATGGCACCCGGCGTAGCCCGGTGCCGGGTTCAGGAACGGACCCTCCAGATGGAAGCCAGGGACCATCGCTGTACCCAGGCGGCTGGCTGCGACCGCCCGATCCAGCGCCCGAAGCCGGTCGGTCAGCACCGCTTCCTCCGCCGTGATCAGCGTCGGCAAGCAGGTGGTGACGCCTGCCGCGCGCATCGTCGCCAAAGCGTGGTCCAGCGCGTCGGCGGTCAGCGCGGCATCGTTGAAGTCGATGCCAGCGTAGCCGTTGACCTGCAGGTCCGTAAGGCCCCGAATATCCATGAATCCGGTGTGGCCAACCTGGGCACCCCAAGTCAAGCCGTGACATTTGCGGCAGGTTGAAAGCGGTTCGGCCAGGACGCATGATGGGATGCAATAAACGCGATCCAAGGGAGCAGACACATGACCGATCCAGCGCCGAGCTATGGGCATGGCGCCTGCCACCAGCCACTGATCGGGGACACGATCGGCGTACATTTCGACCGCACGGTCGCGAGGTTCGGGGACCGCCCCGGAGTGATCGTGCGCCAGCAGGGCATTCGCTGGAGCTGGGCCGAACTTGCCGAACGGGTGGAGGCTTTCGCCGCGGGCCTGGTCGGGCTGGGACTGCAACCGGGCGAACGGGTCGGCATCTGGTCGCCGAACAATGCCGAGTGGGTGATTACCCAGTTCGCCACCGCCAAGGCCGGGCTGATCCTGGTCAATATCAACCCCGCCTACCGGCTGTCGGAGGTTGAATACGCGCTGAACAAAGTAGGCTGCAAAGCCCTGATCACGGCCACTCGGTTCAAGACCAGCGACTACATCGGCATGATCAACACGCTGGCGCCGGAACTGGCGACCTCTCACCCCGGCGAGTTGCACGCCGCGCGCCTGCCGACGCTGCGCTCGGTTATCCAGATCGGAGGCGACGATCCCGGGACGTTCGCGTTCGATAAAGTCGCCCATCATGGGCGGGACGTGGATCGCCAGCGGCTGAAGGAACTGGCCCCGCTGTTGCAGTTCGACGACCCGATCAACATTCAGTTCACCTCCGGCACAACGGGCCTGCCGAAGGGGGCCACGCTGACCCACCACAACATCCTGAACAACGGGTTCTTCATCGGCGAGACGATGAACTACACCGAACGGGATTCAGTCTGCATTCCCGTGCCGATGTACCATTGCTTCGGGATGGTGATCGGCGTCCTGGCCTGCATGACCCATGGTGCCGCGATCGTGTTCCCGGGGGAGGGCTTCGATCCGCTGGCCACCTTGCAGACGGTGGCCGAATATCGCTGCACCTCGTTGTACGGCGTGCCGACCATGTTCATCGCCGAACTGGATCATCCCGAGTTTGCCTCGTTCGATCTGGCCAGCCTGCGCACCGGGGTCATGGCCGGATCCCCGTGCCCGGTGGAAGTCATGCGGCGGTGCATCAGCGACATGCATCTGACCGAGTTGACCATCTGCTATGGCATGACTGAAACCAGCCCGGTCAGCACGCAAACCCGGATTGGGGACTCGCTGGAGAAACAAACCAGCACGGTTGGCCCGCCGCATCCGCATGTGGAGATCAAGGTCGTCGATACCGAGGGCAGGATCGTTCCGCGCGGCGTCACGGGGGAGCTATGCACCCGGGCGTATTCGGTGATGCTGGGTTATTGGGAAGATGCGGAGAAAACAGCGGAAGCCATTGACCGCGCGGGGTGGATGCATACCGGCGATCTGGCGACGATGGACGCGGACGGCTACTGCGCGATTGTCGGGCGTATCAAAGACCTGGTGATCCGGGGCGGGGAGAACATCTATCCGCGTGAAATCGAGGAATTCCTGTACCGCCATCCGGCTATCGTGGACGTTCAGGTGTTTGGCGTTCCCGACAAACGCTATGGTGAGGAACTATGTGCCTGGGTCAAACTGCGTGCCGGCGCGACGTTGACCGAGGACGATATCAAGGCATTCTGCAAGGACCAGATCGCGCACTATAAGGTGCCGCGCTATGTCCGGTTCGTGGAGGATTTTCCGATGACCGTGACGGGCAAAATGCAAAAATACCTGATGCGACAGACGATGGCGGATGAACTGGGTTCCGCTTCCATCTAACGGGGGATAGACCATGCGTTGGGCTCGCATCGAACAAAACGGCCAGGCATCGTTCGCGATCGTCGAAGGGGACACCGTCGTTCCAGTGAACGGCTCGCCGTTCGCCGCGTGGGAACGTACCGGCGAAAAACTGAAACTGGCGGAGGTGAGGTTGCTGGTGCCTGTGGTGCCCCCAACATTCTACGCCGCCGGAATGAATTACCCCGAGCATGTGCGCGAGGTCGCCGAGAAGGTGGGGCAAACGCCGAACCTTCCGACGCAGGCCGACATCGGTTATCGCGCCAACAACGCGCTGATCGCGCAGGGCGAAACGATTGTGATTCCGGCCGATGCCACCGATCAGGTGCAATACGAGGGCGAGCTGGTCGTCGTCATCGGCAAGAAGTGTAAGCACCTGACCCGCGAAAATGCCTTGTCGGCGGTGCTTGGTTACACAATCGGCAACGACGTCAGTGAGCGTACTTGGCAGAAATCCGACCGCACCATGTGGCGATCAAAGAATACCGACACGTTCAAGCCCATGGGGCCGTGGATTGAGACCGATGTAAGGCTGGAGGACCTGGTCACCAGGATCCGGCTGAATGGCAAACAGCTTATCGAATTCCAAACCAATCATATGATTTTCGGTGTGGTCGATTTCCTGGTCAACATGACGACTTGTCTGACGTTATTTCCGGGCGACATGATTTGGATGGGAACGGAGGGCGCCACCGCCAACATGAAGCATGGCGACCGGATCGAAATCGAAATCAGCGGCATCGGGACATTGAGCAATCCGGTGGTGCGCGAGGGCATGTAACCCGGTCAGGCCGGCGGCAGCAGTCGTTTCTGCTGAAACACCCTGAACCATTTCCGAAACATGGCCTCTGTGTCCATGACCTCGTGGAATCCGGCCTGCGCGATCTTTACTGTCGAAACGATCGCTGGTGGGCCGGGTTCGGTGTGCCCGTACCGCATCTGGTAATCGGCATACTCCAGGGACAGCCCCACGAAATCGGGCAGCGCGGGTGACGCCAGGCCGTGCCGGTCTCTTACCCGGTCCCAATCCGCGCGTCCCAGCGATTGCAGCAGAAACGGTTCATCGGGGCCGGCGCGCATGCCCACGGCTTCGGCAATCGCCGGCCACACGTTGGGCCAGGTGAACACGTCGCCGTTTGTGACGTTGAAAGTCTCGTTCCGCGCCGCCGGCGCTTCGCCCGCCCAGGCGATCGCCCGGGCGAGCAGATCGGCATCGACGGCTTGGCTGACCCGCTGCGCGCCGCCGGGATAGGGCAGAATCGGCCCGCGCTCCCGCATCACGGCCGCATGTGCGCCCAGTGCGGGGATCAGGTTCATTGCCCCGCCGATAGCCTCGCCCACAATCAGAACCGGGCGCAGGATGGTGAACGACCACTCCCGCCCCGCTTGGGCGCCGCGCAGGTAGTCTTCCTGCGCCCAGTAGAAGTTGGGTTGTTCACGCATCTCGGAGCGGCCTTCGCGGGCCGGCACTGCCAACGGCCGGACGTGAACGCCATAGGCCTTGGTGCCCTGGAGCAATGTGACATGCCGCAGCCCTGGCGCCGATCGCAGCAGCGGACCAAGCAGGTTCCGCAGCATCCGGTCGTTGGTGGTGATCTGCTGTTCGTTGCGCCAGCCCTCGATCAAGCCCGGCAGTTCGAACAAGGCGGCGTACACCAGATGGGTGACGTCGCGCAGGCCTTCGGCCGCCGCGGAGCATGCGGCCTGGTCCGTCAGGTCCAGTGCCAGATGTCGTCCGCTAAAGCCGGGGGGCACGCGGCGGGAGACGGCGATGACGTCCGCGTCCGGCGCCTGGATGAAATGCTTCACCACGGCGTAGCCCACCAGACCCGTGGCCCCAGCCACCAGCACCGTCTTGCGACCCATCGGCATAGCCCTCCACGCGCATGATACCACCGTGAACCGATCCACGGGAGGTCCATCGCCAACTCCGCGTGATGGCAACAAATCGGCGTAGGTGTCACCTTGTTAATTGGCCGTCCACGGCGATGTAGTTTGCGATGAAAAACAAAGCCGCCGCCGATCCGGATGAACGAATGACGCGTCTGCTCGCGACGCGGAATTTGAAAATGGCGGCTTCGGCCCATGCCTACGTCCGCGGTAGCACGACCCGCTTTTACCAATGGCTGGAAGCGTCGGAGCGGGCCGGGTTACCGGCCGGACCTTCGATCTGGATATGCGGCGATTGCCATGTCGGCAATCTGGGGCCGGTCGCCAGCACAGACGGATCGTTGGCGATCCAAATTCGCGACCTGGATCAGACCGTCATCGGCAATCCAGCGCATGACCTGATCCGGTTGGGCCTGTCGATGGCCATGGCGGCCCGTGGTTCAGATCTGCCGGGGGTCACGACAGCCTATATGATGGAACGGATCATCGAGGGATACGAAGCTGCTTTCGCCCCCGAAGCTCAGGGCGAAACCACTGACAGCCACGGCGATATGCCAAAAACGGTCCGCTTGCTGATGAGGCAAGCCGCCGGAAGATCCTGGAAACACCTGGCGGACGAGCGGATCGAGGGTATCGACCCGGTTATCCCGCTTGGGAAGAGGTTCTGGCGGCTGACGTCCGACGAACGGGCCGCCGTGGACGAATTGTTCGCTGGGGACGATTTGCGCCGCCTGGCCACGTCGCTGCGCTCCCGGCAGGACGACGCGGTGGTTCGCGTGATGGACGCGGCTTACTGGCGGAAGGGATGCAGTTCCCTGGGGCGGTTGCGGCTTGCGGTGTTGGTGGCCATCGGCAAGGGCAAGGATGAACGTCACTGCCTGATGGACGTGAAGGAGGCCACGGCCGCCGCCGCGCCGCACGATCCAGACGCCGGCGTGCCCAGCGATAACGCCGAACGCGTTGTAACCGGCGCACGTCATCTGTCGCCCTTCCTGGGTGGGCGCATGCTGTCGGCGCATGTTCTCGGCAAGCCGGTGTTCATCCGGGAACTACTGCCGCAGGACCTGAAGCTGGAACTGGAGACCCTGTCGCGTGACGAAGCCCTTGCCGTCGCCGAGTTCCTCGCCCACGTCGTCGGCCGCGCCCACGCTCGGCAAATGAATTCATCGGATCGCCGGACGTGGCTTGCGGAACTTCAGCGTCGGCGGTCGAAGTCGCTCGACGCGCCGTCGTGGCTTTGGAACAGCGTGGTGGACCTGGTGGCGGCCCATGAAGCCGCCTACCTGGAACATTGCCGCCATTACGCGATGGAGGCGTCTGGCTAGGCGTTCTCCGGGGGTTCGTGCCTATGCACCACGTCGTGAACGAACGCCAACTTGCTGACCACCGTCGGCGACAGCACGAAGGGATACAGGTCCGGGTTTCCCATCGCTCTGTTCAGGCTGTTCATCGCAAAAGTCAGCGGCAGCCAAGCATCGATAATGTCCTTCATCGCCGCACGCGGGTTGTACGGATCCAGGTCGATCACCGCACTGAATGTCTCATCCCGGGTCAGCCGGGGCTGCACGGTGATGCCGAAAGCACTCGCCATTTCCAGTGTATCGACAATGTGCAGGTAATGCGCCCAGGTTTCCGCCCAGTCCTCCCAGGGATGCGTGCTGGCATATTGGCTGACGTAATGTTCCTGCCAGTCCGCTGGCGCGCCATGTTGATAATGCGCCTGCAACGCCGCACCGTAATCCTGGCTGTCGTCGCCAAATACTGTTCGGCATTCCTCCAGCCTGCCACCGTCACGCACCAGAACGTCCCAGAAATAATGCCCGACCTCGTGCCGGAAGTGCCCCAGCAGCGAGCGATAAGGTTCCTGCATCTGGGTCCGCCGGCGTTCGCGTTCCGCGTCGTCCGCCTCCGCCAGGGCGATGGTAATCAGCCCGTTGTCATGCCCGGTCATCACCTTGGGTCCGGTTGGGTCGGGACCCTCGGCCAGGAAATCGAACGCTAATCCGTGTTCTGGATCGTCGATGCGGGTTGCCAGCGGTAAATTGAGCCGCACCAGCGAATAGAACAGATGATGCTTGGCAGCCTCGATCTTCTGCCAACGCTGCAAGTTCTCAGGGTCCGTCAAGTCAGGGATGGTCCGGTTATGCCGGCACGCGAGGCAGAGCGTGGTCACACCGTCCGCCGCCACCAGCCAGTTGCACGCATGGTGGCTGGCATTGTCGCACAGCCGAACCGGCGTGCCCCGCGCGGCGAGGGCCGAAAGTGCATCGCCGTCGGGTTCCAGCGCCGTTACCGTCATGGCGCGTGGCAGGTAGCCCAATGCGTGCCCGCAGGACTCGCACCTGACGTTCTCGAAATACACGATTTGGCCGCAGCTCTGGCATTTGAACAGTTTCACGCCTGCATCCCTTCTTCGTAACGCGAGCGAAGCCGCGCGGTCGGATGGGAAAGCGCGCGACCGCACCTTGCGTTCCGTGGCCTGCCGCGCCGATCAGCTTTATGCGATCACGTCGGCATCAGGACGGGCTGTTATTCCGCCGCTGTGGGCACCTGCCAGGCCCCACGCTTGGGAATGGGAAGACCCAGGTTCTCCCGCAGCGTCGCGCCGGTGTATTCCGTCCGATAGACGCCCCGACCTTGCAACTCCGGCACGACGAACTGGACGAAATCTTCGAAGCTGCCGGGCATATGC
>DAIEHR010000122.1 GCA_027353465.1 Acetobacteraceae bacterium | reverse complement strand
GGCGATACCCGCCAGGTCGATCACCACATGATCCTTCAACGCGGCCAACAGGCCCGGCCGGTCCTCCGGCGCCACATGCCCGATAATCGCCACCTTGGTGCCGGACAACGCGGCCTCCGGACTCACCACCATCAGCCGTTCCAGATGCGGTATCTCCTGATCGATATACGCTCGATTGGACCCCATCAAAGCCGCTACCTGCACGAAACGGTCGTAGATGCGCAGGTCATAGCCCTTGCCCAGCAGCTTTTCGGCCAGCAGCACGAACGGGGATTCGCGCAGATCGTCGGTGCCCTGCTTGAACGCCAGACCGAACAGCGCGACCGGCTGGCGGCCATGCCGGGCGACTGCCTGAAACGTGCGGTCGATGATCGCGGTGTTCGCTGGCAGCAGGTTCTTCAGCATCGGCGCCGACAGGTTCTTCTGGTCGGCCAGCGACAGGAAGCTGCGCACATCCTTCGGCAGGCACGACCCGCCGAACGCGAAACCCGGCCGCAGATAGGCCGGCGAGATGTTCAGCACCCGGTCCTCGCACAGCAGCCGCAGCGCCTCCCTGGCATCGACCCCGTGGGCGGCCAGGATGGCACCAACCTCGTTGGCGAAGGTCAGCTTAACCGCGTGGAAGACGTTGGAGATGTGCTTGACGCTCTCGGCCACGCGGATCGGCGCGACATGCACGGGCGCATCGATGGCGGCGTAGATCTCCCGCAGGATCGGCGCGTCATCGCCGGCCGGGGCGCCGATCAGGGTAAATGGCGGGGCGCGGAAGTCGCGCACCGAGGAGCCTTCGCGCAGGAATTCCGGGTTGCTGTAGTAGAACACACCATCGCCCAGCCGCCGTCCGCTGGCATCCTCCAGCAGCGGAATGATCCGGTCCTCCGCCGTACCCGGCGGCACGGTGGAGCGCATGACGACAGTGTGTGCCCCCGCCTTGCTTCGGATCGCCGCGCCGATCTGCCGGATGACGCCGTCCACGTAACCCAGCGCCACGCTGCCGTCGGCGGCGCTGGGCGTGCCAACGGAGATGAACGAGACCTCGGTGCCATGCACCGCCCCGGTGACATCGTCGGTCGCGGTCAGCCGGCCCTGCTGGACGGCGCCGGCGATCAGGGTGTCGATTGCTTCCTCAACGATCGGCGACCGGCCGGATCGCAGCATCGCGATCTTTGCCGGTGACACATCGACCCCGACGACCTCATGCCCCAATTCCGCGAGGCAGCCGCAGGAGACGACACCGACATAGCCGATACCGAAGACCGAAATACGCATGCTCGGGCGATCCTTGCCGTGTGGAGGCCGGTCTTATCACACGAAATCGCGATGGAGCGAGATCGGTATCAGGCCCGCGCCGGCCGAGCCTCGACGCGGTCAGCCATGGCGAAGGGGTCGATTTCGACGTGCAGCATCTCGACCACCACTGTCGGCACCCGCCGGCGGTCCACGGTGCGCATCTCCAGCAGCCCGAACGCTTCCATCTTGCCCAGCGTGCGCAGCAGGTTCGGCTCCGCCCGGTTGGTAAGACGCGCCAGCGCGGCGACCGATTGCGGCTTCGCATCCCGTATCGTGCGCAACAGGTTTCGGTTGTCCGCTGTCAGCAGCCGCAGCAGCACTTCGGCCGATTCGACACTGGCCAGGCCGGCATCCGGGGGCGCGGGGATGTCGCCCCGCGCGACGGCCGTCATTTCGGACATCGAGTCCTTCATGGACTGTATCTTCATCACGATCTCCTGTCCGTCACGGGCGATGCCGCCGATTGTTTCTCGGTCCAGGCCCCGTTCCGCGAGGCATCTCTCGACCGCTGCCTCGAAGTCCGTCAGCAACTGTTCGGCGGTGGTGAAGCGATAGGGCCGTCCTTCGTCGCCGCCAGTGCGGTGCCCATGGTCGTGCGCCGTGTCCGTCCGGTGGAAGCGGGAGCCCTTGGGGGCTACCCGATGAGCATTGTCGAATCCAAGCAGCCGCCGCCCGGTTCGGTATTGCAGTGGGAGATGCACGAATGCTTCTCCTATCACCAGATGATATCATAACTTGCTCCGCTGTCCAGAATTTTTCTTGGCCTTCGGAGATCGCCCGCGTCTTGAGCATAAACCGGACGATGACGCCGGCGGGTTAACGGGAGGTAAATGGCTCCCGATTTTCAGGCGATCCGCGCTATTTCCCGCCGGACCAAGCCCCGCCGGCGATCGATGCCGTCACCCCCAGCCCGAACACCGCCAGCGCCAGGCCGATCATCGCGAACACCGAAACCAGCCCGCCGCCCAGTCGCAGCGCGATGGCACTGCCGCCCGCCGCCACCAGCAGCCGCAGGAACTGCGCTGTCACCGGCCAGACCATCCGCCCGGCGCCTTGGGAGGCGAAGTACAGCACCAGTCCCAGCCCCAGGAACCCATAGAACGGTCCCACCACGCGCAGATACTGCGTGCCGGTCGCCAGCATCGCCGGGTCCGTATCGAACAGCGACAGCCATGCCACCGGAAATGCCGCCGCCAGCAGACCGATCGACTCGGTGATCCCGAAGCCGATCGCAGCCCCGATCCAGGCCGCCCGCAGCGCCCGCTGCCGTTGCCCGGCGCCAATATTCGTCCCCACGATTGCCACCAGTGGCCCGCCGACACCGAAGGCGATCGGCACCATCAGATACTCCAGCCGCGACCCGGTGCCGAACCCGGCCAGCGCCGCCGGCCCGAAGCCGCCGACCATCCCCGTGGTCGTCATGATCGCCAGATTCGTCTGGATCGAGCTGAGCGACGCAATGCCGCCGACTTTCAGGATGGCGCCGAACAACCGGGCCTTGAACTTCATGCCAGGCAATCGGGGCCGCAGCACCGAGCGGCCACCGAACAGATAGGCCCCCTGAAGCACGATCCCCAGGAGGTAATAGCCCACCAGCGCCGTCGCGCCGCCGGCCACGCCCATGCGCGGAAACGGACCCCAGCCCATGATCAGCGCCGGAGAGAGCGGTATCAACAGCACCGCGCCGCCGCAGATCACGATTGCGGGCACCAGCATATTTCCGGTGCCCCGGATCGCGCTGGACAGGGCGTTCATCGTCCACAGCAGGATCGCCCCGGCATAGATGATGTTGGAATAATCCATCGCCGCGCGCAGCGATCCGGCCTTGCCGCCGAGCGCGACGTACAGCGGCTCGCCATACATCAGCACGCCGACGGAACAGATCAGCCCCAGCACGCCGTTGATGACCAGCGCATGCCAGACCAGGTTGGACGCATCGTCCTTCCGCCCGGACCCCAGCGCCCGGGCGATCGCGGACGAAATGCCGCCGCCCATCGCGCCGCCCGAGAGCATCTGCATCAGCATCACCCCCGGGAACACGATCGACACGCCGGCCAGGGCGTCGGTGCCCAGCTTGCCGACGAAATAGGTCTCGATCAGGCCGGTGGCGGATTGCGCCAGCATAAGCAGGATGTTCGGCGCCGCCAGACGCAGCAGCAGCCCCAGCAGCGGGGCGTCCAGCAGCGTGCGGGTGCGTCTGTCCAGCGCGGGCGGCGTGAGTGTGACCGACCGGTCGGTTGCGAGAGTAGCGCTCATGGGCTTATGTCTCAGATCAGGATCACGGAAAAAACGATGGTCTCGAAGCGCTTCAGTGCGGTGCCGTCGCGATCCACCTTGGTACGGAGCACCGCACCCTCAAACGCATCGATCAGGAACGCGGCGATCATCTCCGGGTCCTGGTCGGTTGTCAGTTGTCCCGCCGAACGGGCCTCGCGGATGCAGGTGGCCAGCATCTGGGTCCAGGCCGCCAGGACCGCCCCGAGCCGGTCGCGCATCAACCGGCTGTCCGCGGCCATTTCCGCGGAGAAATTGCCGATCATGCAGCCCTTGTCGAACGGGCCGGTGACCTGCGCCTTCGACGCGAAATAGGCCTTCAACCGCTCCAGCGGCGTGCGCGACTCATCGCTCAGGATCGTTTGCGCCCGGCTGGCGCGCTGCTCCCAGTATCGGCCCAGCACGTCGGCGCCAAACCGCTCCTTGCTGTCGAAATGGGTGTAGAAAGTGCCCTTTGGCACCTCCGCCGCCGCGGTGATGTCCTGGACGCCGCAGGCATGGAAGCCGCGCG
>DAIEHR010000117.1 GCA_027353465.1 Acetobacteraceae bacterium | reverse complement strand
GGCGCGAGCGGCGAAGGGGGAAAAGTGGGAGACCGACAAACGACCCGAGCGGTGACCCGTTGCGGCTGCTTCCTTCCGGACCTGACCGGGTTGGCGAGGCGCCCGTCCACCGCCGATCTCCCGCGCGCTGCGTACCACGCGATGGGGGGTGGGGGCAAGGTGAGATCGCACGCTGTTTGTGGACGGTGCCGAACCAAGGCGATCCGCATGCGGCGGACGTCCCGAATGTTTGAGGTCCGCCGGCCGGTGCGGAAGATCGCTAGCCCGCTTCGCTTCAGTGCGCCCGAACCGAAGCGGCACGGCCACCCAGGTACACACGCCTAGCGAGACGCTGAACATCGGCCAATGTCGGCCAGATCGAGCCATCCAGGTCATCCAGCTTCATGTCGGTCGCGATGAAGCGATAGCCGGTATCCAGGCGCACCGCCGCGCCGACAAAAGCGCCATCGATGTCGATAATATGGGACTGCAACATGAGAGACGGTCCTTTCTGGGACCAGAAGATAGAGAAAACGGGTTCGCCGGCTGACCCGCCGACGCCAGCGTATAGAGCATATTTTTCTAGAACTCGCAATATATACCGCAAATACGGATATATTTTCTATTTATTCCGGATATTACAGACGCATATTCCAATTCAAAGATATCCAGCATAGCAAAAATCCCTTTGCCCGAACCGCACGCCAATCGCCCCGCGCCGGCCCCTGTGCGCCGGCCCGCGAACCCCAATCGCCCGATCGGAACCCAATGCTTGCCGAACGCCCCGCCCGCTGCTCCTATCGCCGGAAATGAACCAGGGAGCGTGCGCGTGACTCAAGACAGCCGACAGATCGTCATTGCCGGCGCGGGGCACGCGGGCGGGTCCGCCGCGGCGATGCTGCGGCAATTCGGCTGGACCGGCGGAATCACCCTGCTCGGTGAGGAACCAATCCCGCCCTATCAACGCCCGCCGCTGTCGAAGGCCTGGCTTAAGGGCGAGGCGACAGCGGACAGCCTCGCGCTGCGGCCGGCCAAATTCTACCCCGACGCCGCCATCGATTTGCGGCTGGAAACCAAGGTGACCAGCATCGACCGCACAGCGAGAACCGTAACGCTGTCGGATGGCGGAACGCTGGCCTACGATGTCCTGATCCTGGCCACGGGCGCCCGAGCCCGGAAACTGCCGCTGGAAGGTGCCGATCTGGACGGGGTGCTGGAATTGCGCTCGGCCGCCGACGCCGACCGGCTGAAAGCCGCCCTCCATCCGGGCGCGAAACTGGCGGTGATCGGCGGCGGCTATATCGGCCTGGAAGCCGCGGCCTCCGCCCGCGCCCTGGGCGCCGAGGCCACGATCATCGAGCGCGAGAGCCGGGTTCTGGCTCGAGTCGCCTGCCCGATCCTCTCGGATTTCTTCCAGAACTTCCACCGCGCCCGCGGCGTGAAGATCGAGGTGGATGTCCAGGTCGCGGCGCTGGAGGGTTCGCAAGGCAGCGTCGCCGGCGTGCGGCTGGGCGACGGACGGTTGGTTCCGTGCGACGCGGTGCTGGTCGGCGTCGGCGCGGTGGCAAACGACGAACTGGCCCGCGAGGCCGGCTTGCCCTGCCATAACGGCGTCGCGGTCGATCTATCTGCCCGCACCGAAGACCCGGCGATCTTCGCCATCGGCGACTGCACCAGCCGCCCGCTGCCCCTGTATGACCGAACCGGCCGGCTAGAGAGCGTGCCGAACGCGCTGGAACAGGCGAAACAAGCCGCCTCGGCCATCTGCGGCAAGCCAGCCCCCACGCCGGAGGTGCCTTGGTTCTGGTCCGATCAATACGACCTGCGGCTGCAAATTGCCGGCATGCCATTCGACGCGACTCAGATCGTCGTGCGTGGCGACGTCTCCGGTGCGAAGTTCGCGCTGTTCCACCTGACCGCGGACGGCACCGTCCAAGCGGTGGAAGCCGTGAACGCCGCGACCGAGTTCATGGGCGGGCGTCGCATTATCGCGAAGCGGAAACAGCTCACTCGCGCACGGATAGAAGATATGTCAGTATCGATGCAGGAACTCGCGGGATAACCGCAAGCAACAGGGAACGATAAATGGCCAAGATTACCTATATCGAACATAATGGCGTCGAACATTCCGTCGATGTGCCCGCTGGAAAGTCCGTGATGCAGGGCGCGGTGGACAACAACATCCCCGGGATCGATGCGGATTGCGGCGGCGAATGCGCCTGCGCCACCTGTCATGTGTATGTCGATGCCGCCTGGCTGGACCGGATTGGGCTGCCGGCCGCCGGCTCCCAGGAAGCCAGCATGCTCAGCTTTGCCGCCGTCACCCAGCCTGATTCCCGCCTATCGTGCCAAATCACCGTAACGGACGCGATGGATGGACTCGTCGTCCGCATGCCGGAAGGACAGCATTAAGGTAATCAACCGGGACCCGATCGAACGGGTTACCGACACCAGGAGGGCCTATCCATGAACGCACCGGTCCATTTCGATCCTGCCTCGGATGCCTTTAACACACCGCTCGATCGCATTGATGTCAGCAATCCACGCTTGTTCCAGGACGACATCTATCATCCGTACTTCGAACGCCTGCGACGGGAGGATCCCGTACACTACCGCAAAGACGGGATGTACGGCTCGTTCTGGTCAGTTACCAAATTCAAGGACATCATGGCGGTGGAAACCCACCCGGAGATTTACTCCTCCGCCGCCAAGCTGGGCGGTATCTCCATCACCGACCGGCCGATGGAATTCCGCCGGTCCAGCTTCATCTCGATGGATCCGCCGCGGCACGACGAACAGCGTAAGGTCGTCAGCCCGATCGTGGCACCGGCCAACCTGAACAACATGTCGGGCATCATCCGCGAACGGGTCTGCCGCGTGCTGGATGGCCTGCCGCGCGGGGAAACCTTCGACTGGGTCCAGCGCGTGTCGATCGAGCTGACCACGCTGATGCTGACGACCCTGTTCGACTTCCCCAAAGCGGATCGCGCCAATCTGACCTACTGGTCCGATGTCGGCACGGCCGATGTCAATGCCGGCGGCATTGTCGATTCGGAGGAAAAGCGCCTGGAAATCCTAGGCGAAGCGCTCCGCACGTTTACCGCCATGTGGCACGAGCGCGCCGCCAAGCCGCCGGGTTTCGACCTGATCTCGATGCTCGCCCACGCCGAGGCCACGAAGAACCTTGTCAACGATCCGCAGGAATTCCTGGGCAACCTGACCCTGCTGATCGTCGGCGGCAACGACACCACCCGCAATTCCATGAGCGGCGGCCTGTGGGCACTGTGCAAGCACCCGGCGGAATACCAGAAGCTGCGGGACAACCCCGGCCTGATCCCCAGCATGGTGCCAGAGATCATTCGCTGGCAGTCCCCGATCGTGCATATGCGCCGCACCGCCGTTGCCGACACCGAACTGGGCGGCAAGCAGATCAAGGCCGGCGACAAAGTCGTGATGTGGTACATCTCCGGCAATCGCGACGAGGACTCCATCGACCACCCGAACGACTTCATCATCGACCGGGCACGTCCGCGCCATCACCTGTCGTTCGGCTTCGGCGTGCATCGCTGCGTCGGCAACCGGCTGGCGGAAATGCAACTGATCATATTGTGGGAAGAAATCATGAAACGCTTCCCGCGGATCGAACTGATGGAAGAGCCGAAGCGTATCTACTCCAATTTTATCCACGGCATTTCCGAGATGAAAGTACGTATTCCCGAATGAACGACACACTTTCGCCGGATGTTCTTCCGGCCGGTATCCGCGCTCGATTTGCCGATGGGGTGAACGGGTTGCGGATGCACCTGCTGGAAGCCGGCGATCCCGCCCACCCCTGCGTGCTGCTGCTGCACGGGTTCCCAGAACTGGCCTATTCCTGGCGGAAGGTGATGCCGGCCCTGGCCGGGGCCGGCTATTATGTGATCGCACCCGATCAGCGCGGATACGGCCGGACCACGGGGTGGGACCCGGATTACGATGGCGACGTGGCGTCGTTCCGGTCACTGAACCTGGTCCGGGATATCATCGGGTTGCTGGGCGCCCTAGGCATCAAGACCGTGAGGGGCGTCGTGGGGCACGATGCCGGTGCGGCGGTCGCGGCGTGGTGCGCCTTGCTGCGTCCTGACATCTTCCAATCCGTCACGATGATGAGCGCCCCCTTCGCCGGCCCACCAGGATTGCACCCGGTCACCGGGCCCGACATCCACGCCGGGCTGGCGAGGCTGGATCGGCCGCGCAAGCACTACCAATGGTATTATTCGACGCGGGAGGCCAACGCCGACATGACCCGGTGCCGGCAGGGGCTGCATGCCTTCCTGCGCGGCTACTATCATCACAAAAGCGCGGATTGGGCGGGCAACAAGCCCTTCCGGCTGGCGGGGTGGACGGCGGAATCGCTCGCCCAAATGCCGACCTACTACATCATGGACCTGAACGACGACATGGCCCAGACCGTCGCTCGGGAAATGCCAACCCCGGAGGAGGTCGCCGCCTGCGCGTGGCTCCCGGACCATGAATTGCGTGTCTACAGCGGTGAATACACCCGAGTTGGGTTCCAGGGTGGTCTCCAGTGGTACCGGTGCCGCACCCAGGGATACGCCGGGTCCGAGGCCGGCATTTTTACCGGACGGACCATCGATGTTCCATCAATGTTCATCGCCGGAGCCAGTGATTGGGGCATCTACCAGGTTCCCGGCGCCATTGAGCGCATGCAAGACACCGCCTGCTCGAAGATGCGCGGCTGTCATCTCCTCGACGGCGCGGGCCATTGGGTCCAGCAAGAACAGCCAGCCGCAGTCGTGTCCCTTCTGCTGACATTTTTGCGCGGTTGACGCACTAATTGCGGGTAATCCGGAATCGTTCTACCTCCGGACATATATTCTCAGGCCATCTCGAATTATGCAAAACACGTGGATTAGACGACATATCAGCCGATTATACGCTTAAGTCGAAATAGTATGCGGCGGATTTTTGCAATTCGCCGCATCTCTGCCATCTTTGAACCCACTTCAGAGCCGTCTCCAGAACCCGGTTTGGAGTGGTATCGAAACATTTCAGGTGTTGGCAGTACACGCAGAGTTTGGTTCCGACAGCCGACATCGCCGCGCTAACGTCCCTATGTCCGGACGGCTTCACGAACCGAACGGAACCTGAAGTGCGTTATTAGACGAAGGTCAGGCGAACCCTGTTACTTAACACCTCGATCGCGACCGCCCCGCCAGCCTCGGGGACGGGAGTGCGATGTCTGGGGTTACGGCAATAGCGGGCAGCCTTCCAACAGAACAGGAACAGACGAATGCCAGCTATGGCTGAACCGGATATAGCCATTGACATCGTCCCCACAGCTTCCAGCATGTTGGAAGCCAACAGCCTTTTCACCCCCCGTCCACACTTGGCCATGCTGACATTGCGGCTGATCAGCCTGGACGCGATGATCACGGCCGTCGCGGCCTTTGTCTGCTTCGCCCTGTTTCAGCCTGTCGCACAGTTTACCGCCTGGCCGGTCGTCATCACCGTTGCTTGCCTGACCGTATCGCTGATCCTTAGCTTCTTTGAACGGGGACTTTATGCTCCGACGGACGTCGTCAGCAGGGATTTTCCCTGGCGCCGCGTGACCGTCGGGTGGCTTCAAGCGGTGGCGGTCGGAACATTGATCGCGGTGTGCGCGGCCACAATCTCCGGCTCCTGGAGCGCCGGCCCGGGCGCCGCGGTGCTTTTCGGCCTGTGGCTTCCGACTTTTCTGCTCGTAGGCTACGTCGCGTTGGCTGGCGGCCGGTTATTTCGCCTACGCGTTCACGCAGGCCCGGCGCCGCTTAATCGCACCGTGATCATCGGCGAACGATCACAGATCCACGATCTTTTGTTGAGGCTCCGGACAGGCAGCCGCCGCGGTTTCGACGTGATCGGTGTCGTGGAACATGGCCCGCTGGAGCCCAAAGGTCGGACACTATCAAGCCCGCCGATCGTCGGCGATATCACGGTCCTGGAGCACATGATCCGCCAGGACGCGGTCGATACTGTGTTGGTCGCCCTGCCGTGGTCAGCCGGCGACGCCATGCGTGCCATCGTTGACCGCATCTCCATGGCGCCGGTGGATATCTATATCTATCCGGGAATGAACGGCCTGAACCTGCCGCTTCGGCGTGCGGACAAAGCCTTCGATCTTCCACTCCTCATGGCCTGTACGCGGCCAATCGGCGGATGGGGCGCAGCCATCAAGCGTACCGAGGATGTGATTTTGTCATTCGGGCTTTTATTGTTCATCTCGCCTGTGATGCTAACAATAGCCGCCGCCATCAAACTGACTTCGAAGGGTCCGGTTTTATTTCGCCAGCGGCGGCTCGGTTATAACAACAGAGTGATCGAAGTATTGAAATTCAGGTCAATGTACAACCACCTCTCCGACGCCGACGCCGCGGTGCAATCCGCCCGCGGGGACAAGCGGGTCACCCCGGTCGGAGTCTGGTTGCGCAAGTTTAGTCTTGATGAGTTGCCTCAATTGCTGAACGTCCTGAAAGGCGACATGTCCCTTGTCGGTCCTCGCCCCCACGCATTGGCAACAACAGCGGGCGGTTTGGCGCTTGAGGAAGCCGTGCCGGTCTATTCTTCACGTCATCGTGTGAAGCCCGGTATTACTGGCTGGGCGCAGGTAAATGGTTACCGTGGCGCACTGGATTCGGTCGAAAAGATCGTCCACCGCGTCAATCACGACCTGTATTATATCGAAAACTGGTCTCTTGGGTTCGACATCAAAATATTGTGGCGAACCGCCCGGCTGGTTTTCGCCGATGACAATGCGTTTTGATTTCGCCTTACTTTCAGTAACTCCTAGGCTGTCGATCTGAACACAGGCCCGGTCATTTCGATTGATGCCCACTAATGGATTTGGAGAACCCCACGTGAACAGGCTATCGAACCCCGACCTGACGATCCTTCGCAAATCGGCATCGGCGGTGCAGCAGGCTGAAGAGCAGGCCGTCGCCCCGGTTCGGATCGGGATTGGCGCGATCGGCCGGCATCACTCTTCGTTTGTTCAGCTTTACTATGCGATCGAAGCCCGGCGTACCAGCGCGATGCCCCTGGTGGTGCAGTTCATCTCCCCGACCGCCGGCAACGGCGCCAGTACCGTGGCCTCCGGGTATGCCAGGGTGGCCGCTGACGACTGCGCCCAACCTGTGCTTTACATCGATTGCAATGCCGCCCCGTCAAGGCCACGGCGGGGCCAAACAGATCCCGAACCAACGCTATACGATGCTCTGCGGCGCGGCTTGCCATTGACCGACGCGATCTCGCCCGCCAAGGACGCGAAAAACCTGCTATGGGCCCGTCTCGGCCCCGGAGAGCGGCCGTTGCTTGCGCTGGGTGGCGACCGGCTGCAATCGATGCTGGATATGCTGCGGGCGTCCTATCCCGTCATCGTGCTCGATACCCCGCCGACCGAGGCACCGGAGTCAGCGGCCGTCTCAAGATACTGTGACGGATCGGTGCTGGTCGTCGCCGCGGGCCGCACCAAGCAGTGGGAAATCGAAAACGCCAAGGCGCTTCTGGAACGTCTTGGCGGCCAGACCGTCGGCGTAGTGCTGAACCGTGAACAGAGTGTGCTGCCACGCTGGTTGGGCGGCCATTAATATGGCGGTCGCGACCAGCCGGACTGCTCCCTGGATGGGTGCCGACGCATGGCCCGCGGTTCGCCGTATGCCGGTCGTTGTCGTGCTGTCCGGGATCGGCCATTCTGAGATCGTCGATGCTGCTTTGGCCGACCCTACGCTGAATGAAGTCGCGATACCGCGGTGCGAGCCAAACTGCGGCGCCCCGTGCGATGCCCTTTTGTGGCGGCTGGAGACTGCGTCTGGCCAGGGTGTCAACCAACCCGGGGTGCTGGCGAATTACTGGCATCGGCGGCCTTACGCCATGACGCTGCGACTTGTCCGCTATCAGCCCGGTTCGATGGAGCCTGAAATTCTTGATGAGGGGACGCTGGGCACGCGTGGTCCCTGGGCCGCGTTCACGGCGTCGGTCGATCGGCTGGCCATGAGGTTCGTGCGTGACGCAGCGCTGGGCCGAAGCCGGGGCCCAGCGGGTATGAAGCCCGCCGCCGCACCGCATGGACTGCCCGGCTGGCTGGATGCCGCACGGTCAAGGTGGCACGAGCGCTTGACGACGGAATGGTGGAGTATTGGCTTCACGACCGCGCCAATTGAACAGGTCTTGTCTGGCGGCGGCTTGGGTGCTGTGTCCTGGTACCGGACCCAGGCCGGTGACCGTTATCTTGCCGATCCGTTTCCCTGGCCGGGAACCAACCGCATTCTGTGTGAAGAGATGCCGCTATGGGATAGCGTCGGCAGGATCGTCTCGGTTTCCGAGGTGAACGGCCAGCTCGATACGACGGCGGTTCACTTAGAGGATGGCTACCATCACTCCTATCCGAACACTTTTGCCGAGGGCGGCAGGGTTTACTGCGTGCCCGAGGCGACCGAACGCGGCATGACACGCATCCACGTTCTTCATGACGATGGAACATTGGAGTCGGTCTGCCAGGTGGCGCCGCATGCCAAACTGGCGGATCCGACGCTGTTCCGGTGGGGTGACCGATACTGGTTGGCCTGCACCGATCTGGATCTGGGCAACCACGATAACCTTTGCCTTCTGCATGCCCGGGAGATTGCCGGGCCCTGGGTCGCGCATGCCAACTGGCCGGTGAAAATCGACATTCGCGGCGCCCGGCCCGCGGGAATGATGTTCAATCTGAACGGTCGGCTGTTCCGCCCGGCGCAGGACTGCGCCCAAACTTATGGTGCCGGCATTACCATCCACGAAATTCTAACGCTTACCGAAACGGAGTTTCGCGAAAGCCAGGTCGCGGAACTCCGGCCTGTCGCCACCGGCCCGTTCCCACACGGTTTGCACACTCTAGTGCATGATGGCGCGCGGTTCTGGGTGGACGGCAAGCGGTCGGTACTGGATCTCGGCCAGTTCCGCAGAAAGCTGTTTAGCCGCGCTTCCAATATCTTTTCATAGCAGGGGTGGACTGCCAATGTCCGTATCGGTTGCCGCCACCACAACGAAACGAACTACCGATCGCCCCGCCGTGGCCAAGGCTGAAAGCGGGGCGCGCAGGATGTCAGTTGCGATCTATCTGCACGATTTGGCGGGAGGGGGTGCCGAGCGACAGAGCCTGATCATAGCCGAGGAGCTTCGTCGGCATGGTGCCGACGTCACCATGGTACTGCATCGGCTGCGCGGTCAATTGCTGGAACAGGTGCCGTCTGGCTTGCGCATTCTGGACCTGAACAGCTCTCGGACGTTGATGGATGTGCCCCGCCTGATGGGATTTCTCCGCAGGGAAAAGCCAGATATTCTGCTGTCCAACGTCGATCTGAACAACGTAGCGGCGTTGCTGGCAAAGAGATTGAGCTTCAGCCCAACGAAGGTCGTCATCTGCCAGCACAATCCTATCTCCTCGGCTTTCGTGGTCGGCGAGCAGTGGCTTTATCGCCACATTGCGCTGTTCTATCGGATTCTATCCCCGATGATCAGCCGGGCGGTCGCTGTGTCCAGCGGCGTCGCCGCGGAAATTGAGTCGCTTGCCGGTCTTCCGCGAGAGCGAATTCAGACGATCCACAACCCGGTGATCGGTCCTGATTTCCCGGCGCGCAGCGAAGAAATTATCTATCATCGCTGGTTTCATCAGCCGACGCAGCCGGTGTTCGTGACGGCAGGGCGCCTTGTGCCGCAGAAAGACCATGCGACCCTGTTGCAGGCGTTGGCGGTGCACCGGCGCCATGCGAACAGCCGGTTGATCGTCCTGGGTAGCGGGGCATTGGAGGAAAGCCTTCGCGCGTTGGCAGCCTCGCTGGGATTAACTGATGCCATTGATTTC
>DAIEHR010000115.1 GCA_027353465.1 Acetobacteraceae bacterium | reverse complement strand
TGCCGGTCGAAACGAACCGTCTCATACATCGTCCAGCTCGCCGCCTGGACTATTGCGCCCTGGATCTGATTGCGAATGCCGTCGGGGTTGACCACCTGGCCGCTATCGACAGCGGCAACCACGCGGCCAAGGCGGATTTGGCCGGTTTCGTGCTCTACCCGCAGCGCCAGTGCGATCGCGCAATAGGCACCCAGGTTCTTGTAGCGGGCAAAGGCGAATCCCCGGCCTTCGCCCCGTTTGCCGGCAGCCCAGCCGAACTTCTCCGCTGCCAGGGAAATGACCGCCTTGGCACGCTCGTCCTTCAGATGGCGTAGCCGGAAGTCCACCGGATCGACGTTGGCACTCTCCGCCAGCTCGTCCATGAAGCTTTCGATCGCGAACACATTCAGATACGCGCCCAGCGATCGAAGTGCGGAGACACGGACCGGCATTTCGGGGATGAAATGCGACACCACCTTCGCGTTCGGGAAGGCATAGATCGGGTTGCTGTTCCGCTCGCCGCCGCCCTCCGGCATCGGGATTGGCGCGGGCGGCGGCACCGGCAGCTTGTCCGGCAACGCGGCGTTCTGCAGCATCAGGCCACCGACGTTGGGCCGGCGGTTATGGGTGTTGCTCCAGACGCCATAGTTCCAATCGACGATATTGCCGGCGGCATTGATCGCGCCCTCGACCTCCGTAATCATCGCGGCGCCGTAGGGTTCGTTGGTATGCTCCTGCTCGCGCATCCACTGCACCCGAACCGGGTGCCCCGGCACCTCCTTGGCGATCAGCACAGCGTCGCCGGCCACATCGTCGGCTGCGTTGTGACCGTAACAACCCGAACCTTCGACATGGATGCAATGCACCTGCTCCACCGGCATCCGTAACAAACCCGCCAACGCCGAGCGCAGGGGATACACGCCTTGGGTATGCGTCCACACGGTCATCATGCCGTCGGTCAGTTGCGCCACCGCGCAGGAGGGTCCGATCGCGCCATGCATCAGGTAAGGCCGGGTATAGCGCGCCTTCAGCCGTTTCACCGGCACGCCGGCTTCACCCTTCCAGTCCAGAACCGGAATATCCCTTGCGGGCAGGTCACGCAGCAAGTCCAGCACCGTTGCCTGATCCGGCAAGGACGCGGTTTCCCGCCACCGCGCCGCCGCTTCAAGCGCGCGCATCGCCTTGACCGCCTGCCATTCCTTACGGGCAACGACGGCGAGGTAACTGCCCTGCCGTACGACAGTGACGACGCCCGGCATGGCCTCGATCGGACCCGTATCGAAATCCAGCAGCGTCGCGCCGACGCTCGGTTGCCGGATCGCGCGCGCATGCAGCATGCCGGGCAGGCGCATGTCCTGCACATAAGCCTGGCCGCCGGTCAGCTTGGCGGGGATATCGACGCGGGGCATCGGGGTGCCCATCAACCGATACGTGGCCGGATCCTTCAAGGTGCTGGCAGGCTCCGCATCGACATGCAAATTCAGCGTCGCGGCCAGCGGCCCATAGCCGACGGATCGCCCATCGACCGAATGCACCGTCCCGTCCGCCGTCGTCAGCGTGTCCGCCGCGACCCCTAGTTGTTGCGCTGCCGTCGCGACCAGAATGCCGCGCACCTGTGCCGCCGCGTTCAGGATCGCGGTTCCGCTGTCCTGCATCGAATGACTGCCGGCGGTGAAGCCCTCGTTCGGAGTCCGCATCGTATCGGCGGTTACCAGATCGATGTGCGCCACCGGAACGTCCAACTGTTCCGCCGCCACCTGCAAGAGCGCGGTCTTCAGCCCCTGCCCCAGTTCCACCTTACCGGTGAACACGGTCACCCGCCCGTCCGGCGCGACCCTGATCCAAGCGTCCAGCGACGGCGTTTCCTTCAGGCTGCCGGGGCGGGCCGGCCCCGCGGCACGCACGGAAAACGCAACAACCAGACCGCCGCCTAGCGCCAGAAGGCCCCGGCGGGACAACACCACGTTCACGACTTCATCCCCTGACCGGCGGCGTTTCGCACCGCTTCCAGGATGCGCATATGCGTTCCGCAGCGACAGAGATTGACCGACATATACTCGCGAATCTCATCTTCATGCGGATGCGGATTGTGCTCCAGCAAAGCGGTCGCGCGCATGACCATTCCGGCGATGCAATAGCCGCACTGGGCCGCCTGCTCGTGCTCGAACGCGCGCTGCACGGCGTTGCCGCCCAGCCCTTCGATGGTGCGTATCTGGCGCCCGCCCAGGACGGAGACTGGCGTCAGGCAGGAAAACACCGGCTGTCCATCCACGATCACCGTGCAGGCCCCGCATTGCCCCAGCCCGCAGCCGAACTTGGCGCCGTTCAGCCCAAGGTCGTCGCGCAACACATACAGCAGTGGTGTGTCCGCTTCCGCATCGACTTCATGCTGCTGTCCGTTCACCGTCAACCGCATCATGATGCCCCCCGAACCTTGGCAACCTCGGCCGGAAGATCATTCCAGGCCGGTTTGTCACTGTATGTCGAACGTAGATACGCCGCGAGATCAGCCACCTGCGCATCCGTCAGCGCCGTTGCGAAAGACGGCATATAGGGTGCCGCCTGTCCCTCCCGCCACGGCAGGCCGCGCAGGATCACCTGGATCACGCCGCGCGGCGTTGGCGCATTCACCGCGGTACTCAGTGCCAACGAAGGCGCCCCGTTCCGCGTCATCGTCGCATCCTGGCCGTGGCAACCGCCGCAAGCACCGGCAAACACCGGGTCGTCGCCGCCATGGGCAACCACCGGAGCCGGCGCCGGTTTCGGCATCATGGATGCCAGATAGACCGCCATCGCCCGCACATCCGCCGCCGGCACGGTCGCCAGTTCCGCGGTAACCGCCGTCATCGGCCCCGCCGCCGCGCCATGATTGGCGTCGAAGCCGGTGCGCAGGTAAGCCGCCAGCGAATCCACAGTCCAGGCCTGAGGTGCCGGAGAAGCCGCCTGCAACGGCGGCGCGTACCAACTCTCCGCCTCTCCGCCCGCGAGCGTCTGGCCGCCGTTTTCCGCCCCCAGGGCGTTGCGCGGCGTATGGCAGCCGCCGCAATGGCCAACCGCTTCCACCAGATAGGCACCTCGGTTCCAATCAGCGTCATGCGCCGGGTCGGGCTGCCACGGCCCCGGTCTAAGATACAGTAGGTTCCACCCCTTCAGAACGAAACGCTGGTTCAGCGGGAACGGCAACCGATTCGGCGGCGCGTCGGAATGCAACGCCGGCCGGGTCATCAAAAACGCATACAGCGCCGCGATATCCTGATCCGTCGCCCGGGTGAAATGCGGATAGGGCAGCACCGGGTAAAGATTTCGGCCTTCGCGATCCACCCCCTCGCGCATCGCCCGGCGGAACGCGGGTTCTGACCATGCGCCGATCCCGGTTTTCGGATCGGGCGTGATGTTCGTGGCATACACCACGCCGAACGGCGTCGGTACGCCACGCCCGGAAGCATACGGACGACTGCCATCGGTCGTATGACACACCGCGCAATCGCCCAGCGCCGCCAGTTCCGCCCCCCTGGCGACCTGTTCGGGCGGAAACACCGCTGGCCCCGCGACCGGGGGAATCGAAGGATGCCATACCGACGCACAACCGCCAATAATCAACACCGCCGTGATCAACGAGGCGCCCAGCCCCCTCGACAATTTCATCCCCGCGTTCACCCTCAGTCTGGCTTCAACCATAGCGCACACCGGCGGATCCGCAATTTTTTCGTCCCTGCCCCGGGGGTTAACCTTTGATTCACTACTGGTGGTTACCCTCGCCCGCAGTGTCCGAAGAAAGTTGCCCATGAAACGTCTTCAAGATGTTCCGCTGCATTTCCGTCTGCTCGGGATGGTCGGCCTGATGGTTGCCGGCTTCCTGGCGATGACCGCCGATCTGCTGCACATCCAGAATCAGCGCGCGATGCAAGCTCGGGTGGCCTCGTTGCATGCCCTGGTGCAGGCCGCCAAGGGAACCGCGGCCGATCTGCTCCAGGAGGAGGAAGCCGGCCGCATCACGCATCAGGCCGCACTGGACAGCTTCCGAGGCGCCTTGCACGCCATGCGCTACGGCAGCGGCGACTATCTGTTCGCCTACACGATGGACGGGACGGTCGTGGCCATGCCGCCTCAGCCACAGATCGAGGGGGAGAACCGGCTGGACCTGACGGACCCGTCCGGCCATTACGTGGTTCGGGACCTGATCGGCGCGGCGGCCAACGGCGGCGGCGTGACCCAAACCCTTTACCCGCGCCCTGGAACCACAGTGCCGGTACCAAAGCTGAATTACATCGAACCATTCGAACCATGGAACATACTGATCGGGACAGGTGTTTTCATCGACGATCTACAGGCGGATGAGTGGGCCCTGCTGCTGCGCACCGCGACGGCCGCCACCGTCGCCATCGGCCTTGCCGCGGCCCTCGCCTGGTTGCTCGGTCGTTCCGTCTCCCATCCGCTCAGACGGTTGGAACATGAAATGACCGCGCTGGCGGTCGGCGATCTTTCCATCGTGATCGCCGACCATCAGCGCGGCGATGAGATCGGCAGGATGGCCCGCGCCGTCGAGGTGTTCAAGACGGCGGCCGAGGAAAAGCAAGCCATGGAAGCCGCCCGCATTCATGCGGAGCATGAGGCCCGAACCAAGCAGCGCCATCTCGCGGGAGAGGTCGCCGATAAGTTGCAGACGCAGCTGGGTCAGGTGGCCGGCGCGCTGCAAACCGCCGCGCAAAAGCTGATCGGTTCGGCGGGTGAAATGCGGAGCGCCGCCCAGCGAGCCGACGAGGAAGCTGTCTCCGCCAAGACACTCGTGGACGGCACCGCCAGCAATGTCGCCACCGTGGCGGGGGCAACCGAACAGCTCGCGAGTTCGGTGACGGAAATCAGCGGCCAGGTCGCGAGATCCTCGGTGATCGCAATCCGAGCGGTGGAGGAAGCCAGGCGCACCGATGGGCTGGTGCAAGCGTTGGCGGAGACCGCGGCCAGGGTCGGCGGCATCGTTCAGGTGATCAATGGCATCGCCGGACAAACGAATCTGCTGGCATTGAACGCCACCATCGAGGCTGCGCGCGCGGGCGATGCCGGCAAGGGCTTCGCCGTGGTGGCCAGCGAGGTCAAAAGCCTGGCCAGCCAGACCGCCAAGGCGACCGATGAGATCGCGGCCCAAATCCAGCAGATTCAGGCCGCAACTAGCGATGCGGTCAAGGCGATCGGCAGTATCGGCGCGACGATTGACGAAATCAGCCAACTCAGCGGCGGCATCGCGGCGGCGGTGGAAGAACAGGGGGCGGCGACGCAAGAGATCAGCCGCAACGTCCGACAAGCCGCCAGCTTCACCCAGGACGTGTCCCGTCGCATTGCCGGCACCAGCCAGGCGGTGTCCGCCGCCGGGGGATCGGCCGCCGACGTGCTGACGGCGGCGGAGGCCTTGTCGGTGCAATCCCGGATGTTGACCGAACAGCTTGGCCGGCTGGTGGATCAGGTGAGGGCGGCGTAGCGGTCGCACCATTGCACCCCGAGCCAGCTTGCCAGTTGGTCCTGCATCCGGTGCGCGATCGTCACCGCCAGCGCAGGAACACCCGCTCCAGCCGGCCGATCACCCATGACACGATCAGCCCCAATACCGACAGCACCACGATCCCGGCCAGCAGGTTATCGGTGTCGTACAGGTTGCCAGCCGACAGTACGAAGGCGCCGATGCCTTTCTCCGCGCCAATCATCTCCGCCGCCACCAGCAGCACGATGGCGATGGAACTGGTCACACGGAACCCACTGAGGATCGCCGGCATCGCCGCCGGCAGCACGATCTTGCGGATGATGGCCGCGTGCGACAGGCCAAAGCTCTGGCCCATGCGGATCAGGCCGCGCGGCACGTTGTCCACCCCGCCGGCCGTGGCGATCACCGTCGGGAAGAACACTCCGAACGCCAGGGTCGCCAGCTTCGATCCCTCGCCGATCCCGAACCAGATGATGAACAACGGCACCAGCGCGATCTTGGGGATCGGGAACAATGCCGACACGA
>DAIEHR010000088.1 GCA_027353465.1 Acetobacteraceae bacterium | reverse complement strand
CCCGCCATCCACGCCTTTCCAGGACCAGCACTACAAGCCGTGGATGGCAGGCCCCGCCAAGACGATGAGGGGGCGGCCGCGTCAATCGAACGATTCGTCCGTTTCGTTTGTTCGCGCCCTTATACCGCATCGTCGCGGTTGCCGGTCAGCAGCGCAATCAGTTGCATCTTCAGGGCGGCAAGCTGCTCCGCGGGACATTTCGCGCGGCTTCCCCGATGACTTCCAGATTCCGTATTACCGCGTCCTGTGTCCGGGCGTCTGCGTCGAATGCAGCAAAGTCGAAATCCGCCGTTTAGATATCGATACTTGCGATCGCGTCGAGCATATGCTCCAGATATTCACCTGTCCGAAGCGGCTTTGCGTTCATACCGCCAGCGCTTCGGCCAAAATGCGCTCGCGCAACGGGCCGCGAAGCGCGCCGGTCGTCGTAACGTGGACCGGCACGCCCAGCAGTTGTCGTAGTTCCATTTCAATGCCGGCGATGTCGAACAGGGTTGTCGCGCCGGTTGTATCGATCAAGAGATCGAGGTCGCCGCGGTCGTTGTCGTCGCCGCGCGCAACCGAACCGAACAGCCGAGGATTGCGGGCCTGATTGGCCTCGACAATTTCCTTGATCGCGGTGCGGTGAATATCGAAAGCCTCAGACGGTTTCATGATGCGGGGAGCCCGTTGTCCGAATTCCATGACTTTACCATATCGTGGCCGTCGGCGCATCCAATAGACGCCGCCCCCAACCCCGCCTATCCTCCCGCCCAACCGCGAGAGGAAACCGAACCATGTCAGACTCCCCCGTCGTCCGCCTGGAAAAAGACGGCGACATCGCCCTGATCATCGTCAACTACCCGCCCGTCAATGCGCTCGGGCCAGGCGTGTCAGAGGGCATTATCGACTCCCTAAACAAAGCCAACGCCGACCCCGCGATCAAGGCGATGGTCCTGATGGGCGACGGCCGCAGCTTTATCGCCGGCGCGGACATCCGCGGCTTCGGTACCGGCCGCAAACGCGCCCCGATCGGTGAACGCACCTACGACGTCCTGGACGCCAGCCCCAAGCCGGTGGTCGCAGCGATCCACGGCTTCGCCCTCGGCGGCGGCCTGGAGAACGCAATGGCGTGCCACTACCGCATCGCCGTTCCCTCCGCCAAAGTCGGCCTGCCCGAAGTCCTGATCGGCATCCTGCCCGGCGGCGGCGGCACCCAGCGCCTGCCGCGTCTGGTCGGCGCGCAGACCGCGCTGGACATGATCACATCCGGCCGTCACGTCCCGGCCACCGAAGCCGCCAAACTCGGCATCCTCGATGAAGTTCTGCCCGAGGGCGCCAACCTGCGCGATGCCGCCGTGGCCTATGCCCGTAAAATCGCCGCTGTCCGCCCGCTGCCGCGCGTGCGCGACAAAACTGTCACCGCCGAACCGGGCATTTTCGACGCGATGCGCAAGTCCATCGCCCGCAAGGCCCGCAACCAGAAAGCCCCGTACCACTGCATCGCCGCCGTCGAGGCCGCCTGCACACTGGATTTCGACGCCGGCATCCGCAAGGAAGCGGAGTTGTTCGCCGAACTGGAAACCGCCGACGAAGCCAAGGCCCTGCGCTACGCCTTCTTCGCCGAACGGGAGGTCGCCAAGCTGCCCGATCTGCCCACCAATGTCGCGCCGTATGATTTCAAGGCACCCGCCGTCATCGGCGCCGGCACCATGGGCGGCGGCATCGCCATGTCGTTCGCCGATTTCGGCTACGACGTGAAAATCATGGACGCCTCGCAAGAAGGCCTGGATCGCGGGATGGAGCGCATCCGCAACAACTACGCGACCTCCGTCAAACGCGGCAGCCTGGCGCAGGACGAAATGGATCGCCGCCTCGCGCGCATCCACCCCGTCGGCGGCTACGAAGATATCGCCCAGTGCGACGTCGTCGTTGAGGCGATCTTCGAGCGGATGGACGTGAAGAAGCCGGTCTTCGCCAAGCTGGACGAAGTGATGAAGCCGGGGGCGTTCCTGTTCTCCAACACCTCCGCCTTGGACATGGACGAGCTGGCGTCGGTGACGAAGCGGCCGGAATATGTCGCGGGCACGCACTTCTTCTCGCCCGCCAACGTGATGAAACTGCTGGAAGTCGTGCGCCCGACAAAAGCCTCGCCGGAAACGCTGATGACCGCGATGGCGCTGGGCCGCAAGATCGGCAAGATCTCCGCCATGGCGGGAAACACCGACGGGTTCGTTGCCAACCGCTCGCGCGCGCCGTTCAACAGCGAGATGGTGATCCTGCTGGAGGAAGGCTGCCTGCCGGAGCAGGTGGACAAGGTCATGATCGATTTCGGCTACCCGATGGGTCCGTTCGCGGTCGGAGATCTGGCGGGGCTGGACATCGGCGCCGAGGGCCGCAAACGCCGCGCGCTGGCCAACCCCAACTATCGCAAGCTGCCGATCGCCGACAAACTGGTGGAGATGGGCCGTTTCGGCCAGAAAACCGGCGCCGGGTGGTATCGTTACGAAAAAGGCGACCGCACCCCGCATCCGGATCCCGAGGTCGCGGCGATCATCAAATCGGTGGCCGCTGAAATGGGCGTGCCGCAAAAGGAGTTCACGCCGACCGAAATCCTCCAGCGCCTGCTGTTCAGTTCAGTGAACGAGGCTTGCAAGATCCTGGAGGAGGGGAAGGCCTACCGAGCGTCCGATGTGGACGTGATGTGGCTGCATGGGTTCGGATTCCCGCGGTATCGCGGCGGTCTGATGTACTGGGCGGACGGGATCGGCGTTCGCGAGGTCTATAACCAGATCGCGTCCTGGCATCAGCAGTATGGAGAGCGTTGGGCACCGTCGAAGCTGCTGCGCGATCTGGCGGAGAGCGGGACGCCGTTCCGGGAGGCTAAGCCGGCGCCGTTCGTTTAGCGTGGCGAAATAAACGAGTCGCGTGACAGAGGTTGCCGGCCTCTCACCGTCATGGCGGGCGCAGGCCCGCCACCCACGCCTTTCCCGGGACAGGAGAACGCCAATGACCGCCGAACCCCACCTCGACTCCCTGAGCGACGAAGACTTCCGCCTTCACGTCCGGGCCTGGATCGAAGCCAACTACCCGGCGGACATCCGCAACCCGCCGCAGCGCCTGCACTTCAAGGACAACAAGCCCTGGTACATGAAGCTGGCCGAAAAAGGCTGGCTCTGCCCCAACTGGCCGGCGGAATTCGGCGGCATGGGTATCTCCGCCAGCAAGCAGCTCATCTTCCTCGAAGAAAAGGAACGCCACGGCTGCGCTCGCCTGAACGACATGGGCATGACGATGATCGGCCCGCTGCTGATCAAGTTCGGCCGTCCGGATCAGCAGCAGCATTTCCTGCCGAAAATCCTGTCCGGCGAACATATCTGGTGCCAGGGCTATAGCGAACCCAACGCCGGGTCCGATCTCGCGTCCTTGCGCACCGAGGCGGTGCTGGACGGTGATCATTGGGTGGTGAACGGCCAGAAAATCTGGACCTCGCTGGCCATGGACGCAAACTGGATCTTCCTGCTGGTCCGCACCGACAAGCAAGCCAAGAAGCAGGACGGCATCAGCTTCCTGCTGGTGCCGATGGACACGCCCGGCATCACCGTCCGCCCGATCACCAACATCGATATGGCCGATGAGTTCTGCGAAACCTTCTTCGACAACGTCCGCGTCCCCAAGGACAACCTCGTCGGCCAGATCAACAAAGGCTGGACGATGGCGAAGGCGCTGTTGGGGTTTGAGCGGATCGGCTCCGGTTCCCCCCGCCAATCCGCCTATGCGCTGAAGCGGCTGAGGCTGCTGGCGGAACGGATGGGCGTTTGGGACGACGACCAGTTCCAGGACCGCTACACCCGCCTGCGCCTGGACCTGGAGGACCACAAGGACCTTTATGAAACATTCGTGGAGAAGGTCCGTCGCGGCGAAAGTCTCGGCCCGGATGTGTCGATGCTGAAGGTCAATCAAACCGAACTGTATCAGCGCATTACCGAAGCGATGCTGGACGTCGCCGGGGAATATGGCGGCGGCCTGGGACCGATGGAGGGCAATCGAGACCTGAATCCGGCTGGTTTGTTCCTACAGTCGCGCCCGTCCAGCATTTATGCCGGCTCAAATGAGATTCAGCGAAATATCTTGGCGAAAAACGTCCTGGAGTTGCCAGGTTAGTCGTTGTTTAACCGTTTGGTCCTATATCTGAGTTTTGTTGCGAATTCAGGTGGGACTCAGTGCGGACATCACTCAGCGGTTGGTCAATCGGCGTCAGACTGCAAATGGCCACCGTCGTCACGGTGGTGGCCTGCGCAGCGATCCTGATGGTAGTTCAGTTCATCGAATCCGGCCGTTTGTACGACGGCCGGGTAAGCCTGCTGGAATCGATCGATGAAACCGCCATGGGCGTGGCGAGTGCATACTACGCCGAGGAAAGCGCTGGACGGCTGACGCGCGGCGACGCCCAGGCTCGGGCCGCCGCAGCCATTCGTGCCATGCGTTACCAGGGTGATGAATACATATTCATCACTGACATGACCCCGCGCATGGTCATGCATCCAGCCAAACCGGATTTGGATGGCAAGGACCTGTCCGGCATCGCCGACCCGAACGGCTTGCACCTGTTCAGTGCGATGGTCGATCTGGTAAAAGCCCGCGGCCAAGGGACCATTCCGTATATGTGGCCGCGTCCCGGATCAGCCGACCCGATCCCGAAACTGTCTTATGTAAGGGGCTTCGCGCCCTGGGGTTGGGTCATCGGCACCGGACTGTATGTCGATGACCTGGACGCCGCGCGGCATCGCATGGCCTGGACCCTGGCTATCCTTGGCGCCGGTGCCGCTGCGCTTCTTGGTGGGGTTGTCTGGATACTCGGGCGTGGCGTCAGCAAGCCGGTGCAGGCGCTCACCACCGCGACTCAGTTGCTTGCCAAGGGCGATCTGGATACCCCGATTCCTGGGCAAGCCCGCGGAGATGAGATCGGATCGATGGCCCAGGCATTGCTGGTGTTACGCGACTCCGCCGCCGCACGGCGCAAGTTGCAGGACGAGATCGAGCGAGAGCGGGCGGCCAAGGATCGTCGCCAGGTCGCGATCGAGCGGCATACCCAGGACTTCGGCGAAACGATCGTCGCCGTGATGGCACAACTGACCCAGTCTTCCGCGAAAATGCACAAAGCCTCGAACCAGATGGTGGATTCTATCGCCCGCACGCAGGAACAGGCGATTGCGACGGCTCGGGGTGCGCGCGAATCATCGGTCAACCTCTCAACCGTGGTGTCGGCCGCGGAGGAAATGTCGGCCAGCGTGAACGAGATCAGCCAGCAGATATCGCATGTGACCCGAGCGGCCAGGGACGCGATGGAACGGGTCTCGCAGACGGATGATAAGGTGCTGCATCTGGCCCGCGCGGCGGAGCAGATTGGCACGGTCGTCGGCTTGATCAGTAACATCGCCGGCCAAACTAATCTGTTGGCACTGAACGCGACGATCGAGGCCGCGCGGGCAGGGGAGGCGGGCAAGGGTTTCGCCGTGGTTGCCAGTGAGGTGAAGACGTTGGCTTCGCAGACCGCGAAGGCGACGGATGAGATCGCCGCCCAGGTCGATGCCATCCGGAATGCAACGGCCGATACCGTGGCGATGGTGTCGGGCGTGCGCGGTGCGATCGATCAGATGGATCAGGTTGTAACCGCCATCGCCGCCGCGGTGGAGGAGCAATCAGCCGCGACACGGGAAATCGCCGTGAATACCAGTACCGTTTCGGTCAGCACTCAGGCGGCGGTGCAGGCGATGGAGGAAGTCTGTTTGGTGGTTGAGGCGTCGGATACGACAAGCCGGACGGTGTCGGCCGAAGCGAGCGAAATTTCCTCGACATCAGAAAGGTTGAGGAGCGAGATGGATCAGTTCCTGAAAACCATGGCCAACCCGACTGACGATGACCGTCGCCGCTACGAACGTCTGGCGGGTGCCGGCTTGCGTTTGGCGTTCCAAGCAGGGCCGCTCGCCGGTAAGTCCGTCCCGGTACGGGATTTGTCGCGGGGTGGCGTCGCGGTGCTGACAGATTGGGCGGCACCGGCGGGCGACGCGGCTTCGATGGTGTTCGACGGGGTGTCGGTCGCGGCAGTGGGACGCGTTATCAGGGCCCAGGAGGGCGTGCTGGCTCTGGCATTCGCCCAGGATCCAGCAAATTTGGCCATCGTGGACCGCGCGTTGGCGAGGTTGGAAACCGCCGTGCTCCGCGCGGCTTGACTTACGCATAGGCTTGACGCTGGGGGCCGGCGCGGGCCACGCTGAATTCCAAGCAGCGTGAGTCTGCGTTGGGACGGCGCGCTCCTGCCCCCGGGGGATTTTTGATGAATCGCGGACTGCTTGCGTTGACCGCCGGCGCTATTCTGATGATCGCGTCGGCGCGTGCCGAACCGTTCAAGTGTCCCCATGTCGGTGGCGATTTCGTGTTTGGGCAAGAAGCGAACATCAATACCCTCGACCAGATGACGTCATCGACGATCTCCACCCGCAATATCGCGATGAACATCTACGAATCGTTGATGACCCGGGACGAGAACAATCATCCGATCCTGGAACTGGCCGAGGCGATGAACGAGGCGCCGGATCACCTGACCTATACGTTCAAGCTGCGCCAGGGCATTCGGTTTCATAATGGCAAGCCGATGACCTCGGCGGATGTCGCTGCCTCGTTCGATCGGTATGCCAAGGTTGGCAACCAGCGGTCCACGCTGGACAACGTCGATCATTGGGACACGCCGGATGCAGCGACGTTCGTGATCCACATGAAGAAAATTCAGCCGACTTTTATCGAGGCGGTGTCCTCGTTCAGCGTGCCCATCGTCATCATTCCGTCGGAAAGCCGCGACGTTCCGGCCCAGCAACTGACTCAGCCGATCGGCACCGGCCCCTATCAACTGGTGGAGTCCGTGCCCGGCAGCATGGTGAAGTTGAATCGTTACGAGAACTACAAACCGAACACCAGTTTTCAGGAACGCACCGGTTTTGGCGGCTACAAGCAAGCCTGCTTCGACACCGTGACATTTCGTATCGTCACCGAACCCGGCGCGCGTGTTGCCGGCCTGCGGACGGGCGAATTGCAGGGCGTCGAGGACGTGCCCGCCACCGCTGTCGCGGATCTGAGCCACGACAAGAACATAACGATCCTGCCGCTGAAGAACTGGTGGATTCAGATCGCCAACCCGAACACATCGAACCCGCCGACCGACAATCTGCTGGTCCGCAAGGCGATCCAGGCGGCGCTGGACATGGATGAGATCATGGACGCCGCGTCCGACGGCAATTACCAGTTGAACGTCGGTTTCCAGTTTCCCAACCAGCCCGACTACACCGACGCGGGCAAGGAAACCTACAACCAGCATAACCCTGAGCTGGCGAAGAAATACCTCGCCGAGGCCGGGTATCAGGGCGAACCGGTGGTGCTGCTGACCAACAAGGATTACCCGCCGATGTATAATTCGGCACTGGTGATGCAGCAGCAGCTACAGGCGGTTGGGATCAATGCGCAGATGAAGGTGGTGGATTGGCCGACCTCGGTCCAAATGTCGCTGAACAGCACCGAGGGCTGGAATTTCCACTTCACCGGCTGGGGTACGCAGCCGGCGCTGGGGGCGCTGGCGACGATGCAGTTTCTGGTGCAACCGAATGCCACGTATCGGCCCAAGGACGGCAAGGACGATCCGGATGTCCTGGCCGCCTGGAACGACATGAACACCTTGCCGACGCCGGAGGGGCGGCAGAACGCCTTCGCAACCATGCAGCGGCTGATCCTGGAACGGGTTTATGCCGTTCCGTTCGGGTCCTTCACCAAGGTACAGGCGGTGCGATCCAACGTGAACGGGTTCGTGCCGTTCCGCATACCGCGCATGGCCAACGTGTGGTTCGATCATTGATCCCGGCCTGATGGGCGGTATCCTGGTTCGCAGGCTGCTGGGTGCGTTACCGATCCTGGCGATCGTCAGCTTGATCACATTCGGCATGATCCATCTGATTCCGGGCGATCCGGCGATCGCCATTGCCGGACTCTCCGCGACGCCAGAGCAGATCGCCAATATCCGCCGCGATCTTGGGTTGGACCAGCCGCTGCTGACACAACTGGCGGACTGGTATTTCAATCTGCTGCGCGGCGATCTGGGGCGATCCCTGCTGCTGGGTCAGCCGGTCGCGCAGGCCACGATGCAGCGCCTACCGGTGACGCTGGCGCTGTCCGCCTATGCTCTTGTATTGACGCTGCTGCTGGGTCTGGGCAACGGCATCATTGCCGCCCTGCGGCGGAACACCTGGATCGACCAACTGGCGATGGTGGTGGCGATGCTGGGGATTTCGCTCCCCGGGTTCTACCTGGGCTTGCTGATGATCATCCTGTTCGCCGTCGATCTGCGCTGGTTGCCCACCGGCGGCTATATTCCATTCACCGAAGACCCGGCCGGCTGGCTGGCGACATCCACCATGCCCGCGATTGCCCTGGCCCTGCTGCTGGCCGGTCTGCTCGCCCGCATCACCCGTTCGACGATGCTGGAGGTGCTGCGCCAGGACTACATCCGCACCGCCCGGGCAAAGGGACTAAGCGAACGGAGGGTGGTGCTAAAGCACGCGCTGGCGAATGCGTTGATACCGATCACGACGGTGGTCGGGATCATTGTCAGCCTGCTGATCTCAGGTTCCGTGGTGATCGAGACGCTGTTCTCCATCCCCGGCATCGGCCAGTTGCTGACGCAGGCGGTGTTGAACCGCGATTACCCGATGGTACAAGGGGGATTGTTGATCACGACGGCCCTGCTGGTGCTGGTGAATATCGCGGTCGATGTCTGCTACGCTCTGCTGGACCCAAGGGTGCGCTATGAGCAGCCCTGACGCCACGGCGCCCGTCCCCACCGCCACGGCCCCCACACCAATCGTCATGGCGGGCGAAGGCCCGCCAGCCACGCCTTCCACCCCCAGGCGCCAACTATCCTGGCCGCTCCTCCGCCGCCTGCTGCACCACCGCCTGTTCGTCCTCGGCTGCGTCCTGTTCGGCATCGTGCTGGCCGCCGCCATCCTGGCCCCGTGGATCGCCCCGGTGGACCCCAACAAGCTGGCGATGCGCTTCCGCTTCCGCCCGCCTAGCCGAGACTTCCTGTTCGGAACCGACAATTTCGGCCGATCGCTGTGGTCCCGCGTCATCTGGGGCGCCCGCCTGTCTATGCTGATCGGCGGCGCGGTCGTCGCCATCAACGCCGTGGCCGGAACCGCGATCGGGGCCGCCGCCGGCTACTTCCGCCGCCTGGACAACGGCCTGATGCGCATCAACGACGCGTTGATGGCATTCCCCGCCGTGCTGCTCGCCATAGCGGTCGCCTCGGTGCTTGGACCGTCGGTCAGCGACACGATCATTGCCCTGTCAATCGTCTATACACCACGCACCGCGCGTATCGTCCGCTCGTCCGTCATCGTGCTGCGCGAAATGGAATATGTGCACGCCGCCCGGGCAGCCGGGGCAGGGGACTGGAGGATACTGCACCGTCATGTTCTGCCAAACGCGATGGCCCCGTTGATCGTGCAATTGTCCTTCCTGTTCGCCTACGCCGTGCTGACCGAGGCAACCCTGTCGTTCCTCGGCGTGGGCGCCGTCCCACCCACCCCGACCTGGGGCAATATCATGTCCGAGGGCCGCCAATACATGACCGACGCCCCGTGGATCATCGCCATTCCCGGCGCCGCGCTGATGCTGACCGTGCTGGGCCTTAACCTGCTGGGCGATGGATTGCGCGATGTACTCGATCCGCGCCTGCGGATCCAGCAATGAGCCTGCTCGACGTTCGCAACCTAACGACCTCGTTCCGCACCAGCAGCGGTGAGGTGACCGCGATCGAGGACGTGTCCTTCACCCTGGAAAAGGGCGAAATCCTCGGCATCGTCGGCGAATCTGGCAGCGGCAAAAGCGTCACCGCGCTCGCCATCATGGGCCTGCTGCCGCGCCCGCCCGCGCGCATTCTGGGCGGGTCGATCGATTTCGAGGGCCAGGACCTTCTGAAACTATCCGACCGCTCGATGCAGCGCCTGCGCGGCCCCGGTATCGCGATGGTGTTCCAGGAACCGATGACCTCATTGAACCCGGTGTTCACCATCGGCGAGCAGATCATGGAAACCATCCAGGCGCACGAAGACCTCTCCCAGCGCGCCCGTTTCGCTCGGGCGG
>DAIEHR010000086.1 GCA_027353465.1 Acetobacteraceae bacterium | reverse complement strand
GCCGTCGCCAGCAGTTGTTTTGCTTCTGCCTCGGACGGGGCCGACGCCGGGAGGGTCACCGCGGGCACGACTGGCGCGGGGGCGCCCGCCTTGGCGGCGAATCCGGCGCCGAAGCGGCCCATCGCATCGATCGCCGTCACCGCCCGGGTCGGGTCTTCATGCACGACCCAGCCGTCGGCCTCCAGTTCGTCGCGCCGGTCCGGCTGCACGATGACCGACAGCACGTACAGGCGATCCGGGTTTTCCGTCTTCACCACGTTCAACTGTTCGCGGATCGCGGGCCAGCGGCGCGACGAGGCCGTCATGCTGAAAAAGCCCAGCACCGAGGCATACCCGCCGTCGCGCACCATGGATTCAGTGAAGGTCTTGACCAGGGTTACATCGTTGGAAACCTGCGCGGTGGCGTCCACCGGATTGCGCGGCGCGCAGAACGGCACGAGGTCGCGCAGTTTCTTCTGCGCGTCCAACGGCATTTCCGGCATCGCCAGTCCCAGACTTTCCGCCACGTCGCTGATCAGCACACCGGCGCCGCCGGACACCGTGATCACACCCAGGGAATTCTTGACCGGATAGATCTTCCGCGTGGCGGTGTGGGCGATGTCCAGCATTTCCTCGCTGTTGCGCGCCCGATAAACAGCGAATTCGCGCATCACCGCTTCGGTCACCGCGTCGTCGCCAGCAATCGACGCCGTGTGCGATTTCGCCGCCTTTTCGCCCAGTTCGCTGCGGCCGACCTTTTGCATGATGATAGGCTTCTTGGCGGCACGGGCGGCTTCCAGCGCGGCAATCAGACCAGGGGCTTCACGGATGCCCTCCGCATAGACCGCGATCACATCGACATCTTCGTTTTCCGCCAGCCAGCCGATGCACTCGCCGACCGTCACGTCGCCTTCATTGCCGGTCATCACGCACAGCGACGCGCCGATGCCGCGATTGCGGGCCAGCGTGTACAAATGAGTGCCATAGGCCCCGGACTGGCTGGCAATACCGATCCGCCCCAGAACCGGCCAACCGCTGTCGAACGACGAGGAAAACGTGGCGTAGTAAGACCGCCGGGCGTCGAACACGCCCAGGCAGTTCGGCCCCAGGATACGCATGCCGGCGGCGCGCGCCACGGCCACCATCGCGTCTTGCTTGACGGCACCCGCCTCATCCATCTCCGCGAAGCCGGCGGTGAACATCACCACGCCCTTGACCCCGCGTTTGGCGAGATCCTCGATGGCCGGGGCGGCGAGGTCGGCCGGGACCGCGACGATGGCCACATCCGGTGTTTCCGGCAAATCCGCGACCGAGGCGTAGGCTTTCAGCCCCTGGATTTCCGAGCGGTTGGGATTGACCGGATACAACGCGCCCTTGAAGCCCTGTGCCCGCATATAGGCGATCGGCCGGCCGCCGATGCGCGTTGCGTCGGACGATGCGCCGAGTACGGCAATGGAACGCGGCGCCAGAAGCGGCGTCAGGCCGGCGAAACGAGACATGATGATGATCGGTCCTCGGTTATTTATCGTGCGGGCGTTATCCTGGACCGGGTGTCATCCAACCGCAACCAAGGCAGCAATCGGGTTCAGCCGCCGCGCTGCATCACCAGCAAATCCAACGAGGCAGGCTCACGAATGCCCGCAATCGTGAGTCCGGCGTGGATTTGGCCGCGATGGTGGGCGTGATGGTTGAAGAAATGAGTCAATGCAGCACCCACCTGTTGCTGGAACGTCTTGCCGCTGGAATTTTGATATTCGATCATGCGCCCGTAGTTGTCCGTTCCAGTAACAAACTGGACTATGCGCTCGTCCTCCGCCTCGCGCGCCCGTCGGAGTTCGGAGAAATCCTCATACAGGATTTGGTTCAGCCGCTCCGGCAACGGGCCGTCGCCGAGGAAGCGGCGCATCCAGATATAGTCGGCGACCAGCATGTGGTTCAGCGTGCCATGCAGGCTACCGAAGAACAGACCCTCGGCGCGCTTGCGGGTTTCATCCGTCAGAGTGGCCGCCTCCGCAAATACTCGCCGGTTGGCCCAACGATTATAGGCCGCCAACTGATCGAAATGGTCCTTTAACACCATGGCTGTCCTCCTGCCGGCATATCCTGGCTCAACCGGCGGAAAACGGTTAGTGAGAAGCGGCTGTCCCCACATGAGGAAAACTCATGCCCCGTCCGTCGCTTCGGGCATTGAAGGCTTTCGCGGAAACCGTGCGAAACGGGACGCTGGCGGGCGCATCGGGCGCCTTGAATGTCACGCCTTCGGCGGTCTCGCACCTGCTGCGGGACCTGGAGCGAACACTGAACCTGCCATTGCTGACCGCGAACGCGCGTCCCACTGAAACCGGGGAACGCCTGGGGCGACGCTTGATCGCCGCGTTCGATGCCATCGATAGCGCGATTGCCGACGCCCGGCATCAGGCCGGCGACATCCGCATCTCGGCGTTGTCCAGCTATCTGACGCTGTGGCTGGTGCCGCGACTGACCGGGTTCCAGCGGCAATACCCCGAAACGCGGTTGCTGTTCAGTACCAGCACCCGGCCGGTGGACCTGACGACGGAGCCGTTCGAGTGCGCGATCCGGTGGGGCCGCGGTCCTTGGCCCAACCTGGATTGCACCCTCTTGTTTAAGGATCGGCCCGTCGTAGTCGCCAACCCCAGGCAGTCCGGCACCCAGCCCCTGCCACGCCTTGCGGCCCGCACGCGACCGGACGATTGGACGCTGGTTGCCGCTGCGCTGGGCTGGCCGGATGAGCCGCCGGTACTGACCTTTGAAACCCGAGCGCTGGCGGTTCAGGCGGCCACGGCCGGGATGGGCGCCGCGGTGGTCGACCGGAACCTGGTCCGCGACATGATCGAGGCCGGCATCCTGGCCGAAATCGCACCCGATCCGCCGGTTTCAGCGGCCGAGGGTCATTGGTTCGTCGCCTTGCCGGACCGAATGCGAGACCGCCGGATCAGACAGTTCCGCGACTGGCTGGCCAGCGAGGCGTGCCGATGAAACGGCACCAGACGGGACAAGAAATGTCGGCTTTTTGAGTTGTCATTGGGACCACAATGTGCATCGTAGCGCACATGCCCATCGCCTTCCTCCAACAAGGGGCAGTCATATGGTTCGGGAGTGGTTACTGGCGATAGCCGTCGTTACATCTGTTTCGGCCGCGCAAGCCGCCGAATTGGATGGTGTCGTCATGCCGGACGTTCGCGTGGCGGACGGGCGGACCATGCAACTCAACGGGATCGGCCTTCGGACATACTCGCTGCTCGGTATCCCAATCTATGTCGCGGGCTTATACCTGGAGCAACGCAACGGCGATCCGAACGCGATCCTGTATTCGCCAGAGACAAAATTACTCCAGGTTCGGTTCCTCCGCGACGTCGAGGCATCGGACGCCCGTGAGGCATGGCGCGACGGGCTGGAGCAGAATTGCAAATCTCCCTGCGCACTCGATCCCGCGGGCGTTGAGAAGTTTCTCGCAGCGGTCCCGTCGGTACGTGATGGCGACGAGAGCACATTGGTGTTTACCCGGAAGGGCGTCAGAGTGACGTTAAACGGTCGCCCGATTGGCAACATCGCCGACCCCCAATTCGCTCGGGTAATGCTGGCCACCTTCATCGGCGCCGACCCACCCACCCCCCGTTTGAAGCGGGAATTGCTTGGCGGCGCGCCGTAGGGGCTAGTCCAACGCCTCCGCCAACAATTCCAGCGCGCGGAGTCCAAAGGCGCGCATGTTGGCGACCCGGTCGGCGCTGCCAGTTTCCAGCGTAATGGCTTTCGAAAAACCCGGCCCAGTGACAGCAATACAGGTGTGGCCCGCCGCATCGCCGTAGCGGTTGCCGGTCGGCCCCGTAGCGCCCGTTTCACCCAGTCCCCAGGTGGCGTCCAACCGAGCGCGCACAGTATCGGCTAGCAGGAGGGCGTAGGGTTCGGTGGACGCCCGCTCGATCGGGACCGGCAGGGGATTGGGGATTTCCAGGAACGCCTTGCGGGCATAAGCGGTGTAGATCACACCGCCGCCACGGAAATAAGCCGAGGCTCCGCCGATCGACAAAAGTGCCCCGGATAGCAGGCCACCGGTCGAGGATTCGGCAATGCCGATCGTCTCACCACGTTGTTTCAGGCGCGCCCCCACCTTTTCGGCTAGCGGCAAGAGGTTCTGCATCTGCGTCTCCCTTCGGTCGATGCCGAACTCTTGCCCAGATCGGTCGCGATGTCGATGTTTCCGCTCCAGCCGTCAGTTGCCATGCACGGTGAAATAGGTCGCTGCAGGCGCACCCGGTGCCGCGGTGGTGGTTCCGAAAGATCCCGCCAGCCGTCCGCTCGTCAAGTCGGCAACTGTATAGCCGGCGATCACCATGTTCACCGTCGGCTTGCCGTTGGCCGAGAATCCGATTGCCACGCCCGTATGACCCGGGGCGCCGGCGTTATCGACCGCGCTGAAGGTGAAATCTTTCGCATCAACACCGAAGATCGTTGCGTCGTCGCCGGCGTGGAAGTTTTCAACGGTTGAGAAGATGTTCGACGTCGCCCCCCTGGCGTCAAGAAAGAAAGTGTCGTGCCCTGTACCGCCGACCAGGAAGTTGGAACCGCCGCCGCCATCCAGCACGTTGGTGCCGTTCACGCCGCTGACGTCGATCGCGTCCGTTCCGGATCCGGTATGGATAAAGGAATTCGGTACCGCGGCGGTGATGTTCAGCGAGTCGGTTGTTATATTGATATACTCATGCTGCAAGCCGGGCACAGGTCCGGTATACGGCAAACCTCCGCTGATGCTCGTCGCCCCCGTGGTGGTATCGACGACGGCGAAGTTCGGGCCTTCGATATTGATCTGCGTCCCGCCCGCCAGCGACGTCACCGCGAACGTATCGCCGGTGTAGTCACCCGCTAGCGCAAGCCCACCCACCGTCTTCCCGCCATCTTGCAGCAGCAAAACATTGCCTGACAATGTGGCGCTGGTCGCGGTGAACCCGCTGCCCAGATCGATCTGGTCGCCGGCCTTGGCATGGATTACGCCCTGGAACGCGCCGGGGGTATCGAGCACCAGAATGTCATTACCATTCATCAGGATGCTTTGCGATGGGCCGACGGCATTTACCTCGAGGATGGAGCCGGTGGGTGACGTCACGCCAGTCTTCTGATCCAAGTCGAACTGCACCAGGCCAACGCCGGTCAGCGCGCCGACAATGTGCAGGTTGCCGCCCAGCGCCATCAGATCGCCATTGTTGACCACCGGAGCGTTGATCTCGCCGAAGCCTTGAACCACGCCGCCGTTGATATTGATCCCGGCCGGTTGGACGATCCCCGCCTGAAGGTTCAACATGCCGCCCGGGTCGATGGTCAGCGTGTTCGCCGTCGAGTAGTTGCGCCCGCCGAGGATATCGAACGTCCCGCGAGTGCCGATTTCTTTCAGCGTGGTGTCCAACCCGACATAGCCGCTGCCGTTCCACTCGCCGATGCTGGTCACTGATCCGTTCAGGAAGACCTCGGTCCAACCATTGGGAATCAGCGGCGGCCCCTCGATTGTTTGGATGTTGACGATCAGATTTTGCCGTGGGCCGCCAAAGTTGATAACCGCCCCCGGTCCCTTCGCCTCGAAGATTCCGTCGAACAGCGTGTTTCCGGTCATCTCGGCGATTGATTTGGTATCGATAGTTACGATACCGGCCAGGGATTGCAGCCAGTTGGTTATATAAATGCCATTGACGCCGGTCAGCAGGACGTTGCCCTCGGCCTGGATAAAGCCGTCGATCGTCCCGGGATTATAGATATTGCCCCCGTTCAGGACGATAAAAGTCTGCAACGAACCGCTCAGCGCTCCGGCCGACCCGGGCGCGAAATTCAGCGTACCGTCAATCTCCAGTTCGGCGGCGTTATAGGGCACCTGATTTGACCCGGCCAAATTATTGGCCGCATTCATTGCAAGGGCGTTGACCGTCTGCACCTCGTTCGCCGCGATCGTTACGGTGTAGTTCGTGGCGGTCGGCGCATCGATCGTAACCACCGCGGCTGGATCATTCGGCACCGCGGCTGGCGTCCAGTTTGCCGCGGTGTTCCAGTCCCCGGATACCCCGGTCGTCCATGAATAACTCGCCATTCTACTTTCCCCGTACTCAATCGAATCGCCGCTCCCCATTCGTTGTTCGCAATGGGTTACCTAACGAGAGGCCCCGGCCCGACCGCGCTGTCTATTCACGTTGCCGTAGGCTTAACGTATCGGTCACGCATATTGCCCCTTGGCAACAGCGCGCCGATCAGCCTTAGTTCCACGACGCATGCTCGGATTCATCGGCTCCCGCCTGCTGCAGGCGATACCCGTCCTGATGGTCGTCGGCTTTATTGCCTTCGCCCTGTTTGCGTTCGTTGGCGACCCGGTTTCCATCCTTCTGGGGCAAGACCATACCGAGGCGCAGCGCATCGCCCTGGTGCATCAGCTTGGTCTGGACCAGCCGTTTTACGTGCAATACGTCAAGTTTCTATGGGCCTGCCTGCACGGCGAATTCGGTGTCAGTTACCGGCTGGCGCAACCGGTCGGCAGCCTGCTGGCAGAGCGTCTGCCGGCCACCCTGGAACTGGCGGTCACCGCGTCGATACTGGCGTTCGCAATCGGGGTTCCGATGGGGGTTTATACCGGCATCCACCGCGACAGCCTGGTGTCGCGGGTGTTCATGGTCGGCAGCCTGGTGGGCGTGTCGCTGCCGACCTTCCTGCTGGGTATTCTGCTGATACTGGGTTTCTCGGTCGGGCTTGGCTGGCTACCAAGCTTCGGGCGCGGGCCGGTCGTTCATGTCGGGTCCTGGTGGACCACCGGGTTCACCTCGTGGGCCGGCATTCGCGCACTGATCCTGCCGGGGATCACGCTCGGTTTGTTTCAGATGACGCTGATCATGCGACTGGTGCGGGCGGAGATGCTGGAAGTGCTTCGCACCGACTACATCAAATTCGCCCGAGCCCGGGGATTGACCGATCGGGCCATAAACTTCGGGCATGCTCTGAAGAATACCTTGGTGCCGGTCGTCACCATCATGGGCTTGCAGTTCGGCGGCATCGTCGGGTTCTCGCTGGTGACGGAAACCGTATTCCAGTGGCCGGGCATGGGCTTGTTGCTGGTGCAGTCGGTGGCGGTGGCGGATATCCCGGTGATGTCGGCGTATCTACTGCTGGTCGCACTGGTCTTTCTGCTGATCAACCTGGTCGTTGATCTGCTGTATTACGCCGTCGATCCCCGGCTGAGGATCCGGCGCTGATGTTCGACAGCGATTTCGCCTACAGCTTCCGCAAGTCGCCGGTTGCGGTGGTGTCCGCGATCGTCGCGCTGATCCTGGTGGTGGCGGCGGTGTTCGCGCCGTGGCTGGCGCCGCACGATCCGATGGATGTGGCATCGTTATCGCTGCTGGACAG
>DAIEHR010000059.1 GCA_027353465.1 Acetobacteraceae bacterium | reverse complement strand
CGTTGGCGAACACCACGCCCTCGGCGATTTCGCCCGCCAGGGCGACCATCTTACGCCGCAACGCCGCCACGATGATTGGCGGCAGCGCGCCCAAACCGTCCTGGGCGCGGAATTTCTCCACGAAAGACCGGATATCGCCCAGCGGCTTGCCGGGTGTCACGCCCATCCGGATGTGGGACGGGCCGTGCGCGACGCCGATCCCCAGCCGGAACCGGCCGCCCGAAACCTCGTGCATCATCGCCGCGCTTTGAGCGAAATCGCCGATCGTGCGCTGATAGATCGGGGCGATGGCGGTGCCGAACGGGATCGTGCCGGTGTTCCAGGCCAACGCCTCGCAGAACGACATGTTGCCGAACATGCTGGGCGAGTAGATGCCGGCGAAGCCCCGGCGTTCGATCTCTTGCGCGATTTCCACGGTGCGGCGGCGGCGGGTGGGGACGGCGACCAGGGCGATGGCGGGTAGGGTCATTTGGCGTTCCTCGGCGTTGATCTGGACAGGGTATCGCGCCAGGATGGTTATCGGCAATGTCAAGGAGATTTCACGCCCATGATTGGTAGTCGATAGTAAACCGTCATGGATACAGGGAGACAAATACAATGGCCTTATCAAGGCGGGGAGTGCTGGCCGCGGGGCTTGCGGCTGCTTACGCGGGTAACGCCGCGGCCCAGACCACAACCGATCTGGCGGTGAGTTGCGATGCCGCGGCCGGACCGGCGGTCATCGCCGCGGCCATCGCCTACAGACAAAAGACCGGCGTTCGGGTCAGGGTATTTCCTACCCAGCAGGGGCTGCTTCTGCCGCAGCTTGAGCGCGATATTCAGAACGACCTCATTGTTACGCAGCCCGCCACGATCGACCTCGCGGAGAAGCAAGGTCTTGTCGCACCCGGCAAGCGGGCCGGTCCATGGCGCAATCCGCTGGTGATCGCCACGGCCGCGAACGCCCGGGCCGCGGTATTCGCGGTGCCGGATGCCTCCCCGGCTTCTGACATCGATGGGTTCGCGATACTGCGGACTCTGGGAACCGCGACGGGCCAGGTCATCGGCGTGCTGGATACCAGCGCCGTCGCATGGATGATGGTGAACGGGGGCGCCCGGCAAGGATTGCTGCACCAGACCGAAATCCGAGCGGATGACCGGCTGCGGGCTCTGACGGCCGTGCCGAAGGAAGCCTGGCCGCCGATCCTTTATAGCGCAACCGTCACGAAACTCGCTCGGCGCGGCGATCCCGCCGCGTTTGTTGCGTTCCTGGCCGGTCCCGAGGGACAGGCGGCTTTGCTGACAGCGGGACTGGAGACACCGACATGAAGCAGATCCAGGTCCAAACCCATCCGATCGCCACACGGGTCACGCATTGGCTGATGGCGCTGGCGATCCTGGTGCTGATCGGCAGCGGCTGGCGGATCTACAATGCCAGTCCGATTTTTGGCTTCACCTTCCCCGAATGGGCGACCTTGGGCGGGGATGTGGAGCAAGCGCTGGCGCTGCACAACGATCCTGGGGTCGCCAGCGCCATCGCCTGGCATTTCGCCGCCATGTGGCTGCTGGCCGCCAGTTACCTTGGGTTCATGCTCTGGAACCTTGTCTCCGGCCATTTCCGGCGGGATTTCCTGCCGGTCGGCGCGGCGTCATTCTGGCGCGATTTCTCCGCCGCGATCCGCTTCCGGCTGGATCACCGGTTGGGCGAGTATAACGTCGTTCAGCGCGTGGCGTATTGGGGTGTGCTGGCTTCAGTGGCGATGATGCTGCTGTCTGGCATCACAATCTGGAAGCCGGTGCAAACCTATCCTCTGGAACTACTGTTCGGCGGCTTTCAGGGTGCCCGTATCGTCCATTTCGTCTTCATGACGGCGATCGCGCTGTTCATCGTGATCCACGTCGCGCTGGTGATCCTGGTGCCGAAGACCTTTGTCGCGATGACGCTGGGCAAAGCCACAGCCGACCATACAGGAGAGCGGTGATGGACCTGGAACGACGGCGCCTGTTCGGCGGCGGCCTGTCGATGGGCGCGCTGACGCTGCTGACCGGCTGCGACATCAGCGATCACGACAGCGTGCAACGGGCCTTGGCCGCGGTGTCGCGCTTCAACGACCGCGTTCAGGCGGCGCTGTTTGGGGCGCACAAACTGGCCCCGACGTTCAGCGAGGCGGAGGCGGTAAAGGATTTCCGCTACAACGCCTGGTATGGTCCGGAAAAGGCACCAAAGCTGTCGCCGTCCGACTACCGGCTGACGCTGGCCGGGATGATCGCCGACAAGACCCCCTGGACGGTAGAGAAGCTCTATACCCTGCCGCAAACCACCCAGATCACGCGCCATATCTGCGTCGAAGGCTGGAGCATGATCGGCAAATGGGGCGGTGCGCCGCTGAGCACGTTCCTGCAACGCATCGGGGCCGATCTGTCGGCGAAATATGTCGGGTTCGAATGCGCGGATGGCTACTACGAAGGCATCGACATGCCAACCGCGCTGCACCCGCAAACCCTGATGGCGTTCAAATTATCGGATGAAACCCTGCCAACCCGTCACGGTTACCCTTTCAAGATGCGGATTCCCACCAAGCTGGGATTCAAGAACCCGAAGTTCGTGACCACCATCTATGTCACCAACCAGCAGCCAAGGGGGTTCTGGACTGATCGGGGCTACAACTGGTTCAGCGGGATATAATGCATGCTACGTCTGGCAGATTGCGCGATCGGGGTGATGGCGAAGGCACCGCGCCCAGGGTTTTCAAAAACCCGTCTGTGTCCGCCGCTGCTGCCTGACCAGGCCGCGGCACTCAGTGCCGCATTTCTGCGGGATATGACCGAGAACATCGCGGCGGCGGGCCGTTTGGCATCGATCCGCGGGTATATCGCCTATGCCCCCGCCGGGTTGGAGATGCTGTTCCACGGCCATCTGGCCGCTGGTACATGCTTGCTGCTGGCCGATGGGTCGGTGCCGGTTCCGGACGGGGTGACGGGATTTGGACGCTGCCTGCTGCACGCAGTACAGTCGATGTTCGCGGTCGGATATCCGTCCGCTGCCGTGTTGAACTCCGACAGCCCGACGCTGCCAACATCGTTTCTGGTGCGAACAGCCGAGGCGCTGGCACCCCCCGGCGACCGCATCGTGCTGGGGCCGGCCGAGGATGGCGGATACTACCTTCTAGGCATGAAGGCGCCGCATGCCGGCCTGTTCGCCGATATCGCCTGGAGCACGGACGGCGTGGCGGAAGCAACCCGCCAACGCGCGGCGACATTGGGCCTGGACGTGGTCGAACTGCCGGTTTGGTACGATGTGGACGACCGGCCATCGCTGGACCGGTTGGCGCGATCGGTTCGTACCGGCGGGCAAGCCGCGTATCCAGCGCGGTTCACCGCCGCTGCCTTGGATCTCATCGAAGCACGGCCGGGGACTCTGGACCTGGCGGCGGAATGATCCGCCTGGCGATTCCAGGCGCGATGCTGTTGGTGCTCACCTTGGCAGGCCTGTCGCTGCACACCCCGGGTGCCGGAACCGTGGGCACGCCCGAGGCGAAGATCGAACTCGTGATCCTGCTTGGTCTCAGCGCCGTGGTTTACCTGGTGGCGGTCGTGGCGGTCCTTCGCTGGAGAGTGCGCGTGATCTGGCTGGTGCTTCTGATCGCCGTGGCCCTGCGCGTGCCGTTGCTAGTTTCACCACCCTTTCTGTCCAGCGACCTTTATCGTTACGTCTGGGATGGTCGCGTTCAGGCGGCTTGGATCAATCCCTATCGTTACATCCCCGATGATCCGGCCCTGGCCAGTTTACGCGACGACGCAGTTTATCCCCACATCAATCGGGCGGATTATGCGCCCACGATCTATCCGCCCGCGGCCCAGGTGATTTTCGCCCTGGTTGGCTGGATCTGGCCGAGCGTCACCGGTCTGAAGCTGGCGATGTTCGGGTTTGAGGCGTTGGCGGTCGGCTGCCTGCTTGGCCTGCTGAAGGCGGCGCGCCTGCCAGCGGAACGGGTGCTGATCTATGCCTGGAACCCTTTGCCGATATGGGCCTTCGCGGGTAACGGCCACGTGGATGCCGCGATCTGCGGCTTCGTCGCCCTTGCGCTGCTGCTCCGGGTGCGGCGATGGAATGACTGGGCCGGCGCGGCGCTGGCGGCGGCGGTGCTGACCAAATTCTTGCCGGTGGTGATCGCGCCCGCGCTGTGGTCTCGGCATGGTGGATGGCGATTGGTGCTTTCGGCGGTAGCAACCATGCTGGCGCTCTACGCGATTTACCTCGGCGTCGGTTGGCGCGTGTTCGGATTTCTCGGCGGCTATGGCACCGAGGAAGGGCTGAACACCGGGTCCGGACTTTGGCTGCTGGCTGGAATGGCGAAATTGTTCCCCCTGCCCGCGTTCGCCTCCAAGGCTTATCTCGCCTTACTTGGTTTGATCCTGGCAGGCTTGGGCTGCTGGGTCGCGTTCGTGCGTCGTCCGGACGATGCGGTCGCGCTCTGCTCGGCCGCCGGGGCGATGATGGCGGTGACAATCTTCGGCATCAGCCCACATTATCCCTGGTACTATGCCTCGCTGGCGGTGCCGTGCGTCCTGGCCCCCACACCGGCGGTCCTGTGGCTGGCAACCGCCCCGGTGCTGCTCTACCTCGACACCTATGGCGACCGCTTCGTCTGGCCGAGCGTTGTCTTCGTGCCGGCCGTCCTGTTGGCTTTCTGGCGACCATTCGCCGCATCCCCAAAGGAAATGACCTGATGTCAACGACAACCCTGCGGGACCCGCGCCGCTATTTCGAAGCCATCGCCGCGGAGCGGAACGCGGTGGCGGAGGCAGCACCGGTCTGCCTGTATCTGGAAGTTACCAACCGCTGCAACCTGCTGTGCGAAACCTGCCCGCGAACCTTCGAGGACCTGGAACCGCCGGCGGATATGAGCTGGGAGCTGTTCACCAAAATCGTCGATCAGGTGCCCAATGTTGCCCGGGTGGTGCTGCACGGCGTGGGTGAGCCGATGCTGGTAAAGCACCTGCCGCGGATGATCCGCTATCTGAAGGATCGCGGGACGTATGTGTTGTTCAACACCAATGGCACGTTGCTGAACCCGAAGAAATTCCAGGAGATTATCGATACCGGCCTGGATGAGCTGCGGGTTTCTTTGGATGCGGCCGACCGCAAGAGCTACGCCGCCATCCGGGGCAAGGATTTCTTCCCGCGTATCGTGCGCGACGTCGGCAGGTTCACCGCCTATCAGCAGCGGATGGGCGTCGATAAGCCCCGCGTCTCCTTGTGGCTGACCGGGTTGAAGGAAACCGTGGACCAATTGCCCGAATTCGTCAGACTCTCGGCGTCGATGGGGGTGAAAGAGGTCCACCTCCAGCGGCTGGTGTTCGATGAGAACGGTTTCGGCAAGGCTCGGGCCGAGTATTCGCTGTTCGAGCAAACCCGCGATGAGGAGCAATCGGCGATCGAGGCCGCAACGGCGATCGGTGCCTCGCTGGGGGTGACGCTCGACGCGTCGGGTGCGACAGAACCCGGGCTTAGCCTGAAGCGCGCGGCTGACGACAAGCCCTGGGCGACCTGCCGGCGGCCGTGGTCGCTGATGTATTTCACCGCCCATGGGCGGGCATTGCCATGCTGCATCGCCCCGTTCTCGGCGCGCGGGTATGAGAATTATACGCTGGGTGACGCAACCCAGCAGACCTTGCGCGATATCTGGAACAGCGACCAATACCGGGGCTTCCGGACGTCGCTGCTGGGTGAAACACCGCCTCTCCCCTGCCAGAATTGCGGATTGCGATGGAGCTTGTAGCAGGGCGGCCGCGCGATGAAGGCCAGTGTTGTCATCCCCACGTTCAACGAAGCTGCTGCCATCGCGGCGGTAATCGGCGAAATTCCACGCGATATTGCGGTTGAGGTCATTGTCGCCGATGGCGGCAGCACTGATGGCACCCAAGAAATCTCCCGGGCGGCCGGTGCTACGGTGATCGACGCGGGCCGTGGCTATGGGCGGGCCTGCATGGCCGGCGCGATCGCCGCCCGATCCCCGGTAATCGCGTTCCTGGATGGCGACGGAGCGGATCGGGGCGATCTGCTGGCTTCGATCGCCGGCCCGGTGCTGGCGGGGACGCATGATTTCGTCATCGCATCCCGCACCCGCGGCCGGCGCGATCCTGGGTCGATGTTCTGGCATCAGGTGTTGGCTGGTCGGTTGGCCGGCTGGGGCATGGGCGCGCTGTACGATGTCAGCTACTCCGATATGTGCGCCTTCCGAGCGATCAGGAAGGACGTGCTGGTTGGCTTGGGGATGCGGGAGATGACTTATGGCTGGAACATCGAGATGCAAATGAAAGCCGCTCGGTCTGGCCTGCGAATCCTGGAGGTTCCGGTGCCGTATCGCTGCCGCATGGCCGGCGTGTCGAAGGTGGCCGGATCGTTGCGGGGCACGGTCCATGCGTCAGGCAAGATCGTTTCCACCTTCGTGCGGGTCGCGTCGGACCGTGGCCGCAGCGGCGGCAACGCGGCAAAGCCGGTCTGAATGCCAGGGGGCAATCCGAACTGACAGTGGTTGGCCGCCGGACTTCCTGCTTCCCTTCTATGTGTCCAACACCGTCCGGATTTTCGCGGCCAAGGCGCCGAAGCTGAATGGTTTCGGAAGCAGTTCGGTTCCGGGCTCCAGCACATTCCCATGTACGATGGCATTGCGTGCATAGCCGGTCGTATAGACGACCTTGAGTTCCGGCCGGCGAATCCTCGCGGCCTCCGCAAGCTGGCGTCCGGTCATCCCGCCGGGCAGGCCGACATCGGTGAACAGAACCGCGATTTCGGACTCCCGCGCCAGGATGCGCAGCGCGGCATGGCCGTCGGCGGCATACAATACGCGATAGCCCAGATCCCGCAGCGACGCCACGGAATGCTCCCGCACCGCGGGCTCGTCCTCCACCACCAGGATTGTTTCGCCCTGCCCGACTGGGGCTGCTTCTGGGTCCATCTGGTTGGGATTGTCCAACCGTTCCGCCATCAGGCGGGGCAAGTAAAGCTTCACCACAGTACCTTGCCCTGGTTCGCTGTAGAGCTTCACATGGCCATTGGACTGCTTGATAAAGCCGTAAACCTGACTTAGGCCCAGCCCGGTGCCGTGGCCGATATCCTTTGTGGTGAAGAACGGTTCAAACACCCGTTCCAATGTATCCTTGTCGATCCCGGTTCCGGTGTCACTGACGGCGATCATAACGTACTGGCCCGCGGCAACATCGTCGTGGGCGGCGGCGTACGACTCATCCAAATGGGAGTTCGCGGTTTCGATGGTCAGCTTGCCGCCATCGGGCATGGCGTCACGGGCGTTCACGGCCAGATTCAGCAGTGCATTCTCCAACTGATTGGCGTCCGCGACGGTTCGCCATAGTCCCCCGGCCAATACGGTTTCCAGCGCAATCGACTCGCCCAGCGAGCGGCGCAGCAAATCCGACATGCCGGCGACCAGCTTATTGGCATCCACGGGGCGTGGATCGAGAGTTTGCCGGCGGGCGAACGCCAGCAGGCGATGGGTTAGCGTCGCTGCCCGGTCAGCCCCCTGGGCAATCATGTTGAGCGCGCGGATAATCCGCGCATGGTTGGTTCCTGGCGGCTCGTTCGCCAGTAAGCGTTGCAAGGTTTCGACGCCGCCGCCGATGACGGTCAGGAGATTATTGAAGTCGTGCGCGACCCCGCCTGTCAGGTGGCCTATCGCTTCCATTTTCTGCGATTGCCGCAGCGATTCCTCGGCTTGGATTCGTTGCGCGATTTCAGTTTCGACACGTTGCTCCAGCGCCTCGTTGGCGCGCCGCAGTGATTCACGCGCCTCTTGTCGCAACCGAGCAAGTTGAAGGTTGGAGCGCATGCGTGCGAGCAGTTCACGAGCTGAAAACGGCTTCACCAGATAGTCGTCGGCACCTGCTTCCAGGCCCTCGACACGGGCTTCCTCGCCAGCTCGGGCGGACAGCAGAACAACGGGGAGATCGCGCAACGACTCGTCGGCGCGGATGGCCTCCAGCAACTCAAACCCGTCCATCCGGGGCATCATGATGTCCGAAAGAATCAGGTCGGGCCGTTTCGCCCGCGCAGCCGCGAGCGCGGCCTGACCATCCTCAACCGCCTCGACCGCGTAGCTCGTCCGCAAAAGCCGCACGACATAGTCGCGCATGTCGGCGTTATCGTCGGCCAGCAGGATGCGCCGCCTTTGATCCGCGACGATTATCCCGGCCGGTGCGTCCTGGGTTGTTTCATCGTAGCGACCGCTATGCTCGGGCAACCAGCGCAGCGCTTCCTCCACGAACGAAGCGGCGGCGATCCCGTCGGCGATGGCGCGTTCCGCCGGTCTGGCTCCTGCCGCCTCAACGACGCAATCAGCCGGCAGATGGGCCATGCCGAAAGGAATGCTGACAGATACGGTTGTTCCGATATCGACCTGGCTTTCTACTTCGATCGTGCCGCCTTGCAGTTTCACCAGTTCGTTGACGAGTGCCAGGCCTATTCCGGTTCCTTCCAATGTGCGGCCACGCTGACCTTCGATGCGGTGAAACCGGTCGAAAATATGTGGCAATTCCGCCTTTGGGATCCCTACGCCCGTGTCTCGCACCGTCAGCAGCACGCGCCGCCCATCCGGTGTGGGGTGAAGCCCGACCGTAATGCTGCCAACAAGGGTATATTTGAACGCGTTGGAAACCAGATTTAAAACGATCCGCTCCCACATTTCGATATCGACGTAGATGGGCTGGCCCAAAGGGACGCAGTCGGTCGTCAGGCGCAGGCCTGCCCGATCACAGGCGGAGCGGAAGTTGCTGGCCAGTTCGGCGGTATAGGCGCACAGATCCGTTGGCTGGAAGCGGGCCTGCACCCGGCCTGCCTCGATGCGGGAAAAATCGAGCAGCGTATTGACCAGCCGCAACAGGCGCAGTCCGTTGCGGTGAACCATCGACAGGCGACTCGCCGCCGCCCTGTCGCTTTGGGAAAGGGCGGAGATTTCCTCCTCCAAAGGCCCCAGCATCAGCGTCAGCGGAGTACGGAACTCGTGGCTGACATTGGAGAAAAAGTCGGTCTTCGCCTGGTCGATTTCCGCCAGGGCCTCGGCCCGCCGGCGCTCCGCCTCATAGGCGCGAGCCGCACCCAGGCCCGATGCGATCTGGGCCGCAACGAGTTCGATGAACCCGGCATATGCCTCATCCATAGGGCGATAGGGATTCACTCCGGCAATGAACAGGCCAGCCGGGCGAGACTGGCCCTGCTGGGCGATCGGCACGACCATGATCTGGTGCGGTGCCCGGTCCCATGCGCCGAGGGGCAGGCCCCGCAGGCCGTCAACGTCGTGCACCGCGCGGGCCTGGTGTCCGCGCAGCATGGCTAAGGCGGGAAATGGCAGCACCCGGGCGTCTGGCAATATGGCGGGGGCAATCGCATCGCCAATACCGCCGATATCAGCCGAACGGTGCAGTTGTCCTGTGGCCTCATCCCGCAGGTATATCAGCGCGAACGGCAGATCCCGGTCGTTGCGGGCCAACGTGCGTTCGATGGTTTGCATCACCTCCGGCTCCGACCGGACGGTTCCCAGGGCGGTCCCCAGGTCGCGCAGGGTATCCAGGCGGCGTTCGCCGATGACCCGCTGGGTTTCCTCGGTCACCACGCACAGCATGCCGGCGATCGTGCCGTCGTCGTCCGGCAGCGGGCTGTACGAGAAGGTGTGATAGGTTTCCTCGCGGTAACCGCTGCGTTCCAAAAGCAGCAACAGCCCTTCATCCCAAGTGGCGACGCCGGTGCGCATCACCGATTCCGCGCGCGGACCGATGTCTTTCCAAATCTCCGCCCATACCTGGCTGGCCGGCTGGCCAAGCGCCGAGGGGTGCTTCACGCCCAGGGTGGGGGCATAGGCGTCGTTGTAGAAGAAGCTCAATTCCGGCCCCCAGCCCAACCACATCGCGTAGCGCGAGGTGACAAGGATGCGGACGATCGTCGTCAGACTTTGGGACCATCTGGACCGCGGACCCAGGATCGTGCGGCTCCAGTCGGTTGCCGCGATCAGCGCGACCATCTCCCCGCCCGCGATGCCGAACAGTGAGGAGTCCGTGCGCTCGCCTGTTCGTTCCCCGGTCTCAGGCAAGTCCCGCTCCTGTTGCGACGATGTTGCGATATTGCGGCCGATATGGACCACGCGCGAAGCCGGTGGCCGAGGAAACACGGAGGTTTGATAGCGAGGGGGAAGCTGATCGGGTGGGACGGATTACGCTGGCAGAAGACGGTTGGCGATCCTCGCGGCCTGCGCCATCCCCGCCGCCATCGCGGAACTCCCTGCCGCCATCGATGCGGTGCCATAGCCCCAGGCGGCGAAGATACAGGGAATGCCCGCACCCGCGGCCGCCACCACATCGTTGTGGTGGTCGCCGATCATGACCGCCTTGTCGGCATGGCCCTGAGCCAGTTCCAGGGTTGCCAGCAAATGCGCGGGATCGGGTTTGCGAACCGGGAAGCTGTCGCCGCCGCCAACCGCGCACAGCATCGGCAACAGCTCCATCCGCCGTAGCAGGGTCCGGGCCGCGCGCTCTGGCTTGTTGGTGCAAACCGCGAGTTGCCAGCCTTCGCGTGAGAGATCGGCCAGTGCGGTCATGACATCGGGATACAGCCGGCTGTGGACAGACACGTGGTCGGTGTAATCCGCCGCCAGCCATGCCGCGGCCCCGGCGTCAGGCTGGCGGCCATGCGCGGCGAATGCCCTGTCGGTGAGGACAGCGATCCCGTCGCCGACCATCGCCGTGACCTGTCGTTCGGTAAAATCCGGCAGATCGCGCGACCGCATCAGCCGGTTCAGCGCCGCCGTCAGGTCGGGCACGGTATCGACCAGCGTCCCATCCAGATCCAGCAGCAGGGTCCGCGCCACTATGTTGCACTCCGAAACGTGAATTGAACCAATATCATAACGGTGGCCTTTGACAGTCTGCCGCCATCGCCGCTACGCCAGACCCGGTAGTGGACTGATCCCGAGGGAAGCACCCGCGCCGTTCGGCGAATCAGCCCGCGCATTCTAAGTCTGGTGGGTAAGGTCCGGAGGCCTCCTCCGCTGGACCTTATCCATTGGCTAAGCAAGGGTCGAGTATGCAGTCAACCGCCATCGTCCTGGCCGCCGGCCTTGGCACACGGATGAAGTCGTCGGTGCCGAAGACGCTTCATCGTCTGGCCGGACGATCCATGCTTCGGCACCTTCTGGCAAGTTGCGAATCGGTGTTTGACCGGATCGTTGTCGTTCTGGGGCCTGATATGGATGATGTGCGGCAGGAAGCCCGGCCCCATATTTGCGTGGTACAGAACGACCGTCTGGGCACCGCCCACGCCGCGCTGCAGGCGGCCGACCATTTCGGCGACGGCCAGGTAGCGGTACTGTATGCCGACAATCCGCTGATCCGTCCGGCAACGCTGCGCCGGCTGCTGGACACGCGGGGCCTGACCGCCCTGTCGCTGATGGCATTCCGCCCGGCGGATCCGGCAAAATACGGCCGTGTCATCACCGGCACCGACCGGCTGGTGGTGCGGATCGTGGAATATGCCGACGCCTCGCCGGACGAACGCGGGGTAGGATTGTGCAACGCGGGTGTGCTGTGCGCCGGCGCGGAGCAGATGAAGCGTTGGCTGCGTAGCGTGAAGAATAACAACGCGGCGGGGGAATACTATTTGACCGATCTGGTGGCGCTGGCCCGTGCCGACGGATGCGAAGTGCGCGCGGTCGAAGCCCCGGCGGACGAACTGGCGGGCGTGAACTCCCGCAACGAACTGGCTCGGGCCGAGGCGGTGCTGCAAGGCTGGATGCGGGAGGAGGCGATGGCCGCCGGCGTTACGATGACCGATCCGGCCAGCGTGTTCCTGTCCCATGATACCAAGTTGGGCAATGACGTGACGATCGAGCCAAATGTCTTCTTCGGCCCCGGTGTCACCGTGGAGAGTAATGTCACGATCAAGGCGTTTTGTCATATTGAGGGCGCCCATATCGGCTCCGGCAGCGTCATCGGCCCGTTTGCGCGGTTCCGGCCCGGGACGACGCTCTCTAACGACGTTCACGTCGGCAACTTCGTGGAAATCAAGGCGTCCCACCTGGCGCAGGGCGTCAAGGCGGGCCATCTGACCTATCTGGGCGATGCGTCGGTCGGCGCGGCGACCAATGTCGGGGCCGGGACGATCACCTGCAATTATGATGGAATCAACAAACATCGCACCACGATCGGCGCGAATGTTTTCGTGGGGTCCGATGTGGCGCTTGTCGCGCCGGTTTCCGTGGGTGACGGCGCCATACTGGGGGCCGGCAGCGTCATCACCGAGGACGTTGGGGCGGATGCTCTGGCGCTTGCCCGTGGGCGACAGGTGCAGAAGCCTGGACGGGCACCGCGGATGCGGGCGGCCGCGCAACGGCTGAAAGACTTGAAGCGGACCGAAGCGGCAAAGGACTCAAATTGAATGTGCGGCATTGTTGGCGTCATCGGCACCCGTCCCGCGGCACCCATCATCCTGGAAGCGCTGCGGCGGCTTGAGTATCGCGGCTATGACAGCGCCGGCATTGCCACGCTGGTGAACGGTCACATCGACCGCCGCCGGGCCGAGGGCAAACTGGGCAATCTGGCGGCATCGCTGGACCGCGCCTCCCTGCCCGGCACCATCGGGATCGGGCATACGCGGTGGGCAACCCATGGCGCCCCGACCGAAAGCAACGCCCATCCGCACGGCACCGCCCGGGTATCGCTGGTACACAACGGCATCATCGAGAATCATGCTGAACTGCGGGCCGAACTGGAAGCGGCGGGTCAGGAATTCAGCACCGAAACCGATACCGAAACCGTCGCCCAACTGGTCGATCTGAACCTTAAGCGCGGTATGGAGCCGATCGAGGCGGCCGGCGCGGCGCTGCGGCGGTTGGAAGGCGCCTATGCGCTGGCGATGATCTTCGCCGGCCATCCGGACCTGATCGTCGGTGCGCAGCACGGCGCCCCGCTGGCGATCGGGTTCGGCGAGGATGAGATGTTCGTCGGATCGGATGCCCTGGCGCTGGCGCCACTGACCCGGCGGATCGCCTATCTTCAGGACGGCGACTGGACAGTCGTGGACCGCCAGGGCGCGCGCTTCTTCCGTGCCGACGGCAAGCAGGTGGAGCGAGAGGTCAAGCTGACCCGGCTGACCGGCGCGTCGATCGGCAAGGGCAATTTCCGGCATTTCATGGAAAAGGAACTCCATGAGCATCCGGCGGTGATCGGCGACACGCTGCACCAGATGATCAGCCCGGGGAACCGGTCGGTGGCTCTGCCGGCCGATCTGGGGATCGATTTCCGCCAGGTGTCGCGTATCACCATGAGCGCGTGCGGCAGCGCGTTCTATGCCGGGCTGGTCGGGCGCTGGTGGTTTGAGGCCATTGCCCGCATTCCAGCCGATGGCGATGTGGCCAGCGAGTTCCGCTACCGGACTCCGCCGATGCCCAAGGGCGGGTTGGGGCTGTTAGTGTCCCAGTCCGGAGAGACAGCCGATACGCTGGCGGCGCTGCGCTATATGCGCGAGCAGGGCCAGCAGGTGCTGTCGATCCTGAACGTGCCGGAAAGCACCATGGCGCGGGAGAGCGATGCGGTGCTGGAAACCGTCGCTGGCCCCGAGATTGGCGTGGCCAGCACGAAGGCCTTTACCGCGCAGTTGTCCGTGCTGGCATGCCTCGCATTGGCGGCAGGCCGGCAGACCGGCGCCATCAGCGCCGACGAAGAGGCTCGGATGACCGCGGCGCTGCTGGAAGTGCCTAGCCGGGCGGCAGAGGTTCTGGCGAACGAGGATGCGATCGCCTCGCTGGCGGTGCGGGTGGCCAAGGCCAGGGATGTGCTGTTCCTGGGGCGCGGGAACTGCTTCCCGATCGCGCTGGAGGGCGCCCTGAAGTTGAAGGAAATCAGCTATATCCATGCCGAGGGTTATGCGGCCGGGGAGATGAAGCACGGCCCGATCGCGTTGATTGATCCGGCGGTTCCGGTGATCGCCATCGCCCCGTCGGGGCCGTTGTTCGAAAAGACAGCCTCTAACCTGCAGGAAGCCGCGGCGCGCGGCGGTCAAGTAATCGTGTTCAGCGATGCGGCGGGCGCGGCAAAGCTGAAGGGGATCGCGGTGGAAACGGTGATCCTGCCCGACGTGGACCCGTTCGTGGCGCCGATCCTGTACGCGATTCCGGTGCAGATGCTGGCGTATCAGGTGGCGGTGCTGAAGGGCACCGATGTCGATCAGCCGCGCAATCTGGCGAAGTCGGTGACGGTGGAGTAGAGCCCTCCCGCGGCTGCTCCAGCGGAAAGAAACGCTGGCGCAGGCATTGCGCGAGATCAACGTCGCCTGACGGCACTGCCCATATGATGCACACAGCATCGTCGTCAGCAGGCATGAATACCCCACTAAAAGAATCCAATACACTCCCGGCGGTCAGGCCGGCCGATCAGGTACCGGCGGCTGTCCTTCCGGCACCCGAACCGGACAAGCGGCGCTGGCGCAAACGCGCGCTGCTGCTGTTGATCATGTTGATCGGCGCTATCGGCGCCAGCACCTGGTGGTTCTACCCACGAAACGGATTGCCCCCCGGGATCGCCTTCGGCAACGGGCGGCTGGAAGCGGATGAGATCGATATCGACACCAAGTTCGCCGGCCGCGTCGCCCAGTTGCTGGCCGATGAAGGCGATGTCGTGAAAGCCGGCCAGGTGGTCGCGGTGATGGACACGCGGGATCTACAGGTGTCGCTACAAAAGGCGGCGGCGCTGGTGCAACAGGCGCAGCAGGCCCTCGATGAAGCCGAGGCGAACCTGGCACAGCAAAAAACGCAGGTATTGCTTGCCCAGCAGCAACTGGACCGCACGCGCGCCCTGGTGCCCAAGGGCTTCGAATCCAGGGAGGTTCTGGATCAGCGCCAGCAACAAATGAACAGCGCCACCGCCGCGCAGAACGCCACCATAGCCAGAATCCAGCAGGCAAAATTCGCGCTCGACGCGGCGATGCACGATGTGCGGCTTTATCAGGTCAATATCGCCGACAATTCGCTGGTCGCGCCGAAGGACGGACGGATCCAATATCGCGTAGCCAATGTCGGCGAAGTGTTGCCCGCGGGCGGGAAAGTCTTCACGATCCTCGACACCGGCTACGTCTATATGGACATCTATCTGCCCACTTTGGACGCTGGACGGGTGAAACCAGGCTCCGATGCCCGCATCGTTCTGGACGCCTATCCGTCCTACCCTATCCCCTCCGCCGTGGTGTTCATCGCATCGAAGGCGCAATTTACGCCCAAGGATGTCGAAACCAAGGACGAGCGGGACAAGCTGATGTTCCGGGTGCGCGTTCGCGTCGATCCCGCATTGCTGAAAACCCGGGCGGATAGGGTTAGAACCGGCCTGCCGGGCGTGGGATATGTCCGCACCGATTCCGGGGTGAACTGGCCCGCATCGCTGCAAGCGGTCGAGATAAAATGACCGGGCATGACAGGCGGCTGGCCGCCCGCCTGGAGAATGTTGGACTGCGTTATCGCAAGGTCGTCGCGCTGGACGCGATCACGCTCGATCTGCCCGCCGGGTGCGTGATCGGGCTGATCGGGCCGGATGGCGTGGGCAAATCCTCGGTGCTGAGCCTGATCGCCGGTTCCCGGCAGATTCAATCCGGCACCGTTCAGGTTCTGGGCGGCGATATGGCCGATGCGGGTTACAGAGCCGAGGTCTGCCCACGCATCGCCTATATGCCGCAAGGTCTGGGCAAGAACCTGTATCCCGACCTGAGCGTCGTTGAAAACATCGCGTTTTTCAGCCGCCTGTTCGGGCAATCGGCATCCGAACGGGCATGGCGCACGGCGGAGTTGCTGCACGCTACCGGGCTGACGCCGTTCGCTGACCGCGCCGCCAGCAAGCTTTCCGGCGGCATGCGCCAGAAGCTGGGGCTTTGCTGTTCGTTGATCCACGATCCGGACCTGCTGATCCTGGACGAACCCACAACGGGCGTCGATCCACTGTCCCGCCGCCAGTTCTGGGAGTTGATCGAGGTTATGCGGTCGCGGCGCCCGGGCATGAGCCTGATGGTCGCGACGGCATACATGGAGGAAGCCGGACGGTTCGATTGGCTGGTCGCGATGAACGATGGCCGGGTACTGGCGACCGGGTCGCCGTCCGAGCTGAAAGCATCCACCGGAGGTGCGACTGTGGAGGACGCCTTCATCGCCCTTTTGCCGGCGGAACAGCGGGCCGGTCACAAGGCAATCGAGATCCCGCCATGGCGGAACCCCGATGGGCATCCGGTGATCGTCGCAAACGATATCACCTGCCGGTTTGGCGATTTCACCGCCGTCGATAAAGTCAGTTTTACCATTGGACGCGGGGAAATCTTTGGATTTCTGGGCTCCAATGGCTGCGGCAAGACGACAACCATGAAGATGCTCACCGGCCTGTTGCCGGCAACCGAAGGAACGGCCCTGCTGTTCGGTCAGCCGCTCGACGCGACCGACATGACGCTGCGCCGCCGCGTTGGCTACATGTCGCAGTCGTTCTCGCTCTACACCGAACTGACCGTTAGGCAGAACCTGACGCTGCACGCGCACCTGTACCATTTGCCCGCCGGCAAGGCGCAGGCGCGCATCGCCTATCTGGTAAATCGGTTTGGCCTGGCGGACTACCTTACGCATCGCGCCCTGGACCTGCCGCTTGGGATTCGCCAGCGGCTGTCGCTGGCGGTGGCGATCGTCCATGAACCGGAACTGCTGATCCTGGACGAACCCACCTCGGGCGTTGATCCGCTGGCCCGCGACCGGTTCTGGGAACTGCTGATCGAACTGTCCCGCGACCAGGATGTTACCATTTTCGTCTCCACGCACTTCATGAACGAGGCGGAGCGCTGTGACCGGGTTTCGCTGATGGACTCCGGCCGTGTGCTGGCGACCGATACGCCGGCGCGCCTGATCGCGGCGCGAGGCGCGGCAAATCTGGAGGGCGCGTTCATCGCTTTTCTGGAGCAGGCTTCCGGTCCGCGCATCGCTCCGGTGGCGGCGACCACGGATCACGCCGATCAGCCGCGAACGCGCGTCAGGCGGTGGTTCAGTCCGCGCCGGCTGTTTGCCTATACGATCCGCGAAACCCTGGAACTGTTGCGCGACCCGATTCGGCTGAGTTTCGGCTTATTCGGCACGGCGCTGCTGATGCTGGTGTTCGGCTTCGGCATCTCCACCGACGTGAACAATCTGTCGTTCGCCGTGCTCGACCGCGATCAGACGCCGGAAAGCCGAGCGTATTTGGAGGAACTGAGGGGTTCTACTTACTTTATCGAGGAGTCGCCGCTGATCGACTGCAACGATCTGGAGCGACGTCTGAAGGACGGGGCTGTTTCCGCGGCTATCGAAATTCCTCCCGGGTTCGGCCGCGATATCGCGCGAGGCCGCCCGACATGGGTCAACGCCACCGTGGATGGGGCGATGCCGTTTCGCGCACAAACGATACGCGGCTACCTGGAAGGCATGCACCAGACATATCTGACGGATCCGGCCGTCAGGACAACCGTGCCAGCAGCACCACCGCCCGCGGATATCGAAATCAGATTCAAATACAATCAAGACTTCAAAAGCATGTACGCGATGGTTCCCACGATCATCTCGCTGTTGCTGGCCTTGTTTCCAGCGATCTTAACGGCGCTGGCGGTGGTGCGCGAAAAGGAGATGGGTTCGATCACCAATCTTTACGTGACCCCGGTCACACGGATTGAGTTCCTGGTGGGCAAGCAGCTTCCGTATATTGGCGTCGCGATGATCAATTTCGCCGTGATGTGCATCATGGCGCTGTTTATCTTCAGGGTGCCGTTGACCGGCAGTTTCCCGGTGCTGTTGTTGGGCGCGCTGATCTACGTCACGACGACCACGGCCTATGGGATGCTGATCTCGGCCTTCACCAAGACACAGATCGCGGCCTTGTTCGGCACCGCGATTTTGACTGTGCTGCCGGCCGTTCAGTTCTCTGGCATGATGACCCCGGTGGCATCGCTGGCCGGCAGCGCACAACTGATGGGCCGGGCGTTCCCGATGAGCTATTTTGTTCCGATCAGCGTCGGGACGTTCACCAAGGGGTTGGGGTTTGCCGATCTGGCGCCGGATCTCGTGGCACTGGCCGTATTCGTCCCGGTCCTGCTCCTGCTGAACCGCATGCTGCTGCGGAAGCAAGAGCGTTAGATGCGCAAAATCGCCAACATCTTTTGGCTTGGTACCAAGGAACTTCGCAGCTTCTCGCATGACTTCGTATTGCTGGGGCTGGTGATCTATGCGTTCTCTTTCGCCGTGACCATGCAGGCGCGCAGCAGCGCGCAGGAACTGCATAATGCGTCGATCGCCATCGTTGACGAAGACAACTCCGAACTCTCACGGCGGATCGCGCAAGCGTTCCTGCCGCCCTATTTCAAGCCGCCGCGGATGATCACAGAGGCAGATATCGTGCCGAAGATGAACGCCGGGGCCTTTACCTTCGTGGTGGATATACCGCCGCATTTTCAACGCGATGTCCTGGGCGGGCGCCGGCCGGACCTGCAGGTCAATGTCGATGCCACAGCGGTGGTGCAAGCAGGGCTTGGGGCGGGCTACGCGCAGCAGATCATCACGGCCGAAATCGCCGGCTTCATGTCAAAGGCGGAGCACACGCAACTCTCGCCCGTCAACCTTGTGGTGCATATCGCCTTCAATCCGAACGCGACGACGGCCTGTTTCAGCAGCGTGATGGGCATCATCAACGACGTGACCATGCTGGCCATCATCCTGTCCGGCGCCGCCATCGTGCGAGAGCGCGAGCACGGCACGATGGACCATTTGCTGGTGATGCCGCTGACGCCGTTCGAGATCGCGATGTCGAAGGTTTGGGCGAACGGCCTGGTGATAACCGTTGCAGCCGGGCTTTCGCTTTACATCGTGGTGAAGACCATCCTGGGGATTCCGATCGCCGGCTCCATTCCTTTGTTCATGGTCGGGGTGGTGATCTATCTTTTCTTCGCGACCGCCATCGGGATCTTCATGGGAACGGTCGCGCGCTCGATGCCCCAGCTTGGGCTGCTGTACATGCTGATCTACATGCCAATGAATATGCTGTCCGGCAGTAACACCCCGTTGGAAAGCATGCCGCATTGGCTGGCGGTCGCCGTGCGGATATCGCCCTCCACGCATTTCGTATCGTTCGCGCAAGCGATACTCTATCGCGGTGCGGGTCTTTCGGTCGTTTGGCCGCGGTTCCTGGCTACCGCCACGATCGGCGGCCTGTTTTTCTGGCTCGCGCTGCGCCGTTTTCGCTCCGTCGCCGCTCGGACGACGTAACGCGGATCACCCCTGCCCGATGACCTGAATATCCACCATCAGTTCGTTGCCTAATGCCTCCAGCCCGGTCCTGACCAGGTCCACCGCGGCATCGTTGGGCGCGCGCACCAGCGCTGTCACCTTGAACAACGCTTCGCCGCTGAACGAGCCGCTGGCGACGCCGGTGGTCAATTCCTCGATATTCACCCTGTGGTTGGCCAACACCTGGGAGATATCGCGAACAATGCCCGGCCGGTCGTTGCCGACGACTTCCAGTGCCAGACGCGGTGCCGTGACAGTGGCCGGTGTGGTGACGCCTGCCTGGACGGTGATGCGCAAGCCCTGGTTCTGAAGCGCGCGCAGATCCTCAGTCAAACCTTCAGGTGCCTCGACAAGAACGATACCGGCGAACTGGCCGGCTAGTCGGGCCATCCGGCTTTCTTGCCAACTGCCGCCGGCGGCGTCCACGGCCTCGGCCAACGCGCACACCAAGCCGGGACGATCTGGACCCACGACGGTCAGGATCAATGAAGCCATGGCCGTTACTCCCTGTGATTTCATCGTTCCATACCCTACCGGCGGGCCACGCGCAGCCCACCTATTCGCTATCGCTGTTGCAAACTGGGTTCCGGCATGGTTGTTACCCGCCCCTTGGAGGGTACGTTCCCAATGTCGAAATTTGTTTCCGGCCGGCACTTCCTGCAGACGCCAGGGCCGACCAATTTGCCTGACCGCGTGCTGCGCGCGATGGACCGCAACGCCATCAACCACCGTGGCCCCGAATTCGGTGAACTGGGACGCGAGATCGTTGGCAAGCTGCGCGGCGTATTCCAGACCGAATCGGCGACGATCGGCATTTTCCCGGCGTCCGGGACCGGCGCATGGGAGTCCTCGCTGGCCAACACGCTGGTTCCCGGCGACCGTATTCTGATCAGCCGCACCGGCCAGTTTTCCCACCTGTGGGAACAGATGGCCACAAGGCTGGGTGTCGATGTCGTGGCGCTGGAAACTGACTGGCGGCGCGGTGCCAACCCGACCGCCATCGGACAGGCGCTGGAGCAGGATACCGAACACCGGATCAAGGCGGCGTGCGCGGTGCACAGCGAGACCTCGACCAGCTGCATGACCGACATCGCCGCCGTGCGCGATGCGATGAACCGGGCGAAGCACCCTGCCCTGCTGATGGTGGATGCGATTTCCTCGTTGGGATGTGCCGACTACCGGCACGATGCCTGGGGCGTGGATGTCACCATCGCCGGCTCGCAAAAGGGCCTGATGGTTCCGCCCGGCCTGTCATTCACCGCGATCAGCGACAAGGCTCTGGCGGCCGCCCGAGCCGGGGGCGCCCGTCGTAGCTATTGGGACTGGGAGCCGCTGGTTGCTTCCAACAAGACCGGGTATTTCCCTTACACCCCAGCGGTAAACCTGCTGTTTGCCTTGAACGAGGCGATGGACATGCTGGCCGAGGAAGGCTTGCAAAACGTCTTTGCCCGTCACAGCCGCTATGCCCAGGCCACCCGCCTGGCGGTCGCCGCCTGGGGCCTGGAGCTGCAATGTCAGGATCCGAATGCTTACGCTCCGGGTGTGACCGCCATCCGGGTGCCGGACGGACACAGCGCGGACAATCTGCGCAATGTGATCCTGGACCGTTTCAACATGGCGCTGGGCAACGGCCTGGGCCGGATTGAGGATAAGGTGTTCCGCATCGGTCATATGGGCGATCTGGGCGTATTGTCGTTCACCGGCACGCTGACGGGTGTGGAAATGGGGCTGCGCGCGGCGGGCATTCCGCACAAGGAAGGCGGCGTGCAGGCCGCGATGAACTATCTGGCGACCGCGAACGGATAGGTTTCTGCCGCAGGGGTGACGCCGCCCCCGCGGCACAGGTTTACCGGATTTTTGGCAACAATCGCTTTCAAGGCGGTGGTCCGCGCCTTGCCGTCAGCGGGCTGCCGGCATGCCGCCACATTTTCCCCCAAACTGGCGATACCCGTGGGTTTCCCCATCTTTTTCGCCGGAGTCCCGGGTTGTCCACAGGATTCTGCATCCGCGGCCGAATCTTCGATTGCCAGCAACCCAACCGCCCCATACTGTATTTAGTATGCAGAGCCTGAGAGGGGACCAGCATATGGTATGGGACGATGAAACGATCCGCGTGTTGAGGGACCTTTGGGCTCAAGGTTTGTCCACGGCGGAAATCGGCCGTCGCCTGAGCGTTTCCAAAAACGCAATAGTTGGCAAGGCGCATCGGCTGGAGCTGGATGCCCGTCCATCTCCTATACGACGCGATAGCAAACCGGCGGCTGAACGGCCGCCTGCGATCCCCCGGACGGCGGGACCCACGCTTCCCCCTCTGGCAAGCGCCGACGTGGCCGCCGCGGTCGCGGAACCAGCGGTCACCAATGTGCAGCCGCTGCGTGTGATACCGACGGAGACTCCGAAGCCTGCCGCGCCAGCCTCCGTCGTCGTTCCCGCGCCTCGTCCGGCGGTGCCGCACGTCCCGATGCCCCAGGCCCCGATGTCCCAAGCCCCGATGCAGGCCCGTCGTTCCGCCCCGTCCTGTTGCTGGCCGATCGGCGAACCGGGGACCAAAAGCTTCCGTTTCTGCGACGACCTGTCGGTTGCCGGAAAGCCCTATTGCGACGAACATGCCAAGCTGGCGTATGTGAAAATCCGCGACCGGCGGGAGGACGCGGCTTAAACGCCAAGCCCTGGCGAACGATGCCTTTGCGGCGCGGATTCCGGTGTCTATAAGGAGCCCGCCCAACAAGCAGAGTGACGCAATGGCAATCCAAGCCGAGACTTTCGACGATGCCCGAAAATGCATGGTTGATAGCCAGATTCGCCCGAACCGAGTGACGGATTCGCGTGTTCTGACCGCGATGCGGTCCTTGCCTCGTGAATTATTCCTGCCGCCCGGTGTGCAGGCGCTGGCCTACGCTGACGAAGATGTGCCGCTGGGGAACGGACGTTTCCTGATGGAACCGATGGTGTTCGCCAAGCTGCTGCAAGCTGCCGCGCTGCGAGACAATGAGCGCGTGCTGGTTGTCGGAGCGGGCACCGGCTATGGCGCGGCGGTGCTGGCCGCATGCGGATGCCGGGTGACCGCCCTGGAGGAAGATCCGGCGCTGCTGACCATGGCGGCCGCGACGCTGGCGGTCCAGGCGCCTAATGTCACGCTGGTTTCGGGGCCTTTGTCCGCGGGATGGCCGTCGCAGGCCCCGTATGATCTTGTCCTGATCGAGGGCGCGGTGCCGGAAATTCCCGCCACTCTGGCCGCCCAGACACATCAAGAGACCGGCCGGATCATGGCCGTGATCGCCACCGCCGGACGCACCACCAGGGCCGTGATCGCCGAGGCGACATCGGTTGGTCTGGGCATTTCTCCGTTGTTCGATTGCGCGACACCGGTGATTCCATCACTGCGGAAGGCGCCGGCTTTCGTTTTCTGAACTGGTTTGGTTTACCGGCGATGAACGTCACGCTGGACATTGCGGGTCTATTGTGGCGAATCTAGCGCCACGACCGCCGTGTGATCCGCCATCCAATCGAATAGCGGGATGATGCTGAGATAAGCCTGCTAATAAGGCGGGTGGTCTTGTGAAAAGGGTTTCTAATGGGTTTGCGTTCTGTTTTGCTTGCCAGTTTCAGTGTGGTAGCTATGGCCGCGACCGCTGGCGCCCAAACGCTGCCGCAGCCCGGGGCCGGCAAGCCGGTCAAGGTCGAAAAAGCGCGGTCGCCTGCCGCCGTGAAGGCCAAGCCGGCGGCAACCCCTGCAACCACAAGCGCCCCTAATTCGCTTGCGCCGCATACGTTGATAGAGGCTTTGGCGGCGACCTATTCCAATCAGCCAGCGCTGCTGGCCGAACGGGCCAAGTTGCGGGCAACGGACGAAAATGTGCCCACGGCCCTGGCGGGGTGGCGACCGAGCGTTGTTTTGGGCGGCACGGCTGGCTACGGCGATGGATTGTCGCGGGCATTGTCCTATTTCGGCCCAACCCGCCAATATTTTAATACGCCCGGAGAACGTGATATCGCGTCCGCGACGGCAACGGTCACCCAGAACGTCTATACGGGCGGCAAGATCCAGGGCAGCGTCAACCGCGCCAAAAGCCAGGTCATGGCCGAACGCGCGACCTTGATCGCGCAGGAGCAGACTAGCTTCAACAACGCCGTCAGCGCCTATGTCGGCGTGATTCAGGCGCGGCAGTTGCTTGAACTCCAGGTCAATAATGAGCAAGTGCTCGCCAAGCAGTTGCAGGCAACCAACGACCGTTTTCGCGTGGGCGAAATCACCCGCACCGACGTTGCCCAGGCCGAGGCCGCGCTTGAGGGCGCCCGGGCGACGCGTGAAACCGCGGTCGGAAACGTCGCCACGGCACGCGGCACGTTCCAGCAATATATCGGCGTCTTCCCACCGGACGACCTAGTGCCCCCGCAGCCGCTGGACCTGCCTGTGCACAGCGAACAGGAAGCCTCGATCCTCGCCGCCCAGAACAACCCGAACGTCGTCGCGGCTCTGTTCAATGACGCAGCGGCGAAGGATGCGGTGGATGTCGCCTTTGCGGCCTTGATGCCCCAGGTCAGCGTCCAGGGACAAACCTTCCAGCAGCAGAACCCCGGTGGACGCAGTTCCGCAAACAACGGCTATCAGGTTATCGCCCAGTTGTCGGTGCCGGTGTACCAGGGCGGTTCGGAATATTCGGCCGTTCGTCAGGCCAAGCAGGCCCGCCAGCAAACGCAACGGCTGATCGATGATTCCAAGCGCACCGCCGTGCAAAACGCGGTGCAGGCCTGGGATACGCTGACAGCGGCCAAGTCCGCCGCCGACAGCACGCGGGCACAGATCCGCGCCAACGAGATCGCGTTGGAAGGCGTGGAGCGGGAAGCGATTGTCGGCAGCCGGACGACGTTGGATGTTTTGAATGCAACCCAGTTGCTGCTGACCTCCCGGACGACGCTGGTGCAGAATCTGGCCCAGGTGATCACCGCATCCTATGCCGTGGCCGTTGCGATCGGGCGCCTGACGGCGCGCGACCTTCACCTGCCGGTACCGCTGTATGACGAGACGGCCTATTATCAGGCGGTCAAGGATCGCTGGATCGGATTGTCCGATTATGCGACCGGCCAACCCGCGCGATGACGGAAACGCCGCCCTCCGCGGCGCCTGATTCCCGGGTGACACCTGACGGGGTGACACCTGACGGGGTGAAACAGGTGGCCGATGCGGCGGGCCCCGACGGGGCGGACCCGTCGATGGAGGATATTCTCGCCTCCATCCGCCGTATCCTAAACGAGGAGGATGCGCCAGACGGGGACACGGCCGCGCCGGGCGAGGATGATGTGCTGATACTTGATCGGTCGATGATGATCGTCCCCGCCGAACCGGGTTCGGACCCCGTGGAGCCGGACAACCATACCGAACCGCCCCAGCCGCTAATGGAGGCTTCCACGTCCCCCGATCCGATCGCACCGCCGGCCCAGACGCTCGATCTGCTCGCCCCGGAAGCCGCCGCCGCCGCCGCTTCATCGGTTGGCAGCCTGGTTCGCACCTTGGCCGCCGGGCGGGCGACACAGGTCTATGCCGGCGGCCCGACGCTGGAGGACATGGTTCGGGCGGAACTGCGGCCGCTGCTGAAAGAGTGGCTAGATACCAATCTGCCCCCGGTGGTCGAGCGACTGGTTCGCGCCGAAATCGAAAGGGTCGTCGGCCGCGCCGTTCCCTGATAAGGGAGGCGCCCGCCCTGGCGGCGAGTTCTGACAATGGTTAACGCGGACCCCGGCAGGCGCATGCCATCACCGGCGTGGGCCGCGCGGGAGAGAGCGATGACACTGGACAGCAGGTTTACCCCGGGCGAGATCGAGCCCCGGCTGTATGAAGGTTGGGAAAACGCCGGCAGCTTCGCCTGCGACCCGGCCTCGAACGCGACGCCATTCACCATCATGATCCCGCCGCCGAACGTCACCGGCAGCCTGCACATGGGTCATGCGCTGACTTTCACGATTCAGGATACGCTGGTGCGTTGGCGCCGCATGCAGGGCCGTGACGCGCTGTGGCAGCCTGGCACTGACCATGCGGGCATTGCCACGCAGATGGTGGTCGAACGCCTGCTGGCCGCCGAGGGCAAGGACCGCCGGGATATGGGGCGCGAGGCGTTCCTGGAGCGGGTCTGGCAATGGAAGGCGGAATCCGGCGGCACTATCACCCGCCAGCTTCGCCGCCTGGGTGCCTCGCTGGACTGGCCGCGCGAACGCTTCACGATGGACGACGGCCTGTCCGCCGCGGTTAAGGAAACCTTCGTCAAACTGCACAGCGAAGGGTTGATCTATCGCGACCGCCGGCTGGTCAACTGGGACCCCAAGCTGCAAACCGCGATTTCCGATCTGGAGGTCGAGAACCGCGAGATCAGGGGCTCGCTGTGGCACCTGCGCTATCCGATCGAGGGCGAACCGGGTCAGTTCATCATTGTCGCCACCACGCGGCCGGAGACGATGCTGGGCGATACCGCCGTGGCGGTGCATCCCGATCATCCGGTGTATGGCGCGCTGATCGGTAAGAGGGCCATCCTGCCGCTGGTCGGACGGTCGATCCCGATCGTCGGCGACACCTATGCCGACCCGGAAAAAGGCACCGGCGCGGTGAAGATCACCCCCGCCCACGACTTCAACGATTTCGAGGTCGGGCGGCGGCACAACCTGCCGATGCCGTCGGTACTGGACCGTCAGGCGATGGTGACGCTGGCGGAAATCGAGGACGCGATGACCACCATCCCCGGCATCGCCGATCCGGAGTTCGTGCGCTCGCTGGCCGGCCAGGCCCGTTTTGCCGCCCGCGCCGCCATCGTGGCCGAACTGGAACGGCTGGAACTGCTGGACAAGATCGAGCCGCACACCAACCAGGTGCCGCACGGCGATCGCGGCGGCGTGCCGGTTGAGCCGTTGCTGACCACCCAGTGGTATTGCAACGCCGGGGTGCTGGCGAAACCGGCGATCGAGGCGGTGGAAACCGGCAAGACCGTATTCTACCCCAAGCAATGGGAAAACACGTTCTTCGCCTGGATGCGGGACATCCAGCCCTGGTGCATCTCCCGCCAGCTTTGGTGGGGACACCGGATTCCGGCCTGGTACGGGCCGGACGGGACCGTATTCGTCGCCAAGGACGAAGCCGGCGCCGCCGCGCAGGCCCGCGTTCATTACGGCCGGGACGAAGTGCTGGTACAGGATGAGGACGTCCTGGATACATGGTTTAGTTCGGCACTGTGGCCGTTCTCGACTTTGGGCTGGCCTGAACAGACCCCGGAAGTGGCGCGTTACTATCCCGGCGACGTGCTGGTGACTGGCTTCGACATCATCTTCTTCTGGGTCGCCCGGATGATGATGATGGGCCTGCATATGATGGGCGATGTGCCGTTCCGCACGATCTACATCCATGGCCTCGTCCGCGACGAGAAGGGCCAGAAGATGTCGAAGTCGCGTGGCAACGTCATCGACCCGCTGGAACTGATCGACAGTTATGGCGCCGACGCGCTGCGCTTCACTATCTGCGCGCTGACCGGCCCCGGCCGCGACGTGAAGCTGGGTGCCGCCCGCGTGCAGGACTACCGCGGCTTCGTCACCAAGCTGTGGAACGCCGCCCGTTTCTGCGAAATGAACGGCATGCGGCCCGACGCCGGCTTCGACCCCGCCAGCGTGACGCTGCCCCTGTCCCGCTGGCTGCTGGCGGAAACCAACAACGCGATCCGCGAGGCGACCGCGGCGCTGGAGGCCTATCGTTTCGACGAGTATGCCGCCGCCGGTTACCGCTTCGTCTGGAACACGTTCTGCGACTGGTTCCTGGAATTCGCCAAGCCACTGTTCACCGAGGGCGCGGACCCGGCCGCCGCTGCCGAAATCCGCTCCGTCGGCGCCTATGTGCTTGGGCAGATCCTGCGCCTGCTGCATCCGGTCATCCCGTTCGTGACTGAAGAATTGTGGGACCGCTTCGGCTATGGCGAGCCGTGCAGCCTGATCGGCACCGCATGGCCGTCACCGGTTGCAGTGCCCGGGGCCGAACAGGCGCGTGAGGAACTCGACTGGGTGGTGCGGCTGATCACCCTGGTGCGGTCGGTGCGGGCCGAGATGAACGTGCCGCCGTCGAAGCCCTCGCCGGTGCTGCTGCAAGGTGTCTCGGCCGAGGGGTTGGGCCGGGTCGATCGCTGGCTGGACGCGATCAAGCGGCTGGCCCGGGCATCAGAAGTGTCCGCGCTGACCGGAGATATCCCCCGCGAATCGGCCCAGGCCGGGCTGGACGACGTGACGATCGTGCTGCCGCTGGCCGGGCTGATCGACATCGCGGTGGAGCGGGCGCGTCTGGCGAAAGAGCGCGACAAGCTGGCGGCGGATGCGAAGAAAACCGCCCAGAAACTGGCGAATGCCGATTTTGTCAGCCGAGCGCCTGATGAGGTGGTGGCGGAGAACCGCGAACGCCTCGCCGCCGCCGAGTCCGAAATCGCTCGGTTGCAAGCCGCGCTGATGCGGCTGGGATAGGGTTGCGTGGCGAATTAGACGCCTGGATGGGCGCACGGTGAGAGGTTGGTGGCGTCGCTCCGGCGATTTGCTTATTCGTCACAAGCTCTCGCCGGCGGTCCCTGACCCATTCGTGATGACATAGTCGCATAACCCATTGACGACACCGCAATGGGTTCCTATTATGGAATTCCTTCCTGAATATCGGGCGACTGCGCCTTCGCACCCCACGCCCTGAGTCTCAAAATTCCAACTGGCCGCGAACCTCCGGGTGATTACGCCCGCAATGTGTTCTGGCCGTCCCCCTGTGTATTGCACCCTCACGTCCAGGTATCCCATGCATCTTGCTGAACTGAAGAAGAAGTCCCCAGCCGAACTGGTGACCTTCGCCGAGTCCCTACAGGTTGAGAACGCGTCGTCGCTGCGTAAGCAGGACATCATGTTCGCGATCCTGAAGAATCTGGCGGACAACGACCAGGCCATCCATGGGGAAGGCACGCTGGAAATCCTGCCGGACGGTTTCGGTTTCCTGCGCAGCCCAGAGGCAAATTATCTCGCCGGCCCCGATGACATCTATGTCAGCCCCAGCCAGGTGCGCCGATTCGGTCTGCGCACTGGCGACACCGTCGATGGCCAGATCCGCGCGCCGCGCGACGGGGAGCGGTATTTCGCCCTGTTGAAGGTCGATACCGTCAACTTTGAACCGCCCGATGCGGTGCGCCATCGCGTCAACTTCGACAACCTGACGCCGCTGTATCCCGAAGAGCGCCTGAAGATGGAGATGGAGAATTTCCAGTCCGTCGCCAAAGGCCCGGTGAAGGATTTCACGCCGCGGGTGATCGATCTGATCTCCCCAGTTGGCAAAGGGCAGCGCGCGCTGATCGTGGCCCCCCCGCGCACCGGCAAGACGGTGATGCTGCAAAACATCGCCGCCGCCATCGCCGCCAACCACCCGGAAGTCTTCCTGATCGTGCTGCTGATCGATGAGCGGCCGGAAGAAGTCACCGACATGGCGCGCAGCGTGAACGGCGAAGTCATCAGCTCCACCTTCGACGAACCGGCGACACGGCATGTCCAGGTCACCGAGATGGTGCTGGAAAAGGCCAAGCGCCTGGTCGAGCATAAGCGCGACGTGGTCATTCTGCTGGACAGCATCACCCGCCTGGCGCGGGCCTACAACACCGTCGTGCCGTCCTCCGGCAAGGTGCTGACCGGCGGTGTGGACGCTAACGCATTGCAGCGGCCGAAGCGGTTCTTCGGCGCGGCGCGCAATATCGAGGAAGGCGGGTCGCTAACCATCATCGCCACCGCGCTGATCGATACCGGCAGCCGTATGGACGAGGTGATCTTCGAAGAGTTCAAGGGCACGGGTAACTCTGAAATCATCCTGGATCGCAAGCTGTCCGATAAGCGGTCCTTCCCGGCGATCGACATCACCAAGTCCGGCACCCGCAAGGAAGAACTGCTGGTGGAGCGTAGTGTGCTATCGAAGATGTGGGTGCTGCGGCGTATCCTGAACCCGATGGGGACGGTGGATGCGATGGAGTTCCTGCTGGACAAGTTGAAGTACAGCAAAACGAACAACGACTTCTTTGACGCAATGAATACCTGATCGATCGCGTTCCACAGGCGGCGGATCTGCATGCCGTCGCCTGTAAATTCTTGAATGTCAGCAAAACCGCGTGAGTTTGATTTGATCCGCCACGTTTGGTGACCGCTGCGTTTGCCAACGACCAAGGGTTTCGCGACACTCCTCCGGCGAGAGGGAGGAAAAAGCGAATGAGTGCTTCATATTCAGGATCATGCTTCTGCGGCGCCGTTGAGATCGAAGTGACCGGCGCGCCTAACGCAATGGGCTACTGCCATTGTCGCTCATGCCGATCCTGGTCAGGCGGCCCGGTGAATGCGTTTTCCCTCTGGTCACCCGAGTCGGTTCGCATCACCAAAGGCGCGGACAAGGTTGCGACCTATCACAAGACCGATATGAGTTATCGGAAGTATTGTTCGGCGTGCGGCGGTCATCTGATGACAGACCATCCCCCACTCAAAATGGTCGATGTATTCTCAGCAACCATTCCCGGACTGGAATTCAAACCCGAGGTTCACGTGAACTACGCCGAAACCGTTTTGCCGATGCGGGACGGACTGCCGAAATTGAAGGATTTCCCGAAGGAATTCGGCGGCAGCGGGGAGGTGGTGGCCGAATAAACCGCCTCAGCTTGTTTTGGCCCGCTCCCGCAGATCGAACTTCATGATTTTACCTGTGGAGGTCTTCGGGAGCGGCCCGAACGTCACGTAGCGGGGACATTTGTAGTGGGCCAGATGCGTCCGGCACCATGCGATGATTTCCCGCTCCGTGACCGGCTCCGCATCCGGCTTCAGCGTCACGAAAGCCTGGGGCGTTTCACCCCATTTTTCGTCCGGTCGAGCAACCACCGCTGCCTCCATGACGGATGGATGTTTGTACAGAACCTCTTCCACTTCCAGCGACGAGATATTCTCACCGCCCGAAATGATCACGTCCTTGGCGCGGTCCTTGATCTCCACGTAGCCATCTGGATGCATTACCGCCAGGTCGCCGCTATGGAACCAGCCGCCGGCAAAGGCTTCCTCGGTGGCATTGGGGTTCTTCAAATACCCTTTCATCACCGTATTGCCGCGCAGCATCAGCTCCCCCATCGTCGCGCCGTCGGCTGGCATCGGCATCATCGTGGCGGGGTTCATCACCGACACTTCCTCGATCATCGGCGTCTGCACGCCTTGCCGAGCCATGAACGCGGCCTTGTCGTCCAGTGGCAGGTCGTCCAGCCCGGGCTGCCACAGGCATACGGTGGACGGGCCATAGGTCTCTGTCAGCCCATATAAATGGGTCACCGCAAATCCCAGCGCCTCCATCTGAGAGATGACGGTCGATGGCGGGGCGGCGCCGCCGGTCGCGATCTTCACCTCCTGAGCGAAGGGCCGGCGGGCGCCGGCCGGGGCATGGATCAGCATCGACAGCACCACGGGCGCGCCGCACATGTGGGTAACGCCATGCTCGGCGATCGCGGCGAAAATCAGCGCGGGCTCTACCCGGCGCAGACAGACATGGGTTCCGCCTGCCAGGGTCACCGCCCAGGTATAGGTCCAGCCATTGCAGTGGAACATCGGCAGCGTCCACAGATACACGCTGCGCGGCCCCAGCCCGAACGTCAGCGCGTTGGCGCAGGCGTTCAGATACGCCCCGCGATGGTGCGCCACCACGCCCTTCGGGTTACCCGTGGTGCCCGACGTGTAGTTCAGCGCGATCGCCTGCCACTCGTCGTCCGGCAGCAGCACGGGATGCGACGGATCGCCACCCGCCAGAAAGTCCTCGTATTCGATCGCGCCAATCCGTTCGCCGGCAACATCGTCGATATCCACGACCAGGATCGGAATATCCGCCACCGCCGGCTTCATCACCGCGGCGAACTCAGTGTCCGTCAGCAGCACCTTGGTTTCGGAGTGATGCAGGATGAACCCGATCGCCGCCGTATCCAGACGGATATTCACCGAACACAGGACCGCGCCCAGCATCGGCACGGCGTAATGCGCCTCCAGCATCTGCGGCGTGTTGGGAGCCATGATCGCGACTGTGTCGCCCTTCCCGACCCCGGCGCGCGCCAGCGAGGACGCCAGACGGCGTGCGCGCTCCAGGAACTGGGCGTAGGTGAACCGGCGCTCGCCATGGCTCACCGCGACGCGGTCGGGGTAAATCCGAGCGGCCCGGGTCAGAAACGATACGGGGGATAACGGCACGTAGTTGGCTGGTGTGCGACCGAGGTTCTGCTCGAAGATCGACATCTCGTTTCCCGCTCCCTGTTGCTGCCCGGGCCCCGCCATCCAGGCGGTTGCTGGACCGTGACCGGAACCTATGGCACGACCGGGACAAATGCCAATCTGGAGGAACCGAAAATGGCCGACTATCTGCAGATCACCGTCGCGGACTACATTGCCACCGTCGTGATGAACCGCCAGCCGGTCAACGCGCAGGACACCAAATTCCGCGAGGAACTGATCGCGGCGTTCGACGGATTCTCCGACCGCGACGATGTACGCGTCGTCATCCTGACCGGGTTTGGCAAAATGTTCTCCGCTGGCGCCGACATGAAGGCTCGGCCGACCGGCGATACGCCCGGCGAATACTGGGCGTTCAACCGTTACGTGCGGGAGATGTTCAACTCCATCCATGAATGCGCAAAGCCGGTGATCTGCGCCTGCAACGGCCCGGCCCTGGGCGCCGGATTCGGTCTGGTCGCGGCCTGCGACATCATTCTGGCATCGGACAACGCGGTAATGGGTATGCCAGAGATCGATATCGGCCTGATGGGCGGTGCCACCATGATGCAACAGTTCTTCGGGCGGTCCAGGGCGCGGCGGATGTTTTTCACCGGCTGGCGTGTGCCGGCAGAGGAGCTGTATCGCACCGGCGTCATCGAATGCTGCGTCCCGCTGGAGCAGTTGATGCCAGAGGCGATGAAGCTGGCGACCGAGATCGCATCCAAAAGCCCGCTGGCGATGCGCTATGCCAAGCAGTCGATGAACGTGACGATGCACATGCCGCCGCGCGACGCCTATCGTTTCGAGCAAGGCATGACGGTCGCTCTGTCGAAATCAGAAGATGGGAAGGAAGCGCGCGCGGCGTTCATCGAGAAGCGCAAGCCGAACTGGAAAGGCCGCTAGGCCGTCAGGGACTACAGAGAAATAACCGTTCCATGGCACGAACGCCGGCCTCCGCCCGCCATGACGATGAGAGGTCGGTGGCTTTCTTCAAACGATTCGTTGTTTTCGCCACAAGCCGTCAGTCGAGGATTCGGGTGATGTGGCCGGCGATCAGCGCCTGCACGGTTTCGATATCGCCCGACGCATCCACCATCACGCAGCGTCCGGGTGCGGCGGCGGCGATGTCGCGGAACCCTTGGCGCACGCGGGCATGAAACCCCGCGTCCAGCCGCTCATAACGGTCGGCATCGCCGCCGCGCTGGCGCATACGGGCGGCGGCCACGGCTTCGGGAACGTCCAGCACCAGGGTCAGGTCCGGATCGATCCCCAGCAGGCGGATTTGCGCCGCGATGAAGGCCCGATCCGCCCCCTGCCCGTATCCCTGGTAGGCCATCGTCGAGTCGTAGAAGCGATCGCAAATCACCCAGGTGCCAGCTTCGATCGCGGGACGGACGGTCTTGGCGACATGCTCCGCCCTGGCAGCGAAATGCAGCAGGGTTTCGGCGCGCGGCGACCAATCGATCGATCCGCCCAGCAGGATCCCACGTAACAACTCCGCACCGGGAGACCCGCCGGGTTCGCGGGTCCGCAGCACGTTAGTTCCGCGCTCTGTCAGCGCCTGGGCCAGCAAGGCCGATTGTGTGGTCTTGCCGGCGCCCTCGCCGCCTTCCAGGGTGACGAAACGGCCCGGGATCATGTGCCGCTGACGTATTTCGACAGCACGGCCATCGCGCGCCCCGGAAGCCCCAGCCGGGGCACGTCGGCGCCGGCCATCAGCGGTACCTCCAGATGCGGCACGCCGTCGCCCGCCAGGATCAACTTGCCCACGACGTCGCCCTTGGCGACCGGCGCGGTCAGTGGCGTATTGAAACCAACCTTGACCGAGGCTTTCTGTCGCCAGTTGCGCGGCATTGTCACCGTGATGTCGCGTCCGGTCACCAACGGCACCGAATGGGACGTACCCAGCCAAACGGGCACTTGCTCGATGGTGTCGCCGGCGCTGAACAGCGTCACATCCTCGAAATTGAAAAACGCCCAGTCCATCAGCCGCTCGGACTCCTCCGCGCGTTCGCGCATCGAGCCCATGCCGTTCAGCACCAGGATCACCCGGCGGCCGTTGTGCTTTGAACTTGCGACCAGGCCATAACCGCCAGCCTCGGTGTGACCTGTCTTCAGGCCATCCGCGGTTCCCTTTTGGACCATCGGGTTGCGATTGCCTTGCTCGATCCCATTGTATTTGAAAGTTTTTTCGGAATCGTAGTGATAGTAATCCGGGAATTCCCTGATGATGGCGCCAGCCAACGTCGCGATGTCGCGCACGCTCATGTGCTGTTCCGGGTCAGGCCAACCGGTGCAATTCTTGAAGAATGAATGGGTTAGGCCGAGTTGCTTGGCCTTCGCATTCATTTTCTCGACAAACTGCTCCTCCGACCCGCCGATCGCCTCAGCCACCACGATCGCCGCGTCGTTACCGGATTGAACGATGATGCCGCGAATCAGATCCTCGACCCTCACCATGCCGCCGACCGGCACGTACATTTTGGATCCCTGCATCCGCCAGGCCCTTTCGCTGACCGGCAGTTCATCATCCAGCTTCATCCGCCCTTGTTTGAGTTGGTCGTACAACAGGTAGATGGTCATCAGCTTGGTCATCGACGACGGCGGGACTTCCTCATCCGCCTGCTTTTCCAACAGGCTGGCACCGGTATCGAAGTCTTGAATGTAAGCCCACCGGGCCGTGGTATCGATTGGCCCAAGCGGCGTGTCGGCCGGGCTTCCGGTTGGCGCGGCCACCGGATCCTTTCCCTTGTGTCCGACCGCGGCAGGGTGCTTTTTTTCTGCCAGTGCTGGACCGGCCCCGACCATCAGGGCAGATGCCAACAAGCCAAGACGACGGGTTAGCATCGCGACATAACCTCCTATTCCACCACGATTTTTGCATCCGGAATTCCGGATGACAGGGCATGATCCAGAACCGCGTCCGCCTGTGCCACGTCAGTCATCGGACCGACCTCCACCCGGAAGCGATGCGTCCGCCCTTCGAATACCGAGACGATCCTCGTGTTGTTCCAACCCATCTTGGCGCGCTGCACGGCGGCGTATTGATACTCTTCGAACGTATCCAGCCGCACCATCAGTTGGCCGGGGTTCGCCTTCGCCTGCGTCACAACCTCTGGCAGGCGCATCGGCGGCGCGGCAACGACGCCCCGTTCGGGTGCGGCAACCGAAGCGGCCGGCAGCGCCCGCCCGTTGCCCTGCCTGACCCCCGGTGGGGGCGCCAGATCAGCGGACTGGATATCGCCGCGCGGCGCGGCAATGATGGCCAATGACGGGGCGCCGGGCAGCGCGTCGGCGGCGGCATGGCTCTGATCCGGCAGCACGCGCAGGCGCACCCGCGCCACGCCATCGGCCGGAATGTTCAGTAACGCCCCGGTGCGGGCCGTGATCTCGACCAATCGATGCGGGTCGCCCGTGCCGCGATCATTGATCCGGACCATCACCTCCCGGCCATTGTCCAGGTTGGTCAGGCGGGCGATGGCCGGCAGTTGGATCGTGGGATGACCGGCGGCGAGCGCCGACTGATCGAACACCTCCCCATCGGTGGTCAGCCGGGGGGTGTCGTTGTTGGTGACCCGAGCGAGCCCGGTTTCATCAAGGTCGAAGGATTCCTTGGGGTAATACCAGACGTTATGGGCCTGATAGGGTGCCCCCAGGACATAATGCGGGTTCGGTGACTGCTGCGGTGTACAGGCGAACGTCACCAAGGTCAGCGGCAGCAGACGCCAGCCCACAGACGCTGTGCCGCCTCGGCTCACACCGTCACCTGATCGCCGATCAACCCGACCGCGAGCGCGTAATAGTCCGAGGGGTTGTACCGCCTGATCGCGTTGAAATTGGCGAACACCACGAACGTATCCCCGCCAGTACCGTCCGGCGCCAGTAAGCCGCTTGGTGTGTCGGACCCTGCCGCCCAGCGGCCGTTCAGCGGCCGGACCCCGGCCCGCGCCCAGTCCGACAACGGGCGCTTAGTCTCCCGCCCCAGCGCCGTCACGCCGGGCGGAACGCTGACGGCTTGGCCCCAGGTTTCACCCGCGCGCCAACCGGATCGCGCCAGATAGTTGGCGATTGACCCCAGAACGTCCGCCTTATTTGTCCAGATGTCCCGGCGGCCATGTCCATCGAAATCGACGGCATAGCGCAGATAGCTGGTGGGCATGAACTGCGGCTGGCCCATCGCACCGGCATAGGATCCCGTCATCGCGCCCGGCGTGACGTCGCCATGATCGAGGATTTTCAGCGCCGCCATCAATTCGCCGCGGAAAAAGCTGGCGCGCCGGCCCTCCCACGCCAGGGTTGCCAACGCCTCAACGACGCGGAAATCGCCTGTTCCGGTGCCGTAGCTGGACTCCAGCCCCCATATCCCGGCAACCGCGCCAGACCCCACGCCGAAGCGCTGTTCCACCCGCTGAAACAGCGCCCGGTTTACCGTCACCGCCTGGCGGCCGTCGGCGATTCGCTTGTCGCCGATCACCACGCCGCGGTAACGCGCCCAGGTCCAGGTCGATTCGGGCTGGTGGTGGTCGCGGTCCAGAACCTTCTGGTTCGGCGTCACCCCGGCAAACGCCCGCTGCAGGGTCGCTGGCGCGATACCGGCAGCCCGCGCTTCGGCACGCACGCCATTCAGGAAGCTGGCAAAACTATCCGCCGGTTCGGCGTATGCCGATGCGGAAACGATCGCGGGAATCGCGCTGGCGAGGAAAATGCGGCGGGTGGGCATAGCGCGCTTCCTGCCACGCAAGCCCGCGCCGGAGCAATCGGATTCCGCTGGCCATGGAAGTTGCCGTCAGGGCGGCCAGAATCGTCTCACTTTCATTTGAGAACGATATCGTTTTTCGCTAGGACCTAAGCCGCTACTTTCGGACCGCCCCAAAGGAACGCCCGATGAAATATCTGTCCAGACTTGTCGCTCTGATAATCGGGGTTGTGCCCGTCGCTGCGATTGCCCAGGTACAAACCTACTACCATTCCGGTGCTTGGTCGGCGTTCAGCGGACGCAGCCCATCAGGTGGAGCGGTTTGCGGCATCTCTACATCCGACGCGTCGAGAACTCGGGATTTCTCGATTCGGTTCGATATCGGCGGCACCGACACCACATTTTCGACCAGCAAGCCCAACTGGTCGATTCCCGATGATACCCATGTCACCGTTGTCATTCAGGTTGGGCTGAATGTTCCCTCCACAGTCCAGGCCATTGGGCACGGACGCACGATCGACTGGACCCTTGACGCCGCCGCGATCCAGACCTTCGACCGGCAGTTTCGCGGCGCCGCGTCAATGACCTTGACGTTCCCCGATGGGAACGAGCCGCCCTGGGCGTTGTCATTGGCTGGATCGACCGCGATCAGTGACACGTTTGGCCGGTGCATCCGCGATCTCACCCGCCAGATGCAGGCCAATCCCCCGCCGACAGCCGCGGCACCCCCGGCGCAAAATGCCACGCAACCCTTCAGCACGTCGGAGCCGCCGCCGGCACATTGAGCGGGGCGCCCGGTTTGGTTGACCGGGCGCCCTGGTCGTCAGGCGTGGATCAAGCCGCAGCCGCCCTCTGCCATTGGCCGGAACGCCTTGTCGGCCGGGGTGGTGGACAGCACATTGAATACATCCCACTCGCTGTTGCTCTGTGCCGGGGTTTTCACCTGGAACAGGTAGCCGGGGCAAATGAAGCGCCCGTCCGGACGGATCGAGGCGGCGCCGAAGCAATCGTCGTCCGTAGGGTTGGCCTTCATCCAATTGATGGCGTCCAGCCCCGCCTTCGCCTTGGCCGGACCCAACGCCGCAACCGCCTTCAGGTAATGCGTCACGGCGGCGTAGCAGGAGGCGTGCAGGTCGCTGGGATAGTTGTTCGGCGTCTTCGGCAGAAACCGCTTGGTGAAGGCGCGCGTCCGGTCGTTCAGGTTCCAGTAGAACGTACCGGAGATCAGCAGGCCCTGCGCCGTCTCCAGCCCCATCGACTTTACCTCGGTGATGAAGCCCACCAGCGCGGCGACCTTCACGCCCTGCTTCATCAGGTTGAACTCAGCGGCCTGCTTGACGCAGTTTTCCATGTCGCCGCCAGTGTTGCACAGGCCGATCACCTGAGCACCGCTGGCCTGCGCCTGTAACAGGAACGACGAATAATCGGTCGTGCCCGGGAACGGGTATGGCGCGCTGCCCAGCACCTTGCCGCCACTTTTGGTCACCAGGTCGGTCAGATCGTTCGCCAGGGCGTGGCCAAATGTGTAGTCGGCGACGATCAGGTACCAACTCCGCCCGCCATCCTTCAGGATCGCCCCGCCCGTGGAATGCGAATCGAACCACGTATCCGGGGAGAAGTGCACCGCGTTCGGACTGCAATACTTGCCGGTCAGATCGGCCGAAGCCGCGCCGGAAATCAGCAGCGCCTTGTTCTTTTCCAGCACCACGCGGTTCACCGCCAAGGCGATAGCGGTGTTGTTGACATCAGCGATCGCGTCCACCTGGTCGCGATCGAACCACTGGCGGGCGATGGCGGAGCCAACATCAGGCTTTTGCTGATGATCGGAGGCCAGAATTTCGACATTGAAGCCGTTCGGCTTGAAATCCTCGACAGCCTGCTTCGCGGCCAGCACGGTGGTCGGGCCCGAATTGTCCCGATATTGGCCAGACAAATCGGTGAGCACGCCGATCCGGATGGTGGGCTTTCCCGATTGCGCCCGCACCCGGTCGCTGGCGGCACCCAAGGCAATGGCGGCGGTGCCCCCAGCCAGGGCATTACGGCGAGAAATTGTCATACGATATCCTAGATTTTCCGTTGCACGCAGTTGACCGGTGGGCACCGGCGCCCGCGGGTACACGGCATGAATTTCGATTGATCAGGCCGCTGGATGCGGCCGGCAGACCGTAAACGCGCGCCCCTTCGCGATCAAGGTGCCCGGCCGCCGGGTTGAGCGTTCGTGCCAGGCGTGCGGTAATCCGCCATCGCGACAATAAATAAACCGGGAAACACCAATGACCACGACCGCTTTCGGCCGCATCTTTCCGCCACGGGATTCCTGGCTGGCAAAAGCCCCTCCGGAACCGATCATCGATCCGGACCTGCCAATCATCGATACGCATCATCACCTGTGGCACCGTGTGGGCAGCGCCAGCGGCGAGTCATGGGACGTGCCGGCCTTTCGCTATCTGATCGATGAATTCCTCGCCGATTGCGCCACCGGCCACAACATCGTCGGCAGCGTGTTTTTGCAGTGTCATTCGATGTATCGGGCCGCCGGGCCGGTTCAGATGCGCCCCGTTGGGGAAACCGAGTTCGTCGCCGGCATCGCCGCGATGAGCGACAGCGGCGGCTACGGCAAAACCAGGGTCGCGGCGGGCATCGTCGGCTATGCCGACCTGACCGCGGGCGACTGGGTTACCCCGGTGCTGGAAGCGCATATCAGGGCGGGCGGAGGACGCTTCCGCGGCGTTCGGCACTCGGCGGGGTACGATGCGGATCCGGTCATCGGCAACAGCGCGCCCGGCATCCAGCCCGGATTGTATCTACGCCCGGATTTCAGGGCGGGGATGGCGCGGCTGGCGGCGCTAGGGTTGTCGCTGGATGCGTGGGGCTTTCATCCGCAAATCCCCGACATAACCGCCCTCGCGCGCGCCTTCCCCGCCAGCAGCATTATCGTCGGCCATTGCGGCGGCCCGCTGGGCTATGGCCGCTATGCCGGCAAGAACGAACAGGTGTTCGCCGACTGGAAAGCATCCGTCACCGAACTGGCGAAGTGCCCGAACGTGACAATGAAGCTGGGCGGGATGATGATGCGCCTCGCCGCATACGATTACATGGGCATCGACGCACCGCCGTCGTCGGAACAACTCGCAACGCACTGGCGCCCCTATGTGGAAACCTGCATCGAACTGTTCGGCGCCGACCGCTGTATCGCCGAGAGCAACTTCCCGGTGGAAAAAATGGGGATCGGCTTCGCGGCGTTGTTCAACGCCCTGAAGCGGATCACCTCCGGCTGCTCCGCCGACGAAAAAGCTGCCATTTTCGCCGGCACCGCCCGGCTTGTGTACCGGCTGGACTGCTGAGCGGAACGGTCAGGCGGATTTCGACAACCGGTCGAAGGCCGCCAACCGGGTGATCAGCACCTCCATCTGGTCGAGCGGGATCATGTTGGGCCCGTCGCTGGGTGCATGATCCGGATCCTGGTGCGTTTCGATGAACACCGCGGCGCACCCGACCGCCAGGGCGGCGCGGGCGAGGACCGGTGCGAACTCCCGCTGGCCGCCCGAGGACGTGCCCTGCCCACCCGGCTGCTGCACCGAGTGGGTCGCGTCGAACACAACGGGGTAGCCGGTGCGGGCCATGATCGGCAGGCTGCGCATGTCGCTGACAAGAGTATTGTAGCCGAAGCTCACCCCGCGCTCGCACAGCAGGATGTTCTGGTTGCCGGTGCTGGCGATCTTGGCCGCCACGTTCGCCATGTCCCATGGCGCCAGGAACTGCCCCTTCTTCACATTGACCGCCCGCCCGGTTTCGCCGGCCGCCAGCAGCAAATCGGTCTGCCGCGACAGGAAGGCGGGAATCTGGAGGACATCCACCACCTGCCCGGCGACGCGGCACTGTTCTTCCGTATGCACATCGGTCAGCACGGGCAGACCGGTCGCGGCGCGCACATCGCTGAGGATGCGCAAGCCCGCTTCCATCCCGATCCCGCGTGCCGCCGCGGCGCTGGTGCGGTTCGCCTTGTCGTAGCTGGACTTGTAGATGATTTTGACCCCGGTGCGGTCGGAAATCGCCTTCAACGCATGGGCAATGCCCAGCGCGTGTTCGGCGGATTCGATCTGGCATGGTCCGGCGATCAGCACGAACGGAAGGCGATTGCCGATTTGGATATCGCCGACCCGGACGACGTGGTGGGATTCAGCGTTCATGGATAACAGATCCTTCTGATCGGTTCGTGCCGTGAGGCGGTTGTCCTGGGACAGCGTGTCAAGGTCAAGCACGCCCGACATTCCCCTTTGGCGCAGCGCGAACGCACCAGACAGCGGAATGACTCGCCTTCAAGCGGAGCAGTGCGGAAAAGCCACACCTGTGACATATCTTCGCATGCCTGCGATCACATTTTTCGTATTGGGCATTTGTTCCTTGTTTTGGAAGTTATCCACAGGGTCAAAACCGCGAACTGAAAATCGGCGCTAAAAAAACGGCTCAAGTAGGGTTGTCAGCTTTGCAACCCTGCTGTTACCGCAAGTCTTGTCTGACAAAGATCGAAGGAGCGGAGTCCGATGCGGGAACTGAGAACAGGAACGAATGCTTGGCTTTTGAGCTCCGCGATCCTGTTCGCATGCCCGCTTCTCATCGGTACTGCCAAGGCTGCTCAAGACCATTCGCATGCGGTGCATACGACGCCAGCGAGCCATGTTCAACAAAAGAGCGCCGGCATCAAGACGGGACGCTCGGCTCCCGGCGCTCGCATGGCCAGTGGTAAACATCGCGTGGCGCATGCGTTCGGCATATCTTGCGTTCCCTTCGCCCGTGAGGTGTCCGGCATTCAGGTGGCTGGAAATGCGTGGCAATGGTGGGACAATGCGTCCGGCCAGTATGCGCGTGGTGACCGTCCCGAAGCCGGCAGCGTGCTCAATTTTCGTGCCAACGGCCGGATGCGACTGGGCCATGTCGCTGTGGTCACCCGGGTCGTGAACCCGCGCGAAGTGATCGTTGATCACGCCAATTGGCAAAGCGGTGGCAGCGTGTCGCGCGGTATGACGGTTGTGGATGTGTCTGAGGCCAATAACTGGTCAGCCGTTCGGGTCGAACTTGGCCACCAGGGCACGTTCGGGTCAGTCTATCCGACCTACGGCTTCATCTATAACCGCCCGGCGACTGGCGCGGTGATGGCCAGCGTCTCCCGCCCTGCCCCGCAGCCCGCCATCAACCCGGTTCCGTCCGATCTCCGCCCGGTAGCGGAACGCCCGTGGCAGACGATGGAAGAAGTCGCGGAATTCCCGGACAGGCCGCACCGCGTGATCGATACCCGGATCAATACAGGCGTAAGCCGGTAACCCATGGCACCATGCGCCGGCTTGCCCGGACCATGGTGCTGGTATTGGGTCACATATCGCGCGCCGCCGCCGGCCAACCCGGCGCGCGATACCAATCCGCCGAATGGCCGAAAGAGACGGCCATTCGTCGGATTGGTATAAGCCTAGCTTTTGATCAGTGGGCAGGCGTGGTCGGATAACGGCCGGAATACCTCATCGGCCGGCGTGGTGCCGATCAGCTTGTACAAATCCCATTCCTGTTTGCTCTCCGAAGGTTTCTTCACCTCGAACAGGTAGGCCGGCGTGATCTTGCGTCCGTCCTCGCGGATTTTTCCTGGCCCGAAGCAGTCGTCATCCGTAGGCATCGCTTTCATGCGGGCGACGGTGGCTGCGCCGCTGCGCTTCGCCTCCGCGGCGCCCATGTGCTGCACCGTCTTCAGGTAGTGCAGCGTGCAGGAGTAATTCCCGGCCTGGGCCATGTTCGGCCACAGGGTTACCTTGGGCTGAATCCGCTTCTGAAAGCCGCGTGTCCGATCGTTCAGATCCCAGTAATAGGTTTCCGACAGGCGGGTGCCTTGCGCCATCTCGATCCCGACCGCCCGCATGTCCGTGGTATAGGCGACCATGGCGGCGACATTCATCGTCTTGGTCAGGCCAAATTCATGCGCCTGCTTGATGACGTTGATCAGGTCGGAACCCGCACCGCAAATGCCCAGTATCTTCGCCCCGGACGCCTGCGCCTTAATCAGATAGGAAGAAAAATCTGTGGTTTCGGGAAACGGATAGAGTTGGGCACCCAGAACCTTGCCGCCGCCGGCCACTACGAACTTCGTGGTGTCGCGCTGGGTGGCCTCGCCGAACGCATAGTTCGGGGTAATGAAGAACCAGCTATCGCCGCCAGCCTTCACCATTGCCCCACCGGTCGAGCGTGCTTCCATGTAGGTGTCGAACGACCAGTGCATCGAATTCGGCGTGCAGGCCTTGCCAGTCACGTCGGACGACGCCGTGCTGGTGGCGATCATGATCTTGTCTTTCTCTTTCACGATCGATGCCAGGGCCAGCGCGCAGGATGTCGCGGCGATGTCCATGATCATATCGACGCCGCGGTTGTCGAACCATTCGCGCGCCAGCGACACGGCAATATCGGGTTTGTTCTGGTGATCGGCGTCGATCACCTCCACGTCGAAGCCATGCGCGGCGAATTCCTGAACGGCTTGCCTGGTGCAGGCCACACCGGTTGGTCCGTTCACGTCGCGGTACGGGCCGGACTGGTCGTTCATCACCCCCAGTCTGATCAACGGTTTGGTTTGCGCACGCGCTCGAACGATGGGGGTGGCCGCGGTCGCGGCCGCGGCACCAAGGACGGTGCGCCGGTTGATGATCATTGTTTGGCGTCTCCCTGTTATTGTGGTCACGCTAGGCGAAACGGCGACCTTATGCGATAGGCTTGTCTCGCAGTGCGGGATGTGCGTTTCAGGGCGGATGACCGACGCTGTTCATGTAATCGGCGCCTCTGGGCGCTCTGGCCTCGCCTTGTGCCGTTCACTGCTGGCCGATGGCATTCCCGTTGTACCGGTGGTACGCAACCCCGCGAAATTTCAGGCCGCCGGCCTATCGGGAACGCCCCGTCAGGCCGACCTGCGGCAGCAAGATGCCCTGCGTGCGGCGCTGGAGGGGGCAACCCGCATCGTGTCCTGCGCCCATGCCCGCCACGCCGCCGCCATCATCGCCGCGGCCCCTGCTGCCGCCGTATTGGTTCTGCTTGGCAGCACCCGCAAATTCACCCGCTGGCCCGACCAGCACGGCAACGGCGTCCTGGCGGGCGAGGCGGCCCTGACGGCATCGGGACGCCGTGGCGTGATCCTGCACCCAACGATGATCTATGGCGCTCAGGGTGAGGACAACGTGCAGCGCCTGGCAGGACTGCTGCGCCGCCTGCCCGCGATACCGTTGCCGGGAGGCGGCCGGTTTCTGGTCCAGCCCATCCACCAGTCCGACGTGACGCGCTGCATCCGCTCGGCGCTGGACTATGAGTGGGACGGGCCACATAGCCTGACGATCGCAGGGCCGGACGCGATCCGCTATGCCGATTTCGTCCGAGCGGTGGCGGCCGCCGCGGGGTTGCGTAAGCCGATCATCGTTCCATTTCCCGCCGCGCCGCTGATCCTCGCGGCCAGGTTGATGAAACACGTCGCTGCGCTGCCGACGATACAACCGGAGGAAATTCGCAGATTGATGGAAGACAAGGCGTTCGACATCGGCCCGATGCGCCAGACGCTGGGGGTGCAGCCGATCCCGCTGACGAAAGGGCTTGCGCTGACGTTCGCGCCCCCGCAGGAATAACGATACGACCTGGAGTCCCGTATGCCGATTATCAACAGCATTGCCGCGTTCCATCCAGAGATGACCGCGTGGCGGCACGACCTGCACGCTCATCCCGAACTATCGATGCAGGAAGCCCGCACATCGCGCGTGGTGCGGGAAAAGCTCGCGCAATTCGGCGTGGACGAAATCATTACCGGCATGGCCACGCATGGCGTGGTTGGCGTAATCCGGTCTGGGAGCTCCGACAGGGCAATCGGTCTGCGCGCGGATATGGACGCGCTGGCAATCCATGAGGAAACCGGCCTGCCGCATGCCAGCAAGACTCCGGGCGTCATGCATGCGTGTGGACACGACGGCCATACGGCGATGCTGCTGGGCGCCGCGAAATACCTTGCTGAAACCCGCAATTTCGATGGCACGGTCTATTTGATCTTCCAACCCGCCGAGGAGTTTGAAGGCGGGGCCGACAAGATGGTGAAGGACGGGTTGTTCGACCGTTGTCCGATGGACAAGGTGTACGGCCTGCATAACTGGCCAGAGGCAAAGGCCGGCACATTCTTCTGGCGCAATGGCCCGGTTATGGCCGCCGTCGGGTTTTTCGAGATCACCGTGACCGGGCTGGGCAGTCACGGGGCGTCCCCGCATCAGGGGATCGACCCGATCGTTGTGTCCGCCCAGATTATCAGTGCTTTGCAGACCATCGTTTCCCGCTCGATCGAGCCGGTTCAGGGCGGTGTCGTTTCCATCGGCAGCATCGCCGGCGGAGATGCCCATAACATCCTGCCGGAGCGCGTGGTGATGAAGGGCACGGCCAGGTGGTATCTGCCCGAGGTCGGCGACAAGATCGAAGCCGGCATGAACCGCCTGATCCACGGCATCGCCGAAAGCTTTGGCGCCAAGGCGGAGCTGAATTTCTTCCGCCACGCGCCCGCGACGGTCAATGATCCGGAGGCGACCGCCCTGGCAATCGCGGCGGCGAGCACGATCTCGGGTGCGGCGGCGGTGCGGGAGATGCGGGCGCCGACCATGGGCGGCGAGGACTTCGCGTATATGCTGAACGCGAAACAAGGTGCCTATCTGATGCTAGGCGGCGGCAGTGGGAACGGCGATCCGCTGCTGCATCACCCGAAATACGACTTCAACGATGAGATCCTGCCGGTTGGTGCGTCGTGGTGGGCCACGCTGGTGGAGCAGCAACTGGCGAAGGCTGGTTAGCCGGCAGTAGAACGGCCCGACCCTGATACCGGAAGCCGGGCGTGCCCTAGACGATGGGTCGGTGGCGCGTTCAGCTTGGATGTTTATTTTGGAAGAGCGCGAAGGGCGGAAAGGGCCGCTGAGATTTCTGCCGCTACCGTCCTCCGCGGCCGTTCCCGCCCTTCCCAGCAAAATGAAGAAAGCGGGCCCACACTCGCTGGCCCGCCCGTCCCCCTATCCCTGGTAATGCCGAACCGCTTCCAGATCGAAGCTAAACCCCCAACCCGGCCGATCCGGCACGATGGCGTGCCCGTTCGCATCCAGTTCGATCCGTTCCCGATAGATCTTCTCGAACCAGGGCATATGTTCCAGATAGTACCCGTTTGGCAGCCCAGCCAGCAGCGCCAGACTCATTTCGGGGAACAGATGCGACGCGCACGGGGTATGGAACGCCTCGCACAAATGCCCCGCCTTTAGAAACTCCGTCGGTCCGCCCATCCGTTGCAGATCCGGCATCACCACATCCGCCGCCCCGGCCTGCAACATCGCCAGTACGCCACGATGCGTATGCACCGTCTCGCCCGAGGCAATCGGCATTTCCAGGGCGGCCCGCAGTTCCGCCTCGCCGTCGTGGTTGTTGCAGATTACCGGTTCCTCGAACCATGTCAGGTTCAGCGGTTCCATCATCCGCCCGATCCGGATCGCCTGTTTCACCGTCATTTGCTGGTTCGCATCGACCATCAGCGCGATGTCCGGCCCGATCGCCTCCCGCACCGCGGCCACACGGGCCACCATCTTCTCGGGGTCGGTTGGCCCCACGCGAGTCTTCATCCCCTTGAATCCGCGGTCCAGGAACGATTGCGCCTCTTTCTGCAATTCATCGATGGAGGACCCGAGCCAAAGCCCGCCACTCGCGTAGGTCGGGACGGCCGGCCGGCAGGCGCCAATCAGATGCGCCACGTTCATCCCGGCCGCTTTGCCGCGCAAATCCCACAGCGCATTGTCGATCGCGGCTAAGCCGACGATCGACACCCCCTCGTAGCCCAGGAAATTCAACTCCTTCCAAGCTCGGGCGTTCAACGAACCACCCAGCAAGGGATCAAGACCGACGACGAGATCCTCAAGCTGACGGACCATTTCATGGATCACGCTCAGCCGCCGGTTGTTGATGGAAAAGACCAGACCTTCGCCGGTAATACCCTCATCGGTGTCCAGGAATGTCAGAACGCAGTCCGCCGACCGGATTGATCCCAATATCGCCGTCAGAATCGGCGGATCGATAGGCAGATGCACGACCTGGGTGCGCAGGCGGGTGATCTTCATGGTTTTCCTCCGTTGTCTGAATTGTGCCATGCTTCATCCGGTGCCGCCAGCGAACCGTCCGGCATGTCGATCAGCGTCGGGTCGTGCGCTTCACGGGCGTGCAGCAACAAGGCAATCAAGCCCGTCCATCCGGTTTGGTGTGAGGCACCCAGGCCCTCCCCGGTATCGCCGTCGAAGAATTCATGAAACAGCAAGAGATCGCGAAAATGCGGGTCGTTCTGCTGTATCTCGCTTTTGCCCAAAACCGGTCGTTTGCCGTCCGGGCCACGCAGGAACAGCCGGGTCAGCCGCGCCGCCAGTTCGTCGCCGATCTGCCGCAGACTTAGGGTTGTTCCCGACCCGGTCGGATATTCAACCCGAAAATCATCGCCGTAGTAATGGTAGAAACCATAGAGCGCTTCCACCAACATGAAATTGACCGGCATCCATACCGGCCCCCGCCAGTTCGAGTTCCCGCCGAACGCCCGGCTGTCGCTGTCGGAGGGGACATAGCCCACGCTGAAATGTTGCCCATCCAGGTCGAGTTCGAATGGATGCTCCTGATGCTGGCGCGACACACTGCGCACGCCATAGGGCGACAGAAACGCTGTCTCATCCAGCATCCGCCGCAACAGCGCCTTCATTCGGCTGCCGCGTAGCAGCGACAGCAGGCGCCGCGAGCCCTGTCCCGCGATATCCCACTGGGACACCAGGGCCGCGAGGTCAGGCCGGTGATCCAGCACCCATTGCAACCGCCCAGCGAACTCCGGGCACCGCGCGACCGTGCCGGGTTCAAGGACTTCGACGGCGAATAGCGGGATCAACCCAACCAAAGAGAACAGTCGCAGCGGAATGGCGGATCCATCGGGACGTTGCAGGACGTTATGGTAGAACTGGTCAGTCTCGTCCCACAGCCCCTTGCGGCCATTTTGCTGGGTCATCGCCTCGGCGATCGCGAGGAAATGCTCAAAAAACTTGGTCGCCGTGGCTTCATAGGTGTTGTTGCGCGTGGAGAGTTCCAAGGAAATGCGGAGCATGTTCAGCGCGTACATCGCCATCCACGACGTTGCGTCGGACTGGTCGATCCGTCCCGCGACGGGCAGTTTTTGGCCGCGATCGAAGACGCCGATATTATCCAGGCCCAGAAAACCGCCCTGAAACACATTGCGACCTTCGGCATCCTGGCGATTCACCCAACCAGTAAAGTTTATCAACAGTTTATGAAAGACACGCTCCAGAAACGCAAAGTCGGGCCTGCCTCGCAGGCTCGCATCCATCCGGAACACGCGCCACGCTGCCCACGCATGCACGGGCGGATTGACATCACCGAAGGCCCATTCAAAAGCGGGCAAGGACCCGTTGGGGTGCATGAACCATTCATGGGTCAGCAATAGAAGTTGCTGCTTGGCGAATTCCGGATCGATCAAGGCGAACGTGACCGCTTGAAACGCCAGGTCCCACGACGCATACCAGGGATATTCCCAGGTATCGGGCATTGAAATGATGTCGCGGTTGTTCAAATGCTGCCAGTCGGTGTTGCGAATAGCGGCACGCCCGGGCGGCGGTTCCGGCTGTAACGGATCGCCGAGCAGCCAGCGGCGAACGTCGTAACGATAAAATTGTTTCGACCACAGCATACCGGCCAGTGCCTGCCGCTGAACCAACCGAGCGTCGGCGTCCGCGTTATCGGCCTGCAGGGCCGCGTAGAATTCATTTGCCTCGGCCAGCCGTCGGGAGAAGGCAGCATCGTGATCAGCGAAAGGATCACCCGGCGCATCGGCGGGCTGCCAGCGCAGCCGGATGACGTGCTGGCCGTTCCCCGGAATGGTCAGTACGACATGGGCGGCACATTTGGTGCCTTTCCGAGGATCGATCGCGTTCGTCTGGCCGTCCACGACATAGTCGTTGATCCCGTCCTTGAACGGTCCCGCCGCATCGGCCCCGTACAGCCGGCGCGTATTCGTTTCGTTATCACAGAACAACCAATTAGCCCGCGTGTCGATGTCCAGCCGCCGCTGGTGCATGCGGTTATGGGTGGCAAGAACACCTCGGCCGTCGAGATTCAGGGAGGGTTTGGGAATGCCCGGCCGCCAATCCCACGTATTGCGTGCCCATAACTGCGGCAGAACGTGCAGGTCGGCTGCTTCGGCGCCTCGGTTATCGATGGTGATACGGATCAGAATATCGTCCGGCGATGCTTTCGCGTATTCGATCGAGACGTCAAAATATCGGTTATCCGCGAAAACGCCGGTATCCAACAGTTCGTATTCCCTGTCCTTCAGTCCGCGCCGGGCATTTTCCTCGATCAGGTCGGCGTAGGGGAACGCTGCGTGAGGATACTTGTACAGCATTCGCATGTACGAATGGGTCGGCGTCCCATCCAGATAGTAATAGAGTTCCTTGACGTCCTCGCCATGGTTGCCCTGCGCGTTGGTCAGGCCGAACATCCGCTCTTTCAGGATCGGGTCCTTGCCATTCCACAACGCAACCGACAGGCACCACCGTAACCGGTCATCGGTAAACCCGCCGATCCCATCCTCGCCCCACCGATAGGTCCGGCTGCGCGCGTGGTCGTGCGGAAAGTAGTTCCATGCGTCGCCGTCGGCGGAGTAATCCTCCCGCACCGTCCCCCATTGCCGTTCGGCCAGATAAGGACCCCAGCGAAGCCAGGAGTCCCGGTCCGACAGGCGTTGGCCTTCGGTGGTTCGCAGCAGATGGTTCGGCATCCGGGTATCCTAATGAATGTTGGCGGCGAACGAAAATGCCGAGCGGTGGTACATGGGCAAAATGCCCAAACCTACCGTGGCCGCGCCGCCAACCGCCGCTCATAGGCCTGCGCCAGCAGCGTGCTGGGGAACAGCAGTACGAAATAGATGACCGCCACCACCGTATAGACCTCCAGCGGCCGATACGTGTCCGCCGTGATCAACGACCCATTATATAGCAAATCCGGCACCGCGATGGTCGATATCAGCGAGGTGTTCTTCAACTGGGTGATCGATTGGTTCACGAACGGCGGTATCATCCGCCGGACCGCCTGCGGCAAGATCACCCGCCGCATCACCGCCCACCGCCGCAACCCCAGCGCGCGGGCCGCATCCCATTGGCCCTGCTCGATTGAGATGATGCCGCCGCGGAAAATCTCGGCATAGAATGCCCCGGTGTAGCAGGACAACGTCAGAATACCCGCCGCGACGGCCGGAATCTGAATCCCCAGCAGCACCGGCAGCGCGTAATAGAACCAAACGATCTGGACCAGCAGCGGGGTGCAGCGGAACGCCTCGATGAACGCGACCAGTGGGATGTTCAGCAGTTTGGACTTCGACAGCCGTCCGAGGCCGACTGCCAGACCGATGACCAAACCGATCAGGATCGTGACGGCGGTGTACCCCAGGGTGACCAGCACGCCGCGCCAGAACAGCGGGGCATAGCGCAGCAGCAACGCGAAGTCCCATTGATAGTGCATCGGGGACCCTCCCGCCGAACCTAGAATTCCAGGGCTGGCGGAACCTGCTCGCGGGTGACGCCGGTGATCGCCAGCCCTTCCAGCATCCATTCCCGAATTTGGCCGGTGCCACGATTCATCGCCAGCCAGGCATCGACCACCTCGCGGAAGCGGGTATCCGGCTCCCGCTGCAAACCGATGCAGCTTGGCAGCGCCACTGTCGGGTTGGACAGCAGGTAATACGGCCCGATGGACGGGTTTTTGCCCACCGCTGCCAAACCCAGCAGCGCCGCCTGGATGAACGCATCGGCGCGCCCGGATTGCAGGGCCAGATTGCACTCGTCGCTGGTTTTGTAGCCGATCAGCTTCGCCTTGGGGCAATACCGGCGCGCCGCGGTTTCATGCAGGCTGCCGATATCGAACACCACGGTCAGGTCCGGCTTGTTCAAATCGTCCCAGGTTTTCGGCGCCAAACCCTTCTTCGCCAGCGCCCCGAACGGGTGGGTGATCATCGGCTGAGTGAAGCTGATGGAAATCGCCCGCCGCGGAGTTGGGTTCAAGGCGAACGCGAGGTCGATTTTGTTGGACTGCAGGTCCAATACCGCATTGCCATAGGTGGACTCCAAATACTCCAACTTCACGTCGAACACCTCTGCCAGGTCCCGGGCCATCGACATGCAGGCGCCCGACCACTCCCCGCTGGCGAGGTCCTTTTGGAAATACGGCAAGGCGCCCGCATAAACCGCGATCCGCAGGACCTTATTGCCGCGCACCCGTTCGAACGTGCTGGCAGCACCGGACTGCGCCTGCGCTGAAGCGATCATACCCATAAAGGGCAGCACAGCGGCGCAAGCAGTCATTCCGCGCCGGCCGATGCCCTTGGTCTCTGTACCTGCCGTCATCCCTGCCCTCCTGCCGCCAACGCATTCGTTTAACACGTCGGGACGGCCCGCCGCACCAGGGGCAAAGCAAGCGACGTGCCGTAGTTTCGCCGTTGTGCTTGGACAAGCTCTGTCCGACTCGGCCATGTGGCCTATGCAAGACTTATTCGGGACGCAGGGAGAAATACAGGCATGAACCGCTACCTGGGACTGGCCGCGCTTGCGGTAACGGCGTTATTAGAGACCGCGTGCGCCACAGGGGGCGCGCCAGGCGCCCAGCAAAGCGTCGTGGACCGCGCCGCACTGACGGTGCAGGACATGATGACGCAGAATGTGTCGCAGGACCCGAAGACCTTGCTGCGCAACGCCAAGGGCGTGATGATCTGCCCCCGCATCTTCAAGGCCGGCTTTTTCTTCGGCGGCGAGGGCGGCAATTGCGTGCTGCTGGCACGCGCGGGCAACGGCACATGGTCCTACCCCGCTTTTTATACGATCGGCAGTGGCAGCTTCGGCTTCCAGTTCGGGATCGAGGACAATCAGCTGATGATGCTGATCATGACGACCAAAGGCCTCAACGCCCTTCTGGACAGCCAGATCAAGTTCGGTGCCAACGCCGGTATCGCGGTGGCGACGTATGGGGCTGGGGTTCAGGGCTCGACAACCACGGCGGTGGGCGCGGATATCGTCGCGTTCTCGGCATCGCGCGGGCTGTTCGGCGGCGTCGCGCTGGAAGGCAGCGTGATGTCCACCGACTCCGAAGCCGATCAGACCTATTACGGCCAGCCATACGGCGCGCGGCAGCTGGTGATGCAAATGCAGGGGAGCAACCCGGGCGCCGATCCGCTGCGCGACGTCCTGACCCGTTACGGGGCGTCAGGGGCGGCCGCGCCGATTGTGCCGCAGCAGCGGCAGGGCTACGCACCGGCCTACCCGCAATATCAGGCGCCAGGGATGCAACCCAACACGTCGGCACCGCAGGATGGGTATTTGTCGCCGCCGCCGCCGGCTGGCGGGCATGGACCGGTGCAGGAGCAAAACCTCGCGCCGCCAAGGTAGTAACATTTGCACCGTGCCGGGGTGCGCGATGCATCCCGGCAGGTAGCTAAACCACGCCCGTCGCTTTAGGCTGCCTGGACATGGAACCTTTCTGGAAAACCAAATCGCTGGAGGAGATGACCCGTGAGGAATGGGAATCCCTTTGCGACGGCTGCGGCCGCTGCTGCCTGCACAAACTGCGGCACGAAGATACCGGCGAATTATCGTTTACCAATGTTGCCTGCCGGCTGCTGGATCTCGATTCCTGCCAATGCAGCGACTACGCACGGCGGCAGCGCCGCGTGCCGGATTGCGTCAGCCTGACACCCGTCGCCTTGGCGGATATCGATTGGTTGCCGCCATCGTGTGCATACCGCCGTGTTCGCGACGGTAAGGGCCTCGCATGGTGGCATCCTTTGGTTTCCGGCGACCCGGACACAGTGCATCAGGCCGGTGTCTCGGTGCGCGGCCGAGCGATCAGCGAACGGCGGGCCGGCGCGTTGGAGGACCATATCGTCGAATGGCCCGGAAAGGCGCCACGGGCCAAACGACCCGGGAATAAAGAGGGGACGTCCGGATGTTGAAGAATCCGCCGCACCTGCAACTCAATGCGGCGCAGCAAGCAGGGTTGTTCGCCAATTTTGACGCCACCGGCATAACCTTGGCCAAGGCCGCCTGATCAGGCGGTTCCGGTCAGCGTCTGCGTCACACTCGCCGCCAGCAGGTAATGGGTCTGCGCGGTCGGATGCAGGCCGTCGAAAAATACATAGCCGGCCTGGGCGGCGCCCACTGCCCTTAGGCCGCCACTGCTGGGGTCTGTGTAATTGCCAGTCCACAGGGGCTGGGTGACATTGGTGAATCCAAATGGCGCCGGGTTGGCGATAACGCCATCGAGCAGTCCGAAGGTATCAATGTAGTCGATCTTCGCCGCGCCCGTCGCCATGATCGCTTGCAGCCCCGCTCCCAGGTCAGCGTTGAACGCCTGGGCGAGCGCGGCCTTGGTCGCCGCGGTATTGGGCGCCGCCAGCCCGGACGGAGTCTTCGACAAATCCGGAACGTCCAACACGACCAAATTCTTCGCGCCGTGGGAAATCAGCCCCTTGATCATCGACACTTCATTGTTCGCGGCCTGTTGGGCGCCTGCCTGTTGTTGGGCGGGGGTCAGACTGGAATCCGCCAATCCCAGGATATCGTTCGAACCCGCCCAAACCGTGTACAGCGCATTCGCCGACGGCCGCGGCGTATTCAGCTCAAACTGGAGGAGCTGCGACGGCAGGTCGGTCGGCAATGCCGTATGTTGGGGATTAGCGCCGGTTTCCGCGCCGGCGTAAGCATAGTCGGTGCCGCCTTGCAGACTGTCCTTGACCGCCGGAAGGCCCAAATTCACCGCCAGATCCTGAACCCAGACATTGCCGCTGGTGAAGCGGCCCGCATTATAGGGAGCGGCCGGCTCCAGCCCCCGCGACAGATAACCAATATTGCCGGCATCGGACAGGCTGTCGCCGAACGCATACAGATCGGTGAAACCACCAGGAGGCACCGTGATGCTATCGCTGGCGATAAACGCCGGCGCGGGCGGAACCCCGAGTTGATCGGGCGTCAGACCGAAAATGGTGTCAAACGTATCTTTCAGCGACTTGAGTATTGCCATGCCGCCGCGAACGAAAGCTGCCGCGGCATGGTTGCATCACCCTTTGTTCAGGCGATCAAAGAACACCGATCGCTGGTTTGCGCCGGACAGCAAGTAGCTGTGATCGGATCCACTGAGGATAAATCTGGCGCCCATGCCGACGTAGCGGGCGGCGTTCTGCTCATCGTAAATTCCGCCCATGCCCAGTGTCTTGCCATGCTTGCGGCAAGCAGCGCCCACCGCCTGATAAGCCTCGACAACCTTGGCATGATCCATTTGACCAGAGATCCCCATTTCGGCGGTCAGGTCAGAGGTGCCTATGAACAGCACATCGATACCGGGAACCGAGGCAATGGCTTCGGCGTTCGCTACCGCCTCGGGGCTTTCGATCATGACGACGGTCAGAATTTCCGCATTGATGGCGCCTTGTGCCTCGGCGCTGGAGGGTGGACGAAAACCGTACAACGCGGGCGGTCCGCCCCAGCTTCTGCGACCCATTGGCGGATAATGGAAGGCGGTCGCGATCCGCTTCGCCTCGGCCTCGGTATCGACATGCGGGACAACGATCCCCAACGCCCCGTTGTCCAACGCCCGTGTTGCTTCATCGATGGCGCCGGCACAGACCCGAACGATCGGGGTGACGCCAGTCGGTAGAGCGGCGAGGCAAAGCTGGGTAGTTTCCTGCACCGTGAACGCACCGTGTTCGCTGTCAATGAACAGCCAGTCGTGGCCGGTGGCCGCCGCGATCATCGGGGTGGCGACGCTGCGCAAATGATGGACGCCGAAACCCAGGGCGATCTGCCCACCGCGCAACCGCGCCTTGGTGGCGTTTGTTATCAATGACATGGCAGGTTCCACCTTGGTATTTTACGCAGGCCAGCACGGCGAGGAACAGCGGTCAACCGTCCGGCGCCCGTCCCTCGACCAACGCCATCAATGTTTCCAACCGGTCGGCTTCCGCCGCCGGCTTGTCGGTGCGTATGCGGGCCAATCGGGGGAAGCGCATCGCCACGCCTGATTTATGGCGGTTGGACAGTTGCGCCGCGTCGAACGCCACCTCCAGCACCATCGACTTCTCCACCTCTCGAACCGGTCCAAACCGAGCGGTGGTGTTGTTGCGAATCCATCGGTCCAAAAAGGCGAGTTCCTGGTCGGTGAAGCCGAAATAGGCCTTGCCCACAGGCACCAGTTCGTCGCCACGCCACAGGCCAAACGTGTAGTCGGAGTAAAAGCTGCTGCGCTTGCCGTGTCCGCGTTGGGCGTACATCAGCACCGCATCGACCGTCAGAGGGTCACGTTTCCACTTCCACCACTGCCCTTTAACCCGCCCCGGCAGATAGGCGCTGTCGCCCCGCTTCAGCATCAGCCCCTCGATCGAGGCCGCCCTGGCGCCGTCGCGCAGCACCATCAGCTCCTCCAGCGAAGAAAACTGAATCAACGGCGACAGGTCCATCCGCCGCGGGGCAGTGCGGGCAAACCAGGCTTGCAGACGTTCCCGCCGATGATCGAAGGGCAACCCCCGCAGGTCTTCGGTGCCGTCGAACAGCAGGTCGTACAACCGCACGCCGACGGGGAACGCGGACAGCATCTTCGCTCCCACTGTCTTTCGGTTCAGGCGCTGCTGCAGATCGCCGAATGGCGCCACCTCTCCGTCGCGGATGACCAGCAGTTCGCCGTCCAGCACCGCCTGAAAGTCCATGGCGCCGACGATCTCGGGGAAGGTTCCCGAGATGTCGTCGGCGCCACGCGAATACAGTCGCCGGCCGGTGGCGGTGGCCACCAATTGGACGCGAATTCCGTCCCATTTCCACTCGGCCCGCCAGTCCAATGGCTGAAGCGCCGCAAAATCGGCCGGTTCCAGCGGATGCGCCAGCATCGGCGGACGAAACACTGGCGCGCCGGCGGGATCGGGCTTCGGGCCCCTGCCCTCCAGCCACGCGAACAGCGGCAGATACGGCGGTTCAAGCCCGTGCCAGACTTCCTCCACATCGTCTGCATCGACGCCGCCGATTTCCGCCAAGGCGATCTTCGCCAGCCGGGTCGAGGCGCCGACTCGCAGCCCGCCCGTAATCAGTTTCAACAGGGCAAGCCGGGTGGAAGCATCGGCACAGTCCAGCCACTCCGCCACCAGGCCCGGTAACGCCGCCTTGGGGGCAGTTTCCAGCGTCTCCACAACCTCTGCCAAGGTTGGGGGCGCCGACGCGGCGGGGCGGGCGGGCCATATCAAGGCGACCGTTTCGGCTAGGTCGCCGACGTAGTCATATGACCATTCGAACAACACCGGGTCGGTGCGAGAGGCCGCCAGTTCACGGATCAAGCCCGGCTTGGCGGCACTGAACGACAGATCCCCCGCGATCGCCGCCAGGCCAATACCGCGATCCGGATCCGGCTGAGTTGCGAAATACCGGCGCAGCAATGCGATCTTGGCATTGCGCGAGGGGGTGAACACAAGGCGTTCCAAAAGGGCAGCGAAAGCGATCATTGCCAACCATGTGGCGCGATCGCCGCAAAACTCCAGACTCTGCATTGCAGTCGGACGCAGGGGCTGTTAAACGACCCGTCCCCGCGGTCGGAGCGTAGCGCAGCCTGGTAGCGCATCAGTCTGGGGGACTGGGGGTCGTGGGTTCGAATCCCGCCGCTCCGACCATTTTCGCGAGATTACGGGCCTGTGATAGATAATTCACTTCCCCTGCATCCATTTTCATTTTTATCGCCAGCCTTGGTCTGCCGGCTGGCATTGGACGAGTCGTTGGACCAAATCGCTTGAGACATCGCGAGCATGCAACGACGTCGGTTTATCCCTCCACCTGCTTCAGTGTCCCGCTGCTGGCCGGCACATGGCGCGCGAAGGCCCGTACACTACGGCGCGTCCCCGCCGCGGTATCGCGGTGATCATGCCGCACGGCCTGGGCGGTTTGCTGCTCTTAACCCCGCCCTGATCCATATCCGGACATGTTCGCCCGGGGAGTCCATCGTTCCGATATGCTCGGCCCCTGCTAAGGACCGTGCCGACTCTATGTCAAAACCGATGCCCTGTTCCTGATCGATAGGGTTCGCCTTCGCCGCGACCTTGCCTTCCATAGGCGACCCTGGCATTGATCGCCCAAACTGGCGCCCGCGTCGCCCTGCAGACCAGGCATAACCGGAAATATGTGATCGAGGATGCACTCGTCCCGGCCCGCTATTTCCTGACCCCACATTTCAGGCGGGCACAGAGCGGATTGAGGTCCGAACGTCAGGTTGCGGTAGAAATCAGACAAGATCGCAAATTTGCAATCATTGTCACACCGTAGTAGCAACAGTTAACCTTCTTCACTTGTTGACGTTCTTAGGTGCCGTTACAGGACCAGTTGGATTTAACCGTAGTGCAACCAGCGGCGCGGACCTCGCCGCCGTCAACCCGGACCTATCCGCGGATATGCTATCCAGGGCACCCCAAGGGGCTAAGCCGACATAAACGGACAAAGCCGCGCTTCGACAACACAGCGAAGCGCGCCATCCACCTCTGCATGCCAATGAGATCCTACGAAACATGACCGCAATTCCCATAACGCCGTTCGATCAGGCGCGCATTTGGATAAGGCGAAATCCGCGGACGCATCGACTGGTGCGATTTCTGTTCACGTCCACCCTGCTCCGTCTTCTGACTTGGTATCGGGCCCACGGTTCAGTCCGCTACGACCGCTGGATAAGCCGCAACGACACACTATCATCGGCGGATATCGCCGCAATACACGCCCATATTGCTGACTTGCCGGCGCGCCCCACTGTTTCCGTCGTGATGCTGGTCGATAATCCGACCCCCGAACATCTTCGGGCGTCGATTGCGTCAGTCCAAGCGCAGCTTTGGCCTGAATGGGAGTTGCGCATTTGCCGGACCAGCACCGCGGAAGACGATGTGGGCCGCGTACTCGCGCGGGCGTCATCGTTGGATTCACGGATCGTATGCACCCTATGCGACACGTCCGAAAGTATGGCCGCAGCCAGCAACGACGCCCTGGGGCTTGCCGGGGGCGCGTGGATTGTTTTGCTGCATCCCGGCGATCTGCTGGCACCGCAAGCGTTGTACGAAATCGGCCTGGCGGCCACCGCCGATGCTTCGCTTCAGGTCATTTATTCAGACCAGGACAGGCTCGACGAATCCGGACGGCGCTTCGATCCCTGGTTCAAGCCAGACTTCGATCCTGATTTGCTGCTAGCGCAGAATACGATCGGGCGTGGCGGCGCTTACCGAGCAGAGCTGATCCGGGCCGTCGGCGGTTTCCCCCAAGTCTCGCAGGGCGACCCGGAGCACGATCTGGCTTTACGGGCGGTTGCCGTGGCCGGGGGACAAGCGGTCCACCATATTACCAGCATTTTATATCATGCACGCGGAACCGCGGGTTCTGGCGAGGCCCTGCCGCCCGCCGGACAACCATCGCCGTTGGCGGTGCGCGATTACCTGGATGCCACCGGCCAGTCCGCTTGCCGTCTGTCTCACACGGCATCGGGCGCACCGCGCCTTGTCTGGCCGGTTCCCAACCCCGCGCCGCTGGTATCGATCGTCGTGCCGACTCGGGACGCGCCCGAGCTTCTTGGGCCCTGCGTGGATGGTATTTTGAACAGGACCGATTATCCGGCGATCGAACTGCTTATCGCCGACAACGGCAGCCGGGAGCCGGAAACCCTGGCGCTGTTCGAGCAATGGCGCGGCGATCCGCGGGTCAGGATTATCCCGCTGCCCGGCCCGTTCAACTATTCCCGGATCAACAACCAGGCGGTGGCCCTGGCCGGTGGCGAAATCATCGTGCTACTGAACAACGATACCGAGGTTATCGGGCCGGGCTGGCTACGCGAGATGGTATCCCATGCGGTTCGCCCCGGAGTCGCGGCCGTTGGCGCGAAGCTGCTATATGAGGACGACACGATCCAGCATGCCGGGGTCCTTCTGGGGATCGGCTGGCCCTATGGCGTGGCTGGCCACATATATCGCGGTACGGGCCGGAATGAAGCGGGTCCGTTCGGATTGCTGTCGGTGGTGCGCGAGGCCGCGGCGGTGACGGCAGCCTGCCTGGCAGTCCGGCGGGAGCTGTTCCTGGAAGTCGGCGGTTTCGATGAACGCAACCTGATGGTTGCGTTCAACGACGTGGACCTGTGCCTCAGGTTCCGTTCAGCCGGATACCGGAATGTATGGACTCCATTTGCTGAACTGTACCACAAGGAATCAGCGTCGAGGGGCGAGGATATGGAGGGCGAAAAGCTCCGCCGCTTTCAATCGGAGATAGACTTCATGCGCTCTCGGTGGGCAAGGGAACTTGACGACGATCCATTCTGGAACCCGAATCTCTCGATCAACAGCCTCCAGCGCATTCTGACGCACCGGATCCGGCGCGAGAAAGGCTGGTCCGCCTACCTCCGGCGTTGACTGGAGGGCGGTCCTGCGCCTTGACATTACAGTTCATTTCGATCCATCTGCTAAGATGAATAGGGCCGGTTGTTGTCTGCTTCGCGAAGCGTTCAAAAGCGCTTCACAGCAAAAGGTGGAACGCCCTGACGTGGGCGTATTAGCCCGTTCCGAAGGGCAAGGCCGGTCAAGGCCGCTTATGGAGTCTAATCGGTGGCCCATTCAGAACAGTTCGAATTCATTGCCACTCTGAAGGCCGCGTTTCCTGGCTTTTTCCATGCGGCCCGCACGCTGGAGATTGGGAGCCTCGATATCAACGGGTCGGTGCGCCGGTTTTTCGAGGGGGGAAGCTACATTGGCCTTGATGTCGCACCTGGGCGCGGCGTTGACGTCGTTTGTCCGGGCCAGGATTACAACGCACCGGACGACAGCTTCGATACCGTGATTTCATGCGAGGCGATGGAGCATAATCCGGAATGGAAGCAGACGATGGTCAATATGATCCGTCTGTGCCGGCCCGGCGGTCTGGTTGTCATGACCTGCGCCACAACGGGGCGTAAGGAACACGGGACAAGACGAACCAGCCCGGCCGACTCGCCGCTGACAATCGGACTTGGCTGGGAATATTATCGCAATTTAACCGAACACGACTTTCGTACCGCGCTCGCACTGGAACAACATCTCGAACCGGTGGCGTTCTTCGCCAACTGGGCATCACGCGACATTTACATGGTGGGCTTCAAACGCGGCAGCACTCCGCCGGCCAATGCAGCGGAGCAGATCCGGGCAATCCGGCGCCACTACCGACGCGCCAACCGGCTTCATGCATTCACCAGCGGATATGTGGTTATGCGGGCGTTGGTCGCCGTGTTTGGCGAAACGGGGCACGCTGTTTTCGATGGGTGGCGCCGCCCGCTCCGGCGCTTTCTAGGCCGGGGGTACCGTCTGGCGAAGGCCGTGGTATGGCGGGCTGTTCGGCCGCAGGGTGCGGTGCCTCCGGCCGCAGCTTCAC